>WHTX01000029.1:8379-28924 GCA_009377505.1 Acidimicrobiia bacterium
CTTGGTGGTGCTCGGCGGCGTCAGCACGCTGGCCTTTGCCGGCGCCGGCTGGCTGTGGGGCAAGGAGGTCAGCCGCCAAGCCGTCGACCAGGCCAGCCGGAGCACGGCCGAAGCCAACGAGCGGGCGCGCTCGGCGGGGGTAGAGCGCGACGAGGCTCGCGCCGAGGTCGCCGCCCTCGCCCAGGGGGTGAAGGTGCTCCACGGGACCGTGGCCGCGGCCGCCGGCGTCGTGGACGGCGACCCCGCCACCGAACTTCGTGGCCTGGCCGAGCGGGTGCTGGACAAGTACCGGGTCGGCTGGTCCCATGACACCGGCTCGAGCGGCGCGGCTCCCCGGTGAGGAGCCGTGAGCCGCGTCGAGCAGCGGTGAGGACCAGCCTGGTCGAGCGACGATCTCGCCGCATCTGCCACGATCCCGGCTGATCCGGGGACCTCGGCGGCAGACTCGAGGTCATGACGGATGGGCAGCGGTGGATGACCTACGGCGATGTCCCGGTGGCCGTCCTCGAGCGCAGGTGGCCCGAGGCGCCGGCTCTGCCCTACCGCAAGACGTTCCGGCTGCGGCCGGGTGAGGCGTGGGACGAGGCCGACGTCTCGACCTCGCTGCGCGAGCGCTACACCCTCGTCGACGGCGAGGTCGTGCCCGTCGGGGTGGCCATCGCCCGCGAAGCGGTTGAGGACGGCGCCACCTGGGCCTTCGCCACCGAGACGTTCGCCCTCCGGGTGGTGCTCCTCGGCCCGGACCTGGTCTGCGCCGCGCCCGAGGGCGCGGTGGCGCAGCTCCTCGGCGAGCTGCGCGAGGCGAACGGCGGGGGCCTCGGCGGCCTGCCCGACGTGATCGGCGGGCTACCCGGGGGCGGGGTGCTCATGCGCGAGGCCCACAACGTGGCCTCGCGCGACCGGCTCGGCTCGGTGCACCACGAGTTCGCCCGCCGGGCCCGCGACCTGCTGGGCGACCGCCTCGACCTCGCCGTCGTGGAGTGGGGCGGGGCAGCCGCCCCCCGGGCAGCCGTCGCCAGCTGAGCCGTCGCCCGTCGAGCCGGCCGCCCCCCGCCGAGCCGGCCATCACCGACCAGGTGAGCACGGAGTAGAACGGTGGGCCGCTGGGCGGCATCGGGCCGTCCCCGCCCGAGGAGGTGCGCCGTGGACGCGCAGACCGCAGCGGTGGCCGACAGCATCGCCATCCGCGAGCTCTCGGCCCGCTACAACTTCGCCATCGACGAGGGCCGCGTCGAGGAGTGGGCGGCCACCTTCGCCGAGGGCGGCACGTTCGAGTCGGCGCTCCTGGGCACGCACACCGGGAGCGAGGCGTTGCTCGAGTTCGGCAAGGGCTACTCGGCCGCCTTCACCGGCCGGCATTGCACCACCGACCACGTGGTCGACCTCGACGGCGACCGTGCTCACCAGCGCTGCTACCTGGTGCTCGTCAACAACGACGGCGGTTGCCGGGTGTCCACCACCGCCGTCTACGAGGACGACCTCGTGCGCACGGCCGACGGCTGGCGGTTCGTGCACCGCCGCGTCGTGCCCGACACGGCCCTGCACTGAGGCGCTCCGGCCGCGCCGATTGGCCGCGGGCTCTGCCGCGTCGCGCTCGACGGTGTGAAGGCGCTCGGTGCGGGCATCGCCGTCGCCCTGGACGTGGCCGGCGCGGCGTATCCTGGCAGCCGGCCCCCTCTACGGCGGGAGCCCGACGTGAGCCTGGACAGAGGAGGTGGACCGCTCTCGATGACCAGCGAGCCTCCGAGTCAGCGCCACCTGTCCCCGCCGGCTGCTCCTGCGAGCTGACGCCCGCGGCCCGGGGACGGGCGCGCCCGCCCGTCGCACCCTTGGAGCAACGATGCCCGAGCGCCGCCTGCCGTCCTTCCGATCCCTCGCCAGCCGCCGGCCGCACCGCAGCGGGCGGAACGGCGCGGCGCCCCTCGACGCCGACGCCACGGTCCTCGACCCCACGGGCACCCGGTCCAGCCTGGTGGACAGCGCCGTCTACGTGGAGGGGGACCGGGTGGCCTCCCCCCTGTCGCTCGGCGAGACCTTCGAGCGGCTGCACCAGCACCCGGGCGGCGTCGCCTGGATCGGGCTGTACCGGCCCGAGGAGAACGAGGTGGCGTCCCTCGCCGCCGAGTTCGACCTGCACGAGCTGGCCGTCGAGGACGCAATCGTCGCCCACCAGCGCCCCAAGCTCGAGCGCTACGACGACACGCTCTTCGTGGTGCTGCGCGCCGCCCGCTACGTGGACGAGGCGGAGGAGGTCGAGTTCGGGGAGGTGCACGTCTTCGTCGGGCCGGACTTCGTGGTCACGCTCCGCCACAGCGAGGCTCCCGACCTGGGCGCCGTCCGCCGACGGTTGGAGAGCAACCCCGACCTGCTGTGCCTCGGCACCGAGGCCATCCTCTACGCCATCCTCGACCGGGTGGTCGACGGCTACGCGCCGGTGGTGGCCGGGCTCGAGAACGACATCGACGAGATCGAGACCGAGGTCTTCAGCGGCGACCCGCAGGTGTCCCGGCGCATCTACGAACTGTCCCGGGAGGTCGTCGAGTTCCAGCGGGCGACCCAACCGCTCGTGGGGATGCTCGCCGGCCTCAGCGCGGGCTTCACGAAGTACGCCGTGGACGACGAGCTGCAGCGCTACCTGCGCGACGTCGACGACCACCTGGCGCAGGTCGTCGAGCGCGTCGACGCCTTCCGCCAGCTGTTGCGGGACATGCTGACCGTGAACGCGACGCTGGTGGCGCAACGGCAGAACGAGGAGATGAAGAGCCTCACGGAGGCGAGCAACGCCCAGAACGAGGAGGTGAAGAAGATCTCCGCCTGGGCGGCGATCCTGTTCGCGCCGACGCTCATCGGGACCGTCTACGGCATGAACTTCGACATCCCCGAGCTCGACCAGTCCTGGGGCTACCCCTTCGCCCTCCTGCTGATGGCCATCACCTGCAGTTCGCTGTACGCCGTCTTCAAGCACCGGGACTGGCTGTGACGACGTCCTGCGCGCCGACCGGGGCGGGGGCAACGCCGGCCGAGCGCTGGCGCGAGGCGCTGGAGCGCTGGGCCATCCCGCCCCACATCCTCGACCAGGCCCCGGAGTCGCCCTGGGGGCACCCGCCGAAGCTGTTCGCCGCCGGTGCCGCCGACGGCGGTGCGCCTGCCACGCCCGGCGCTGGCCCGTCCACGACCGCGGCCCGCCGGGCGCTCGGGGCCGGAGGGACCGTGCTCGACGTGGGCTGCGGCGGCGGCCGGTCGAGCCTGCCGCTGGCCGACCTGGCCGCCTCGATCACCGGCGTCGACACCCTCGAGGCGATGCTGGCGAACTTCGCCGCCGCCTGTGAGGGGGCCGGCGTCGCCCACCACGAGGTGCTCGGGCGTTGGCCCGCCGTCGCTGCGGGGGTGCCCAACGCCGACGTGGTCCTCTGCCACCATGTGGTGTACGACGTTGTCGTCATCCTCCCCTTCCTCGAAGCGCTCACCGCCCACGCCAGACGCGTCGTCGTCGTGGAGCTGGCAGACCGGCACCCGGCGACGGCGCTGCACCCGTTGTGGCGGCGCTTCTGGCAGTTGGAGCGGCCCAGCGAGCCCTCCGCCGACCTCTTCGTCGACGTGGTGCGCTCCCTCGGCTGGGAGCCGTCCGCCGAGCGGTCCTCGCGGCCGGGCCGCAAGCTCGCCGGGCCGCGGGCCGACTACGTGGCCTTCGTGCGCCGGCAGCTGTGCCTGCCGGCGGCGCGCGACCCCGAGGTCAAGGCCGCCCTCGGGGACCTGGCGGCCCAGGCGCCGACGCCGATCACCACCGTGACCTGGGCGCCCCCGTAGCCCCAATCTTTCATTCGAGCTCGCTCGAGCTGGTCAGCCAGTTGCCCGCATGGCTCGCCCGACCAGCTGCCGTCCTGGTCAGCGCCCTGGCCGCGAGCCTCATGAAAGATCAGGCTTCGCCGCGCCCTCGACGGTCGTCGGCTCAGCAGACGGCGCCGCTGCTCCGCAGGTCGCTGATCTGGGTGGCGGACAGGCCGAGCACCTCGGCCAGCACCTCGTCGGTGTGCTCGCCGAAACAGGGCGCGGCCCGGCGCAGGCCGCTCGGCGTCTTGGAGAAGATGGCAGGAGGGCGCGCCTGGCGGATGCGCCCCGCCGTCGGGTGCTCGGTCTCGACCACGATGCCCCGATGGCGCACGTGCGGGTCCTCGATCATGGCCTCGCGGGTGTTCACCGGGGCGACGGGGACGTCGGCCGCGTCCATCAGCTCCACGAACTCGGCCGTCGAGAAGCGCTTGATCTCCACCGCCAGCTCGTCGTTCACGACGTGTCCGTTCCTGAGCCGGCCCTGGATGTCGGCGAAGCGGGGGTCGGCCGCCAGGTCGGGCCGCCCGAGGGCGTGGCACAGGCCCTCCCAGTGGGCCGTCGTGGCGACCGGGTACACCATCGCCCAACCGTCCTTCGTGCGGTAGAGCTTGTAGATCGAGCTCAGGTCGGGCACGTCGCTCGGGTGGTCGAGGTAGGTGAGGTTCCACATCGCCTCCGGCCACAGGAAGTGGATGGACGCGTCGACCATGGCCAGCTCGATGTGCTGGCCACCGGCTCCGCTGGCGCGGGCCACGAGCGCGGCGCACACGGACTGGGCCACGTTCAGCGACGTGACCTTGTCACAGACGATGGTGTTGACGAGCTGGGGCCGGCCGGCGTCGTCGGTCTGCACCACCGGGTAGCTCGCCACCGACTGGACGATGGGGTCGAACGCCGGGCGATGGGCGTAGGGGCCGTCGGGCCCGAACCCGCTGATCGAGCACATGATGAGCTGCGGGTTGAGCGCCGAGAGCACCTCCCACCCGAGCCCGAGCCGGTCGAGGGCGCCCGGCCGGAAGTTCTGGACGAGCACGTCGGCGGTGGCGACGAGGTCGAACACGAGCTGCTTGCCGGCCGGCTGCTTCAGGTCGAGCGCGATGGCCCGCTTGTTGCGGTTCATGGCCGACCAGTAGGCGCTGACCCCCTGGGCGCTGTCGGCCACGGGGCCGGCGCTGCGGATCATGTCGGCCCCCCGGGCCTGTTCAACCGTGATCACGTCCGCGCCCTGGTCGGCGAGGATCGCCGTCCCGAAGGGGCCCGAGACCACCGCGGACAGATCGATCACCCGGATCCCGGTCAATGGCCCGTGCGCGTGCGTCGCCGACATCACCGTCGCGTCCTCCATGAGGGTCCCCCTTCTCAGCGTCCGGAGGGACCTTACTGACATCGCGCCCACAGGCCCCACGGAGGACCGGCTCCGGCCCTGGGACGGCTCTCGGTTTGCGCCGGTGACGACGCAGGGCGGCGGCGAGCTCATCGTGCCACGAGGTGTTCGAGCGGCCGGCCACGCGCGCGGTCAGCCGGTGTCGAACAGTGCGGGCGCGGGCGCGGGGGCCGCGGGTGGCGGTCGGCCCCCGAGGTGGGGTTGGCCGTGGGCGTGCCGTGGGTGGAGGGGATGGTCGGGCGGGACCATGGCGCGTCGGCCCGCGCCGGGCACGAGCGCCCAGCCCTCGACGGTCTTGAGGCGGTGGTCGAAGGGGCAGAGCCGGTCGAGCTCGCCCAGCACGGTGTGGTGGGTGTCGGCCCAGTCGGTGCGATGGTCGGTCTGGAGGCGGTGCCAGGGCTGGTCGCAGCCGAGGCGGCTGCAGCCGGGCTGGGACCACAGCAGGGCGATCTTCTGGGCGGCGGTGGGCCCGCGTCCGAGGTGGACGATGTTGGCGACGTCCTTGCCGCGGGTGAGGACGAGCTCGAGGACCGAGTCGCCGAGCAGGGCGCGGGCCACGCGGATGGGGACGGGCCCCAACCCGGTGATCTCGCAGCACTCCTCGTCTTCGACCATGCCACGGGTCAGTGCTTCGAGGTCGAGGCGCAGCAACGCCAGATACTTGACGTTGGTCCGCTTCGGCCGGCGCGCCCCGCCTGCCGCTCCGTCTGGCTGGACAGTCCCGCCGGGCTGGGCCGTCGAGCCCGGCTCGGCGGCCGGGCCGCCTTCGCCGCTGCGGTCGGAGAGGGCGATGAGGGCGTCGAAGGCGTAGGCGCCGGCGGGTTCGCAACGCCCCTGGGTGCGGGCGGCGTTGAACACCTCGTCGATGAGCGGGTTGAGCGCGGCCATGACCCGCGCGCCGGCGTCGGCGGGCCCGTGGGCACACAGGTTCCAGGCGCCTTCGCGGTCGGTGAAGGTGCGCAGGGACCGTTCCCGCCGCACCCGCTCGTAGCGGGCGTCAGCGTCGGGGTCGGCGGCGGCTTTGGTGCGGGCGCACTCGCTGCGCAGGTCGCGTAGGGACGAACGCCGTGCCCGTTCCAGCAAGCGGCCCTCAGCGGGCGGGGTCAGCCGAGGCGGCGTCGGCGACCGCGGCGGCTTGGCTGGCGGACAGCTCCCCCCGGCGCAGCGCGTCCTCCGTCGGGGCCAGCTCGGCGAGGCGTTGCGAGGTCGCAAGCTCTGAGACGGCCGCGCCCACGGACGTGCCCGACAGGCCGGCCAACAGCTCGGCGGGTTGGCGGTGCCCCCGCCGGCGCCACTCGCCGGCTGCCGCAACCCGTCCCGCCATGCGCACCTTCGCCCCGGCGGCGAGCTTCTCGACCCGGACCAGCGACTCGTACACCGCAGTGGCGTCGCCCATCGGCACCGACCCTGGGTCGAGCGACGCGCAGAGGGCGGCGAACTCGGCCTCCGCCGCCGTCACCTCACCGACCCCCACCGCCGTGAACATGTGTTCGACTCTAACACGGTTCTTCCGGTTGTTCCATGCTTTTCACCCACTTCCCGCTGTCAGATCGCGGCATGTCGGCTACTTTGCTCAGGCGGTGGGCGATGAAGCACTCGCGCCGTGTGCGGTCCTCCGAGGTCACCTCGGTGACGGCGTGCGGGCGGAAATCGGCCTCGGCGAGCAGGCGGAGCCAGTCGTCCCGGCCGAAGAGGCCCAGACGGTGGGTCTCGTGCACGGCGTGGGCCCGGCCGTCGGGCTCGCGCAGCAGGAAGGCGTACTCGGTCTGCGCCCAGGTGTCGGCGGGGCCAGGGTCCGTCGTCCACTCGAGGAAGCGGACCGCCCGCCCGTCCGCTCCATCGCTCCCCCCGTGGTCGGTGTCCTCCTCGAAGGTCTCCCTGGTGTGGTCGGGGATGAAGACGGCGACGCCGCCCGGCCGACAGTGCACGCGACATCGGCCCATCCTGGCCCGCTGGGCACGTGCCTCGCCGTCATTTCGTCGCTCCCGATCGAGCCCGAGCAGGCTCCGCAGCCGAGCGATCTCGTCTCGGGCAGCGGCGAGCTCGGTCCTGAGCGCCCGCAGCTCGGCAGCCGGATCGTCCATGCCGTGCCGACAGTAGGCAGCATCATGGGCCTCCCGCAGTACTCGGAGGTGGAGGGGATGGGCGAGGTCAGGGCGTTGCTCGACGAGGCGCTGGCAACGGGTGACGACGGGGCGCTGCGGGCCGCGCTGATGGCCGGCAGCCGCCTGCCCGGCCCCCGCATGAGCCTCGAGTTCGTGGCCCGGTTCGCCGTGTCGGTCGGTGAGCTGGTGCAGCGGCCCGATCCGCCCGTGGGGGCGCTGGAGCCGCTGCTCGACGGCTGGGCGGCGCTCGGGCCCGAGGAGGCGCCGGGCGACCGGCCCGAGGTGGTCCTGCCGTGCGCGGCCGTGGCCAGTTACGGCGAGGTCGGCGCCGTGCGGCCGGACTGGTGGCCCGACGAGGTGGCCAAGCTGCGGCAGGCCGCCGGCGACGCCCGATGGCGGGTCCGGGAGTTGGTCGCGGCGGCAATGCAGCGCCTGCTGGAGGCGGACTGGGACCGCACGATCGAGGAGCTCCGTGGGTGGGCCGAAGCCCGGGGCCCCCTGGTCGTGAGGGCGGCCGCGGCCAGTGCGGCCGAGCCCCGGCTGCTCGCCTCGCCCGCCCGTGCTGAGGCCGCGCTGGACGTGCAGCGCCGAGCGGTGGCGACGTTCGCCGCCCAGCCTGCCGAGGTGCGCCGGACGGAGGCGGTCCGGGCACTCCGCCAAGCCCTCGGCTTCACGATCAGCGTCGCCGTGGCTGCGACGGGCGACTTCAGGTTGCTCGACGTGCTTGCAGCCTCCGACGACAAGGACCTCCGCTGGGTGGCCAGGGAGAACCTGAGGAAGAAGCGCCTTGCCCCCTGGCCCGAGGACATCGCCCGCCTCCGGGCGCTGGCCAGCTGAGCCCGGCCAGCCAGCAGCACCCCGCGATGCTTCTCGGTCGGATCCTTCTCATATGTGAGACGCAACCGACCGAGAAGCCCTCGATAGGCGGCGATCACCGGTTGGCGGACCAAGGATGTCGACCCTGGACCGCGGCCGGGTGCGTGGAGGAGGAGAGCTCGAGCGCAGTCAGCTCGTCAGGTGGTGGTCGGACGCCAACTGTTCTTTGAACCAGGCGAGCTGCTCGAGGAAGATCTGACGGGCATCGGGGTCAGTGAGAACGGCCAAGTCGAACCCGGGGCGAAGCTCGATCTTCGCTGCTGGAAGGTCGACGCCAGGCACCTTGTTGAGCCGGTGTCGTAGCTCCTCCCGCAGCGCGGGATCGTCAAACGGGGCACGGGTCTTCAAGTACTGGAACACGATCTCGAACTTCCCACTTGGGTAGATTGCCGAGGGCCAGATGCGTTCCTCCGACGCCGTAGTTGCCATGAGGAAGCATGACGTCTCGCTTGCGGCATTGCCGTACTCAAGGAAGCCGCCAAGAGACGACCAGCCGTCGAGTACGGCCAACAGGGCATGCGTTGCCGAAGCGCCTTGGATCTCACTCAACTGTTCGATGAACCTGTCGCGCAAAGTCGTGTCTTGGCCAGGGTCGGCGTCTGGGAGAACGACCGGAAGCTCCTCGACGCTCAACCCGGCCAGCTGGGCCAGCTCTGCCGTGCTCATGCGCTGTGCGAGGTTCGCCCGACCACCGGCGTCGAACTCGACGCCCTCGACGTGCAGTAGGTCATGAGGGTTGTCGGTCCGTTCGTCGAGCCAGCGGAAGCCGGGAGAGAGGGTGCCCTCGGACTGGAGCACCCGATGTGCGTTGGGCGTTGGGCGTTGGATGAGTGGCGAGTCGAACCCCGACGGGTACAGGATGGCTGCCGATGAGGGCGGCCAAGTCGCCGTAGGTGGTCCACGAGCCAGCGGGGAGCTCAGAGAGCGCCTTGTTCATCACGTCCCAGGCGACGCCGGAGTCGCCGATCTTGACGGCCTCGAGAGGTCCGGGCCAGACGGACACGATCCGGTCGGCGAGAGCCGCGCTGCGCGCCCGGATCTCCGGGCGTCCCCAGCGTTCGAGGTGGGCGATCTCCTGGTTCATCGAGACGCCACTGGTGGCCAGCTGGGGCCGCTTGACGGTGAATGAACTGTTGCTGAGCCTCGAGTTGTAGCCAGTCAGCGTCAGATTCCCCAGTGTATGGACCACAGATTCGTGGACCTGCCCGGAGTCCTCGCCAGCCTCCAGGCCCTCAGCTAACTCATCTCTCCAGCTGCGGGTCGGAGTCTGAGGCATGACATGCTCGATGGTCAACCCATTGAGGTCGACGGGCTCCTTGCTGCCGTAGGACTCCTCCACCCACTGCAGGACCAGCGAACGTTGGTGAGGCCGACCATTGAGGTAGTAAGGAACCGCTCGCACTGCGGATCTCACACCCGCATCCGTGGCGTAGTACTTGCGGCCTGTCGATAGGTACGTATGGACTGCGTCGTCAACGGATAGTCCCTGGGGCATTTCCGTCACGATGGCCAGCAGGATCCGGTTGATGTTCGCTGTTGCCCGCCCGATGAGGAGGCGACGGACCAGAAAGCTTTCAACGAAGAGCATCGCTCGGGCTACTTCATGTGAAGTCGCTGTTCCCTCGTCTCGGCGATCGAGCAGATGAAGGAGCAGCGGGTAGACAGTCGTTGTGCCCCACGCATTCAGTCTACGTAGACGCACGCGTACATCGACGTTGGACTCGCGCGAGGGGTCGAGGATCGTCTTGAGCAGACCACCGAGCCGAGCGAGCCGGTCGACCTCAGCCTCGATGAGCTCCTCAGACTTGAGGCGGTCCAGGCGTGACTGCTGCGCCGCGTAGGTGTCTGTCTGCTTTATCCGCGGTTCGGCCTGGACGAGATCCAGCCAGAACAGAAGCTCCAACTCATTGCTGTTCAACAATGACTGCAGAGGCAGCCACAGGGAGCGATAGACTGATTCGCCTCGTGTTGGTAGTCGCATGAATAGATAATTGCGAAGCAGGTCGCCCTGGGTGAGGCGTAGGCCAGTATTGTTCAATGACTCAAAAATGCGGTGGGCATTGTCTCCATGCTGAGCCGTCACCGAGACGAGAGCGAGTCCCGAGATGACGGCATCCTCGATTCGCTCGATGTCCGTCAGGTCGTCCGGGTCGTCGGCATTCTCCAGTTGAGCTCTGAAGAAGCGGTATGCCGCTCCCACCGGGTCGCCACCGCCGGCTTGGGGCGTGGCGTCCAGACAAGCCAAATATGACGCTCTGTCCGCCTGCGTGGGGAGGAGCTTGAGACGTTGCTGTTCGGGCTTCCATCTGTTGATCAGGTACTGCTGGTCGATCCGATCCCTGTGCTCCTTGTCCTCTGTGGCGGCGCGGTGGTCACGAATCGCACACAGGAGGATGGAAAGTGTGGTGAGGCGTTGCTGGCCGTCTACCACGAGGAACTCTTGGACGCCTGCGGGCCCATTCGACGGACTCGGTGCGAGCACGAGGGACCCGATGAAGTGGGTGGTGCTCGGTGAGTCGACCCTGTCTACCGCCAGCTTGATGATGTCTTCCCATAGGCGGTCCAGCTGCTTCACTGTCCAGGAATAGGTCCTCTGGTACAATGGAACCTGGTATTGCTTTGACCCCTCGAGCAGCTCTTGAAGCGTCGTTTCTCGAGCAGCAACCAAGGAACGTCCTCCCGCTCATCCGCGTCGCACCAGGCTAACGGTCCTACAAGACAACGGTGCACAGATGGGTTGGGCTGGGCGTCAGGTGTTCTCGTCATCAGCGGACCCGGACCGTCGCCGGTGTGCCGCGATAGCCGCGTCAGCGTAGCGATCGAGCAGAGCGACCAGATGAAGCCTGCGTGGTTCCTGATCACCTCGTTGCCCGTAACGGCCATATCTCTCCCAGATCGCCGGCGGTCGGTCCCCGCTCATGCTCCCATCGGCCGTGAAACCGTGCTCGTAACCAGTGTGCCTGCGGGGGAGGTCCGTCGGTCCCGCGATCCGTCACCGAGCCAGCACGTGCCGTGGCCACCGGGCGTAGCTCGCCGCGGTGTGGCAGACGCGGGTCTCGGCGCGCCCGGGCCCGCCTGGCGGGCCACGACGCCCCCGAGCACCGAGCCGGCCGCCGTCATCCCCGGGTCTGGTCCACCTGTGTGCTGGCCGAGGCGCCCGTCGGTACGATCGCAGGCATGACCCGGCTCGATCGGATCACCACCGATCCGGACATCTGCCACGGGCAGCCAACCGTCCGCCGCCTGCGCTACCCGGTTGAGACGCTGCTGGAGTTGCTTGCCTCCGGCATGACGATCGAGGAGATCATCGAGGACCACCCGGACCTCGAGCGAGACGATCTACTGGCCGCGTTGGAGTTCGGCGCCCTCGCGTCGGGCATGCGGCGCGTCGTGCCGCTCGGGCGTGCGTGAGGTTCCTGGTCGACGCTCAGCTGCCGATACGGCTCGCGAGGCGATTGGCCGAGTCGGGCCACGACGTGATCCACACGTCGCAACTACCGGACGGCAATCGCACGAGCGATGCCGTCGTCGCGTCGCTGGCTGATGCAGAGGACCGGATCGTCGTCACCAAGGATCGTGACTTCCGTGACGGCCATCTCCTCCGGGGAAGCCCCACGCGCCTCTTGATCGTCATAACCGGGAACATCACCGACAACGCGTTGATCGAACTCGTCGATCGCAACCTCGATGCGCTGGTAGATGCCCTCCACGAGGCGAGCTTCGTCGAGCTCGGCCACGATCGCCTCACCGTCCACGGAGAACGCTGAGGAGCATCGGTCTCCTCCCCGGCTCCAGGACGGGCGCATCAGGCGGCGGGAGTTGATCAGCGACGCGCCTCGCTCGCTCATGGACGAGCCGACCCTCGCGAAGGGGGTTGTAGTGCATGGAGCCGACGACGTCCCGGCGTCGCCGGCACTCTCGATCGTCGGTGAGGAAGAGCTGGATCGGCGCCGGGCTGCTGAGGCTGCTGCGCAGGTGCGAGGTGAGCTCGCGGCGGCGGGCGTAGTCGAGGTGCGACAGCACCACCATCATGTCGATGTCGCTGTCCGGCCCGTCGTCCGCCCGGGCCACGGAGCCGAACAAGACGATTCGCTGCGGGTCGGCCGCGGCCACCAGCTCGTCGAGGATGTCGGGCAACCACTCCGCGAGCGTGCGGCCGTCGTAGGCGGCCTTGCCATCGATGACGGCGTACCCGGCGCTCATGCGCCCATGATGGCCGACGAGGGAGGCGAGCACGCGTCATTGGTGGGCAGGCCCGACACGAACCGGACAGGATGCGGTCCGGCAACGGGGGAGCAGCGGATGGACGCGTTGGACGCGCTGGACGTCGCGGTACGGGAGTTCGGCGAGCGACTCGCGCTCGTCGGCGACGGGCAGTGGACGGCGCCCACACCGTGCGACGAGTGGGACGTGCGCTACCTCGTGGCCCACGTCGTCGGCGGGAATCGCTTCGCCACCCTGGTCCTCGACGGCATGAGCGCTGACGAGGCGGTCGAGCAGGTCATGGGGCAACCACAACTCGGCACGGCCCCGCTCGCCGACCTCACGGCGACTGCGGCCGCCCAGCACGCCGCCTTCGGCGCCACCGGCCGCCTCGACCAGCCCGTGAGCCATCCGCTCGGGGACATGCCGGCGCGTCGCTTCTTGGAGCTCCGCGCCTACGACGTGACGCTGCACGCTTGGGACCTCGCCCGCGCCATCGGAGCGGACGAGACGCTCGATCCTGCCCTCGTCGGGCAGGTCCTCGGGGTCGTCGAACGAGCGCACGCCGGCATGGGGTTCGGCATCACCCCCTTGGGCCTGGCCGGCCCGGGCGCATCGCCCCAGCACCGGCTCCTCGACCTCACCGGCCGGCGGGCGTGAGGGGGCCCCCGCCACCCCGACCACGACAATGACCTACGTTGTAGCGGATGGGAACGCCGCGGTCCGTCCGCTTCGATGACCGGGTCACTGGCAGGCTCGCCTCCTACGTGGCCCGCCACCCTGGCCTGACCGCTTCGGCGGCGACGGCGCGACTTGTCGACGAGGGGCTGCGCATGGAGGAACACCCCGGGGTCGTCTTCCGGGACGGTCCGATGGGCCGGCGGGCGACCCTTGTCGGTGGGCCCGACGTGTGGGAGGTCATCAGGACGGCCCGCTCGTGCGCGACGCCGAGGAGGGACTGACCGAGGCTGAGGTACTGGCGCTGGTCACGGAGAACAGCGGACTGCCCGTGCGCCTGCTGCGGACCGCCCTCGACTACTGGGCGGTGTACCCGGACGAGGTCGACGCGTTCGTCGCCCATGCGGCGCGGGTCGAGGCCGAGCGTTCCGTGGCGGCGGAACGGACCGGCGATCTGCTGACCAGGTGAGCGCCTCCCGGCTCCTCCTCGACGAGATGCTCAGCTCGAAGATCGCGGAACAGCTGCGCGGCCGGGGCCATGACGCGGTCGCCGTGACCGAACAGGCCGACCTCGTCTCCCTCCCCGACGAGGTACTCCTCGCCGTCGCCGCCGCTGAGCGCCGAGTACTGGTGACCCTCAACATCGGCGACTTCGCTGCGCTCGACGCCGCCTGGGCCGCTCAGGGCCGCGAGCACGCCGGGCTCGTCTTCCTCACCACGAGCGCCTTCCCACAGAACTGCGGGTTCGTCGGCGCAGTGGTGCGCGCTCTTCACATCGCCGTCCGTGATGGGCGGTTGCCGGGGAGGAGCGAGGGCCGGTTCCTTCGGCAGCCATAAGTAGGCTCGCCGGGCATGAAGTACGGGCTGTGCTACATCCCCACCTACGCCCCGAGCCTCGATGGCACCTACGCCAATTGGTACGACGGGATGATCCGGGAGGTGCAGGCGGCCGAGCGCCTCGGCTTCACGGGGGCGTGGTTCGCCGAGCACAAGGTGCCCAACTTCGCCTTCGGGTCGCCAGCGATGTTCATCGCCGCCGCGGCTCGGGAGACGGCCACGATCCGCCTCGGCTGCTCGGTGTGCCTGCTGCCGCTGAACGACCCGCTGCGGGTGGCCGAGGACTACGCGATGGCCGACGTGCTGTCCCACGGCCGGCTCGATTTCGGCGCCGGCCGGGGGCTCTACAAGTACGACTACGACATGGCCAGGGTGCCGATGTCGGAGAGCCGCGAACGCTTCCACGAGAACCTCGACCTGGTGCTGCGGGCCTGGCGGGAGGACTCCTTCACGTTCTCGGGCCACTGGACCACGCTCGAGGAGCACTCGGTCACGCCCCGGCCCGCCCAGGCCGGCGGCCCCGCGGTGTGGGTGGCGGCCGTCCGTACCGAAGAGACGTACCGGTGGGCCGGCCGCAACGGGTTCCACCTGATGACGGCCCCGTTCTTCTTCACCGACCAGCACGAGCAGCAGGCGCTCTTGGAGGTGTACCGGTCTGCGCTCGCCGAGGCCGGCCACGACCCGGCGTCTCGTGAGGTGCTGGCCGTCTACCACTTGTACTGCGGCGCCGACGACGATGACGTGGCCACCGTCGCCGACCCTGCGCTGCGGCGCTACCAAGCCTTCACCACGGCCACCGACCAGCGCCGCGACGCCTACCGCGACCCGAAGGACTACGCCGCCTGGCAGGGCTTCTTCGAGAACCGGGAGACGATCACGCTGGAGCAGATGAAGGCGAGCCGCGCCGTCATCGGCACCCCGGCGGAGTGCATCGACCGCATCGCCATGATCGCCGAGCGCTACGGCGTGACCTACCTGTCCTTCGAGGTGAACTACGGCTCCCTGCCCAGCGGGAAGGTGATCGAGTCGCTCGAGCGGTTCGCGGCTGACGTCGTGCCCAAGCTCGCGGTGTGAAGGGCCGGGAAGGACGTCGGGACGCCCACTGGGCTCAGCGATCGCCTCGGTGCAGCGCCCCCTCGGCGTACAGCTCGGCGACCTGGGCGCCGCTGTAGCCGAGCACCTCCTCCAGCACCGCCTCGTTGTGCTGGCCGAGCAACGGCGCCTCGAGCTCGGGCAGCTCGGGCTGGGCCGAGAACTTCCACGGGTAGCCGGGGATCACCACCTCGCCGGCGATCGGGTCCTTCACCCGCCGCACCATGTCGCGCGCCTCGAAGTGCGGGTGCCCGATCGCCTCTTCGGGCGCCATCACCTCGCCGAGGGGCACCCGGTGCCGTATGCACGTCTCCACCAGCGCGTCGTTGTCGGCGAACGACAGCAGCCACGCCTGGACGATCGGGATCAGCTCGGCCTGGTGCGCCGCCCGGAGGGCGTTGGTGGCGAACCTCGGGTCCTCGCCCAGGTCGGGCTGGCCCATTGCCCGCAGCAGGTTCGGCCACTGCCGCTCCAGGACCAGCAGGTAGCCGTAGCCGGAAGGCAGGTCGTAGGTGCCGACCGGGCAGTACAGGGGGTGGTGGCGGCCGACCCGCTTGGGCTTGAAGGACCCGCCGGAGGCGACGTGCTGGCCGAGCTGGTCCTGCAGGTGGAACATCACGTCGGCCATGGCCAGGTCCACGTGCTGGCCTTCGCCGGTGCGCTCGCGGTGCAGCAGCGCGTAGCCGAGCGCGGCGAAGCCGTGGACCGCCGTGCTGTTGTCAGCGATGGCGAAGCTCACCGACCCCGGCGGCCCGTCAGGGTCGCCCGTCATGTGCATGAGCCCCGAGGCGGCCTGGATCACCCCGTCGAAGCCCGGGCGGTCCGACCACGGCCCCCGCTGGCCGAAGGCGGAGATGGACACCATGACCAGGTCCGGGCGCCGGGCGCGCAGGGCCTCGTAGTGCAGGTCGCGGCGTTCGAGCACCCCGGGCCCGAAGTTCTCGACGACGACGTCGCAACTCGCCGCCAGGTCCTCGACGACCCTCCGCCCGCCGGGGGTGTCCCAGTCGACGCAGACGCTGCGCTTCCCGCGGTTGTTCTGCACGACACCGTGCTGCGCCCGTCGATGTGCCACGGCAGGGCTCGGCTCGGGTCACCCGCCGGTACCAGCTCGACCTTGATGACCTCCGGCCCGAGCTCGGCCAGCATGCGGGTGACCCCGGCACCGGCGAGGTACTGGCCGAGGTCCAGCACGCGGTAGCCCGCGAGCATCGGTGTCGCTCCCATCGTCCCCCTCAGGTCGAGCCGTCCCGCGCAGATCCTGGCACGCTCGGGGGGCGCGTCACGTGACGCGTCCGCCTCGGCGTCCGTCGGGCATCGACCTGGTACCGTCCGGCGACGTGGAGACGCTGCAGGTCGAGCGGTACAACGGCGTGGTCACCATCACGCTCGATCGGCCCAAGGTCAAGAACGCCATGAACCGGCGTTGCTGGGAGGAGCTGCTCGACGAGTTGGCCGCGATCGCCGTCGACCCCGACGACCGCGCCGTGGTCATCACGGGTGCGGGCGCCGACTTCTGCTCCGGGGCCGACCTGTCCGACGGCGGCCCGTTCGCCGGGGCACGCCACATGGCCTTCGCCATGCAGTGGATCAACCAGGTCCCCTTGGCGCTGCACCGCCTGCCCAAGCCCACGATCGCCAAGGTGCGGGGCGTCGCCGCCGGCGCCGGGGCGAACCTGGCGCTCGGCTGCGACCTGATCGTCGCCAGCGAGAACGCCCGGTTCGCAGAGATCTTCGCCAAGCGCGGCCTGTCCATCGACTTCGGCGGCAGCTGGGCGCTGCCGCGGTTGATCGGCCTGCACCGAGCCAAGGAGCTGGCCTTCTTCGGCGACGTTGTCTCGGCCGCGGACGCGGACCGGCTCGGCCTCGTGAACCGCGTCGTCCCCGACGCCGAGCTCGACGACTTCGTGACCGGATGGGCCGAGCGCCTGGCCAGGGGTGCGCCAGTGGCCCTGGCGCAGACCAAGCGGCTGCTGAACGAGTCGATCCAGCGCTCCATGGCCGAGGCATTGGACGCGGAGGGCGCGGGGCAGATGATCGCCGTCGGCACGAAGGACGCCAAGGAGGCGGTGAAGGCGTTCCTGGCCAAGCGAGAACCGAGCTTCGAGGGCCGCTGAGCCGGGCCCGCCCGGCCGCTGAGCCGGGGCGCGGCTGGCCCGCCCTCCGAGTGAAAATCCCGCTGCCTCCTCGCCGCAACGTGGCTAGACCGTGGCGTTGCAGCTCACCTGATCCCGGCGAAGGAGCCCACTACGTGGACCTCGAACGAGTCAAGAGCGAGTCGGCCCGCCTCAGCCCTTGGGCCCACATGGCCACCGTCGGGCCAGATGGCGACCCCGATGTGGTCCCCGTCCACCCCGCCTGGGAGGGGGACACGATCTGGGTGATGGCCGGCGCCAGCAGCGTCAAGGCTCGTAACCTCGGGCACCATGCCAAGGTCGCCATGCACTGGCAGGTGACCGAGGCGGGCGACGGGCTCGAGGTCTGGGGGACGGCGGAGATCCACACCGACCTCGACACGAAGAAGCGCCTCTGGGAGGGCGTCTTCGACTACGACCTCAACCTGTTCTCGCCGGGTGGGCCGGAAGGCTCTCCCGACATGGCGTTCGTCGCCGTCCGCCCCGAGCGCGCCGTGTACCTCGTCAACTACGGCATGGGCGGCCGGGAGACCTGGTCGGCCTGAGCGCGCGCGTTCACCCCGCTCGAGGGCTGGTGGCCACCCGGGGGGCGCGCATGGAGTTGAAGGTCACGCGCTACGGCGTGGACGCCGCCGGGGTGGCGACGCTGGTGCTGGACCGGCCCGGTCGGGGCAACTCGTGGACCGGGCGCATGCACGACGAGATCCGCTGGATCTGTGCCCAGCTCGACGCCGACCCCGCGGTGCGGGTGATCGTCCTCACCGGTGCCGGGAACGTGTTCTGCGCCGGCGCCGACTTCAAGGCCCTGGCCCACTACGTCGAGTCAGACCACTACGACCCGGCCCTGCCGGAGGAGGCGGCCAACCCCGGGTACGGCGTCCGCCCCGAGTTCGACGGGGACCTGGTTTGGCAGCTCGGCCTGCGCACCCCCATGGTCGCCGCCGTCAACGGGGCCTGCGCGGGGATCGCCGTGGCGCTCGCCGCGTTCTGCGACCTGCGCTTCGGGGTCGAGGGCGCCAAGCTCACCACGGCCGCGCCGAAGCTGGGGCTACCGGCGGAGTACGGGCTGTCCTGGATCCTGCCCCGCCTCGTCGGCGTCACCCACGCCGCGGACATCCTCTACACCGGCCGGGTGATCCTGGCCGAGGAGATGCGCCACTGGGGCTTCTTCAACGCCGTGGTCCCGCGCGACGCCTTCGCCCAGCAGGTCGACGAGTACGCCCACCTGCTCGCCGCCGCCTCACCCGACGCGGTGACCTCGGCCAAGCGACAGCTCTGGGCCGACGTCCTGCACGACGACCCCCGCGCCGCGGTCGAGCACTCCAAAGGGCTCATCGGCGAGCACATGCAGCGGCCCGACTACGCCGAGGGCGTCGCCGCGCTGATGGAGGGGCGGCCGCCCCGCTTCACCCGCTGAGCCCGCCCCGGGTCCCGGGGCCCCAAAGGCCCCCTGGCGGGGATCGTCTACGGTGATGGAGATCGAGTCACCGAACCTGTCGCACATCGCCCGCCCGACCGGGCCCAAGGCCAGCGGCGCGGGCAATGGCCGGGCCGAGCAGGGGGCGCTGCGGTCCGGCAGCGCCCGATCGGTGCTCTTGACCGTGCTCGGCGAGCTGGTGGAGCCGGCTGGGCAGCCCGTGTGGACCTCGTCGCTGCTGTACGTGCTCAACGGGATGGGGTTCGAGGAACAGGCCGCCCGCCAGGCCATCGACCGCGCCGGGGACGCCGGCTGGATGACGGGGACCCGGCGGGGCCGCAACGTGCGTTGGGAGCTGACCGGGACCGGACGGGACCTGATCGGCGCCGGGGCGCGGCGCATCCACTCGCTCGGCCCGCCCCGGGCGCCGTGGAAAGGGGAATGGCTCATCCTGCTGGTCTCACTGCCCGGCAACCGGCGTGCGGTCCGCAAGCGCCTCTACGCCGCGTTGAGCTGGGCCGGGTTCGGCAACCCGACCCCGGGCGTGTGGCTCAGCCCGCATCCCGACCGGGCGGCCGAGGTCGCCACCGTCATCGACGAGCTCGGCGTGGCCGACACCGCCCTCGCCTTCGTCGGGCGGTCGGCCGCCATCGGGATGGACGACCGCACCGTCGTGGCCCGGTCGTGGCAGCTGGGCGAGCTGGCGGCCCGGTACGAGGCCGTCGTCGAGACCCTTCGAGGGCGCCGCCCCCGCGCCGGGGACCGATTGCTGTTCGCCCATCTGAGGTTGGTGAACCAGATGCAGCGCTTCCCGTTCCTCGACCCCCAGCTTCCCGAGGAGCTGCTCGGCGAGTGGATCGGCCGTCGGGCCACGGAGCTGTTCGAGCGGCGCCGCGACGCGTGGACGGCGGGCGCCCACCAGCGTTGGCGCGAGGTGGTCGAGCTCACCGCCCCGGCGTGACGCGGCACTCGGGCCCCCTTTGCCGACCAGACCTACGACGTGATCGCGAATCCAGTTCCATGGAGCGTAGTACGGTTCCTCGGTGCGCCGGCCGGGCGGCCGGCCGGAAGAGGCCGACCATGAACGTCGACGACATCGTCCTCCTCGAGAAGGACGGGGCCGTGGCCCGGCTCGTGCTCAACCGGCCGGACAAGGGGAACGCACTGCCCTTCGACGGCCTGGACCGCCTCGTCGACCTGCTGCACGAGGCCGAGGACGACGACGACGTCAAGGTCATCGTGCTCGAGGGCCGGGGCAGCTCGTTCTGCGTCGGCGACGACTTCGACGACATCGCCGTGGCGTACGGCCACACGGGCGCCGAACCGGGCAAGCGCCCGCCGCGGCTCAGCCAGCGGGCCCGGCTGGCCATCGACCGCCGTCTCGGCGGGGCCGTCGTGGCCTTCCAGAATTCGGCCAAGCCGGTGATCGCCCAGGTGCACGGTCACTGCGTCGGCATCGGCCTGTACCTGGTGGAGGTCGTCGACCTCGCCATATGCGCCCACACCACCCGGTTCAGCCACGCCGAGCAGCGGCTGGGCCTGGCCGGCAACACGTTCCAGCTCGCCACCCTGATCGTCGCCTACGGGCCCAAGAAGGCCCGCGAACTGCTGCTGTTCGGCGACCAGTTCGACGGCCCCCAGGCGGAGGCCATCGGGCTCGTCAACCGCAGCGTGCCCGACGACGAGCTCGAGGCCACGGTCGCGGCGTGGGCCGCCAAGGTCGCCCTCAACGCCAAGGACGCCCTGGTCATGGGGAAGGCCGCCCATGCCATGGCCCTGCAGTCCCTCGGCATGTCCGGCTACGTGTACAGCGGCATGGTCAGCCACGCCCTGGCCACGAACGTGAAGTTCGAGCCGGACGATTTCAACTTCTTCCGCTCGCGCAGTGACGGGGGGACCAGGGCCGCCTTCGAGGCGCGCGACGCCCGGCGCTAGCCCCAATACCGTTCAGTTAGGTGGGTGGATGGTGGGGGTGGGTGGCCCGGTG
>WHTX01000359.1 GCA_009377505.1 Acidimicrobiia bacterium
GTCCCCCACGCGCTGCACGCCGCCCACGACGCCCTTGGCCGCCAGGTACAGCTCGTCGGCCGGGACGGGCGCCACGGCGAGCACCACCCAATCGGCGCGGCGCAGGTCGGTGCGCCCGCTCGGGTGGTGCAGCGCCACGAGCGCCCCCCCGTCCATCCCGACGACCACCGTGTCCGTGGTCTGGGTGATCCCCTTGGCCGTGGCCCGGTACCACCACGTCTCGAGATCGAGCGTGATGCCGAGGTCCTGGCCGACGACCATCCCCGGCGTGATGACCTCGACCTGGCAGCCCCGGTCCGCCAGCATCTCGGCCACCGAGGTGGCCTGGTGGAAGCCGAGCTCGTCGATGACGATGACGTCGCCCCCGGGCCGGGCCGTGCCGTCGAGGACGTCGAGCACGTCCACGACAGGGGTCCCACCGGTGTCCCCGGCCCACCACGGCCGGGCGGGGAGGGCACCGGTCGCCAGCACCACGGCGTCAGCGCCGATCCCGGCCAGGGCGACGATGTCGGCCTCCTTGCCGTAGACGACCTCGACGCCGAGGCGGGCGCAGGCACGGACCTGGTTGCGCACGAGGTCGCCCAGCTCGGCCCGGCTGGGCACCGAGGCCGCCCACCGGAGCTGCCCGCCGGGGCCCGAGTCGCGTTCCCAGACCGTGGCGCGGTGCCCGGCCTCGGCGGCGGCGATGGCCGCCTGCAGGCCGGCGGGCCCAGCGCCCACGACGAGCACCCGCTTGGCCGCTCGGCCCCGGGCGTGGGCGGGGTGCCCAGTGGCGAAGCCGCGTCGGGCGGGCGGGGCGCCGGCCGCCCGCCCATCCTCGGCGGGCACGGTCCCGGCGAGCACGGGCCCAGCCAGGACGTGCGCGGCGCGGGGGGGCTTGGGGGTCGGCCCGACGTCCAGCGGGGCGGCCTCGAGTTGCGCCTCGCGCCCGGTGCGCGGGTTCTCGATGCAGCCGAGCCAGCGGTTCAGGCCCATGCGGCCGACGCACTCCTGGTTGCAGGACAGGCACAGCCGGATGTCCTCGGCGTGCCCGGCACGCGCCTTGGCCGCGAACTCGGCGTCGGCGATCTGGCCCCGGACGACGCCGACGAGGTCGCAGTGGCCCTCGGCCAGGGCACGCTCGGCCTGCAGCGGGTCCTTGAACCGGCCCACCCCGACCACGGGCAGCCGGGTGGCCTCGCGGATCGCCGAGGGGATGAAGAGGGCGTACGCCGGAGGGACGTGCATCGACGCCTCGATCATGAAGAGCGTCGCTGTAGCCACACCTATAGACGTATTTATGTAGTCAGCGTGACCGCGGGCCTCGACCTGGCGGGCCACCTCGACCGCCTCGTCGAGCGTGGCCCCGCCCTCGATCAGCTCGTCCCCGCAGAGCCGCACTCCGAGGGCAAGGTCGGGGCCGATGGCCTCGCGCACGGCGGCGGCGAGCTCGTGCAACAGGCGCGACCGGTTCTCGAGGGAGCCGCCGTATGCGTCCGTGCGCCGGTTCGTGGCCGGGGAGAGGAACCCCCGCACGATCGAGGAGTGCGAGCACTGCAGCTCGATGCCGTCGAAGCCGCCTTCTCGGCAGCGGGCGGCCACCGTGGCGTAGCCGTGCACGATCTCGGCGATATCGGCGACCGTCACCGCCTTGGGCACCTCGCGGAACAGCGGGTCGGGCAAGGGGGACGGCGCCCACACGGCACGGCGCGTGTACATGGAAGAGGCCTGGCCGCCGTTGTGGTTGATCTGGGCGAAGACGGGCACGCCGTGGCGGTGCACGGCCTCGGTGATGCGCCGGTAGCCGGGCAGCACCTCGGGGTGGAAGGCGTGGATCATCTTCTCGTAGGGCCAGTCCGTCGGGTGGGTCGAGTGCTCCTCGGTGATGACGAGGCCGGCGCCGCCCTCGGCGCGTGCCGCGTAGTAGGCCGCGTGCTGCTCGCTGGGCAGGCCCCGCTCGGCGTAGTTGGTGAGATGGGCGGCGAACACGATCCGGTTGCGCACGGTGACCGGCCCGAGTCGCAAGGGGCTCCACAGGTAGCGATACTGGCCGGCGCCCGACATGGCCCCGCCCGGCCTCAGCGACCGAGTCGCTCGCGGGCGAGGGCCCGCCGCCCGGCGTCGTCGACCTTGCCCGAGGGTGCGCGGCCGATGCGGTCCACGGCCGCCCCTGCCACCACCTCGAACACGTCGGCGAAGTTCCGTCCCCCCATGTGTCCACCGTAACCGCGCGCCCCGCCGGGGGGCCGGGCCGGCGCTGTCGCTCGCGGGGGCGCTCCGCTCGGGGCCGAACTGTTCGGGCGATGCCGTCTCGGCGGGAGCACGTGGCCCTCAGGCGTTGGGCGTGAACGCTTCGGCGGGCACCCCGTCGAGCTCGAGCGCAGCGCGCCGGCCTTCGAGCACCGCCTCGTGGATCGTGCGCGGGGCGACGCAGTCCCCGACCCGGGGGAGGCGCTCGCCCGTGGCGGCCCACAAGTCGTCGGCGGGCAGCCGGTGCCCGGCGTCGACCACCCACGCGGCCTCGACCTCGCGGCGCTCGCCGCTGAAGCGGTCCTCCAGGGTCACCGTGCCGGGCCCGACCCGGCGCAGCAGCGCCCGCTTCACGAGTTGCACTCCGGCCTGCGCCAGGCGGACGTTGGCCGGGGCGAGGTCCCCGCTGAGGGCGAGCTGGGTGCCGACCACGACGTCCGGGCTGACGAGGGTCACCAGCCGACCAGTGGCGGCGAGGGTCTCGGCCACCGACACCCCTTCGGGGCCCCCGAGCGGGTCCCACACCACGACCGGCCCTTCGGGCCAGGCGCCGCCGGCCTGCTCGGCGCCGGCCAGCACCTCGGACACCGTGCGGCGGTCGGCGCCGGCGGCGACCTCGGCCTCGGGCTCCCGGGCACGTGACCCGGTGGCCAACAGCACAGGGCCCGGCCAGGCGGCGACGTCCGCCGCCCCCACCTCGACCCCGGTCTCGACGTGCACGCCCTCCCGGGCGCACTCGGCGGCCAGCCAGGTGACAGCGCCGGCGAGCGGCCCGCGCCCCGACGCCCGCGCCGCCGCCGCGACGTTACCGCCCAGCACGGCCTGGCGTTCGCGCAGGGTCACCCGGTGGCCGCGACGGGCGGCGACGCGGGCCGCCTCGAGCCCGGCCGGACCACCACCGACCACGAGCACGTCGCGGGGGTGGGCGGCGCGGCCCTCGGTGTCGGGGTCTTCCCACTCGTGGCCCGAACGGGGCTCGACCACGCAGCTCACGAGGGGGTTGCGGTTGTCGCGCACCCGGCAGCGCTGGTTGCACAGGATGCACGGCCGGGCCCGGTCGCCCTCCCCCGACGCCAGCATGGCCCCGAGGTCGGGGTCGGCGATCTGCGCCCTGGTCATCTCCACCAGGTCGGCCCGGCCCTCGGCCAGCGCCCCCTCGGCCTGGGCGGGGCTGACGATGGAGCCCTGGGCCACGATCGCCACCCGGTCGCCGTGCGCCTCGCGGACCGCGGCACGAATGGCGCCGGCGAGCTCGAGGTTGAAGCCAGGCGGCTCGTGGCCGTCGGGCCGGGTGGCGGCCACGGAGAAGATCGAGCCCCGCACCACGACCAGGTAGTCGACGTAGGCAGCGAGCTCAGTGGCCACGGCCGCGGACGCCTCGGGCGTGAGCCCGGCCCACGGCGCCAACTCGTCACAGGACAGGCGCAGGCCCACGAGGGCCTCCCCGGCGGCGGCGCGCACGGCGCCGAGCACCTCTCGGGCGAAACGGAGCCGGTCGGTCCCGTACTCGTCGCCGCGTTGGTTGGTGAGCGCGGAGAGGAACTGGCGCACCAGGCTGTGCTGGCCGGCGTTGACCTCGACCCCGTCACAGCCGGAGGCCACGGCGAGGGCCGTGGCCGCTTCGAAGCCGGTGAGGACGGCGGCGATGTCCTCGGGCTCCATGACCTTGGGCACCTCGCGGGTGTTCACCTCGGGCACGCCCGACGGCGCCCACAGGGCCTGCTGGCTGTAGGCGGACGAGCCCTGGCCGCCGCTGTGCCCGAGGGCGGCGACGAGCAGCGCGCCCTGGGGTCTTACGGCGCCGGCCAATGCCGCCCACCCCGGGCCGCACTTCGCGGCTAGCGGGCAGCGCTCGTAGGGCCAGTCCGAGTCGTGCACCGACGCCTCTTCGATGACGACGACGCCAGCCCCGCCCCGGGCCCGTCGCTCGTAGTAGGCGACGTGGCGCTCGGAGAGGGCACGGTCCCACCCGAGGTTGGTCTCGTGAGGCCCGAAGAGCAGGCGGTTGCGCGCTTCGTGGCCGCCGAGTCGCACGGGTTCGAGCAGCCTCACGGTCGCGAGTCTTGCCGACGCACGCTCGCCGGGAGGGATGATCGAGAGGACCGCCTCCAGTAGTACACTTGCCACTCAATGTGACGACGAGAATGCTGCTGTCCGATCACGAACAGACGAAGGGCTCGTCCGTCACCCCGCGAGACGCGGTGCGTGCGCTACAAGGAGCGCTCGTCGTGGCCTTCGCTGCCCTGGTCGTGGTCGTCCTGGCCCCTGCCCACCTCTCCTTCGAGACGGAGTTCCAGACAGGCCTACAGGCGCTCATCGGCGGCATCGCCATCCTCGTGGCCGTCCTGCGGGCGGCGCACCTGCGCCGAGACCGGGCCGTCTGGGCGCTCTTCGCCGTGGCCCTGCTCGTCGGGGTCACCAGCGACCTGGGCGCGGAGCTCGCCCGCTCCACGGGAAGGACGCTGAGCGCTCCCCTCGTGGCACTGAGCCTGGTCAGCTACCCCCTCCTCTTCCTCACCGTGCTCCTCCTCCTGCGGGCCCGCCTGGGCTCGCTGGGCTCGGGGGTGGCCATCGACGGGCTCATCGCCGGCCTGGGCCTCGCCGGCCTCGCCGCCGTGGCGTTGGACGGGCCCCTCGGGCAGGGCCTCGTGGCGGGCCGCGCCGGTGACGGGCCGGCGTTCCTCGACGTCGTCGGGGCGAGCTCGATCCTCCTCCTCGTCGCCGTCGCCTGGGGGGTGGCCGGG
>WHTX01000360.1 GCA_009377505.1 Acidimicrobiia bacterium
GCCCGAGCGGCGCAGAGCGGGAAGCCCAGTGAGCGCAGCGAACCGCCCGAGCGGCGCAGAGCGGGAAGCCCAGTGAGCGCGGCGCCAGCGAGGGGCGGGGGCCCGATCGGGTACGCCGAAGCCCTGGCCGAGCTCGACCGGATCCTGGCCGAGCTCGAGGACGAGGAGGTCGACGTCGACCAGCTGTCCGCCCGGGTGCGCCGGGCCGGCGAACTCGTGGCCATCTGCCGAGAGCGCATCCAAGGGGCCCGGCTCGAGGTCACCCAGGTCCTCAGCAGCCTCGAGAGCCCGCCTCCCGCCGAGCCCTGACCCACGCAGCAGCTCGGCCCCTGGCGTCGAAGCGCCGACTCGGCCCCGTTCGAACCGGGCCCGTCGAATCGACGTCGAATCGGCGTGCCGAAGGGGTCGTCCTCTCCGGGTGCGCTCCGTCCCGGGAACCGGGCTGAAGTGCACCGGGAATCCCGCGAGCGACCCGGTGAGCCGCCCCGCCGGCCCCGCCGGGGGCCCGCCAATCGGCCCACCCGAAGACCGGCCCTCAGCGCTCGGCGAACAGCTCAAGCGCCCGGGCAACGGGCAGTGTCTCGACCCCGTACTCCTCGGACACAGCCCGCAGCCACTCGGGCCGGGCGTAGGCCGACACCACCAGGGGCACGTCGAGGCCCGAGCTGCGCACGGCCTCCCGGGCGAACGCCTGCGCGTAGTCGGCCGGCCGCACGTCCCGAGACAGCTCGAGCAGGGCGAAGGGGTCCGGCGGGCCACTCCCGGCCGGGTCGACGGTGACGATGGCGACTGTGCCCGGCCGGGTGCCCCCGCCCGACAACCCCGGCCCGTCGGCGAGGATGGCCCCTCGCACGAGGGCCGGCCGGGCACCGGCCACGAGCAGGGCGACGTACGCCCCGAGGCCCCGCCCGTAGAGGGTCGCCTCGCCCAGGTGGTGGAGGGCCACGTCGACGTCGGCCATCAACAGCTCGCAGGTGTAGCCCCCGCCCACGGGCACGGTCGAGCGGCCATGGCCCGTGAAGTCGAGCCCCCACACCGGCCCCGGCCAGGGCCCCACCTCGGCCGGCGCCCCGGCGGGGATGTGCTCCCCGAGCCCGTGCAGCAGCAGCAACGCCCGCACCGGGGAGGTGGGCAGCAGCGGCCCCCGCAGCTGGTGGAGGGCCAGACTGACCTTGTTGTGGGCCAGGCTGACGGTGGCCATGGGGCCCGCACCGGAGCTCATCAACGCCAACCCTCGGGGCCGGGACGACGGATGAGGAAGTCGAGCACCAGGTCAGCCACCAGGCCGGGCTGCTCGACGTGCAGGAAGTGGCCCACGCCCTCGAGCGCATGGAACTCGGCCCCGGGGGGCAGGTAGGGCTCCACGTCCTCGGGGCGGGCGCCCCAGCCCATCTCCTCGCCCTCGAGGCCGAGCACGCCGAGGAAGGGCACGCCGATCCCCGGCGCCCGCTCCATGGACCACTCGGGGCGGAAGGGGCCGAAGCCGCCGAAGCGCAACGACGGGTCGATCTTCCAGCGCCAGCCGTCGGCGTCCTCTCGGGCGCCCACCGAGGCCAGGTAGCGGATCCAGTCGTGGTCGATCCGGGGGTTCAGGCGGGCACGGCGCCTGGCGATCTCCTCGAACGTCCCCGGCTTGCGCATCGCCTCGTGCGTGCGCCGCCGGTGGTCGAGCCACGTGGTCACGTCGATGAGCGTCTGGCGGGTGCGCTCGTGCTCGGCGATGTCTGGCGGCGGCCGCCGCGACGGCAGCCCGTCCAGGTTGATGAGGTGCGAGACCCGGTGGGGCGCCGCCTCGGCGAGCTGCATGGTGAGCCCGCCGCCCTTCGAGTGCCCCAGCAGCGGCAGCGCGCCCGCCCCGACGGTGTCGAGCACGACGGAGAGGTCGCGCACGTCGGCGTCCCACGAGTACAGCGCCGCGTGCTCGCTGTCCCCGTGGCCCCGCTGGTCCCACGCCACCACCCGCCAGCCACCCTCGACGAGACGCGGGGCGAGGCTGTCGAAGGTGGCGGCGAAGTCGAACCCGCCGTGGGTGAGCAGCAGCGGCGCCGCGCCCACGTCGCCCCACTCGTAGACGGCGAGGCCGACGCCATGGGCGTCCACCACCCGGCGGCGGTCAGGCCGGCGCGCCCCGGGGTAGGTCGTGAGCTGTCCACCGGCCAGAGCCACGAGCGGGCAGGTTAGGTGGCCTGGGGCACGCGGCGCCGGTCGGGCCGGCGACCGGCAGCGCCCCGCCACTGCCGGACACGTCTGCCGCAGAGCACCGCGGTTCGCGGCCGAGGGGCTACAAAACGTAACCCTATCGGTGTGATGGGAAAAAGGGCCCAGTACGATTCACACCACTTGGCATGACGGAGCAAGATCGGAGCCCGAGCCTCACTCTGGAGGATGCGGCCACCGCGCTGCGCACGCTGCCCTACGGCGGCTTGGATGACGCCGCCCGCTCACTGAGGATGCCCCCGGCAGTCCAGGCGACGGTCTCCCCCGTCATCATGAGCATCCGCTGGGGCGCGGCCATGTTCGGGATGGTGTTCGCCGCCACCCGGGCGAACGTCGGTGACTTCGATGTCGTCGGCACCCTCTCCGTGGTCCTGTTCCTCACCACCTGGCGCACGCTGCGCCCCATCCGGCTCGGCTCGAGCCGCCCCCTCGACAAGGTCCTCGCCTTCACCGACTCGCTCATCGTGGGCCTCGCCGTCGGCTGGTCCGGTGCCTTCGAGAGCCCCTTCATCTTCTGCGTGCTGGCCGCCGCTGCCGTCACCGCATTCGGCTGGGGGGTGGTGCCCGGCCTGGCCAGCCTGGCCGTCGGCTGCCTGTCCATGGCTGTCGTCTCCCTGGTCGAGGGCTCCTTCGAGCTCGGCAACCGCCAACTCCTCACCCTCCTCGCCTTCGTGGGAACGACCGCGCTCAGCGGCTTCGTGCGCAACCGGCTCCTCGACTCCGAGAGCCGACGGGTGGGTCAGGCTCGCAAGCTGGACCTGCTCGCCGAGACGAACGACCTGCTCCACATGCTCAACCGGGTGGCCCGGACGCTGCCCGAGTCCCTCGACCTGCGCGAGGCGGTCACCAACACCCGCGACGAGCTGGTGCGGACCTTCGGCGCCGACACGGTGGCCCTCGTGGTGCGCGACGACCTCAGCGGCGAGTGGACCCCCCAGATCGCCGAGGGCTGTGCGCTGCGGCCGTCTTCACCGAGCGACGAGCTCCCCCACCTCCTCAAGCTGTGCGTCGTCGGCGACGAGGTGGTGCTCGAAGCCGAGCTCGGGGATGGCGGCGGGGTCAGCAGCCACTCCCGCTCCGGCCTCTACGCGCCTCTGCGGACACGCGGCCGCCTCGTCGGTGCCGTGGCCATCGAGAGCGCCCAGAGCCGCAAGTACGGGGGGCGCGAGGTCCGGCTCCTCGACGGGTTCTCCGACGTGCTGGCCCTCACCGTCGACAACGCCCGCTCCTTCCGCCGCCTCCGCTCCCTCGGGGCGGACGCCGAGCGCACTCGCATCGCCCGGGACCTCCACGACCGCCTCGGCCAGTGGCTCTCCTTCATCAGCCTCGAGCTCGAGCGGATCATCACCAACGACCCGGCCCACGACCCCGAGCTCGACCAGCTCTACGGCGACGTCCAGAAGGCGATCGAGGAGCTGCGCGAGACGCTGCGCAACTTCCGCTCCTCGGTGACGGCGGAGCGACCACTCGCCTCGGTGGCCCACGAGCTGATCGAGCGCTTCAACCGGGGCGGCCACACCGTCGCCACCTTCGAGGCGTCCGACCCGTCCGCCCGGCTGCCCGTGCCCGTCGAGAACGAGCTGCTACGGGTGCTCCAGGAGGCGCTATCCAACGTGGCCAAGCACGCCCGGGCCGAGACGGTGAACGTGACCTGGCGCGTCCTCGACGGCACCGGGGTCCTCACCGTCCGGGACGACGGCCGCGGCTTCGACCCGGTCCGGGGAGTACGAGAGTCGGCCTATGGGCTGGTCGGGATGCGGGAGCGCACCGATGGCGTCGACGCCCGGCTCACCATCGACAGCGCCCCCGGCAAGGGCACGACGGTGACCGTCGTGGCCGGCCGGGACGTCGAGAGCCGGCGGCTCTCGACGTCGGTCGAGCAATCGCCCGAGCTCAGCAGCGCCGGCAAGCGGAACGGCGGCGAACCATCGACACGCGTGACCAACGGAGTACCCACCGCATGAGCCTGCGCATCCTGCTCGTGGACGACCACACCATCCTTCGCGAAGGGATGCGTCGGAGCTTCGAGTCGGCCAAGGAGACGATCATCGGCGAGGCCGGCGACGGTGAGGAGGCCGTGGCCCTCGCCGTCGAGCTCCAACCCGACGTGACCCTCATGGACGTCTCCATGCCGGTGCTCGACGGGGTCGGCGCCACCCGGCGGATCCGCCAGCGGATGCCCGACGCCCGGGTCGTCGTGCTGACCATGCACGACGACGGGGACATCCGCCGGGCCGCCCTCGAGGCGGGGGCGGTGGGCTTCCTGACCAAGGGCAGCTCCTTCGCCGACGTGCTCAACACCGTGCGTGCCGCGGCGTCGGGCGAGACCGGCCTGTCGCCCGAGCTGGCCAGCTCGATGCTGGAGGCGGCCCGGCGTGCCCACGCCCCGGCGGGCAGCGAGCCGCTGCTCTCGGACCGCCAGGTCGAGATCCTGCAGTCCATCGCCAACGGCGCCACCACCAAGCAGGTGGCCCGCCAGCTCGGCATCACCCAGAAGACGGTGCACAACCACCTCAACGCCATCTACCGCAAGCTCGACACCCAGAGCCTCACGCACGCCGTGCTCTCGGCCGTGCGCCTCGGGATCATCGAGCTCGAGCCCACGACGGCGAACTGAGGCTCTCCCCCCCGGCCCCGGCACCCCGGCCCCGGCACCCCGGTCCAGCACCACGGCTGGGCGCGGCCGCCACCGCGGGCGTTACCGTCCCGGCGTGAGCGGCGACCACGCCCACG
>WHTX01000361.1 GCA_009377505.1 Acidimicrobiia bacterium
GACCCGCCCGAGCGGCGGAGAGCGGGAGGCACAGGGCGTGGCGACCCGCCCGAGCGGCGGAGAGCGGGAGGCACAGGGCGTGGCGACCCGCCCGAGCGGCGGAGAGCGGGACGGGTTCCCAACCGGTCGCTCACAGGAGCCTCACCTATCGTTGGTGGTCGTGGCTGAGGCGAGGTCGACGGGCGTGACGGTGTCCCTCGACGCCGTGGTGGTCGCCGTCACCGACGAGACCCCCAAGGTGCTGGCCGTCGCTGGCCCGTCGGGTGGGCCGCCCCGGCTGCCCTCGGGCCGCCTCGAGCCGGGGGACCGCACGCTCGAGCTGGCGCTGCGGCGCTTCGTGCGCGAACAGGCCGGGCTCGAGGTGGGCTACGTGGAGCAGCTCTACACCTTCGGCGACCTGAGGCGGGGACGGTCGGGTGGCGAGGTCCCCGCCAGCGACGGGGTCGGTCGGCTGCTGACCGTCGCCTACGTGGCGCTCGTGCGCGAGACCGACCCCTCGCCCGAGGCCGCATGGGTGGACGGCTACGAGCTGTACCCGTGGGAGGACCATCGTGGTGGCCGCCCGGCGCTGCTGAACGAGGTGGTCGCCCCCGTGCTCGAGGCGTGGGTGGAGGCGGCGCCTGCGCTGCACCGGGCGTCGCGCCTGGAACGGGCGCATGTGACCTTCGGGCTGGGCGGAGCACCGTGGGACGGGGTGCGCGTCCTCGAGCGCTACGAGCTGCTCTACGAGGTGGGGCTGCTGGCCGAGTCGGACCGGCGGCCACCGGGGGCACCGGCGCTGGGCGCGGCGATGCAGCGCGACGACCGGCGCATCGTGGCCACGGCGCTCGGGCGCCTGCGGGGCAAGCTGACCTACCGGCCCGTCGTCTTCGAGCTCCTGCCCCGGACGTTCACGCTGCTGCAGCTGCAGCGACTGGTGGAGGCGCTGTCGGGGATGAAGCTCCACAAGGGCAACTTCCGCCGCCTCGTCGAGGGCGCAGGGCTGGTGGAGGGCACGGGGTCGATGGCGCCGACGGGTGGACGGCCGGCGGAGCTGTTCCGCTTCCGGCGGGAGGTGCTGCGCGAGCGCCCGAGGCCGGGGGTGGGGACGCCCTGGACCCGCACGTAGCCCGACCCGCCTGCCGTGTCGCACCGGCCGCCTGTCGCGCCGACCGGCGGCCTCGCCACCAACCGCGAAGGATCCTGCACCGTGACGGTGCAGGATCCTTCGTGCCTCCAGGGGCGCGGCCCGCGGGACAGCCCGACCTGCCGAAGGCTCGCCCGGCCAGCCGGCAGCCTGGCGACGGCCCGAGCCCCCGGCCGGCTCAGCCGAAGTTCATGGCGCCGGGCATGCCCCCGTCGACCACGATCGTCTGGCCGGTGATCGTGTCGGCCCGGCACAGCAGGACGGTGGCGTCGGCGACGTCCTCGGCGCTGCCCACCTTGCCGAGCACGGCCTGCCGGCGGGCCCCCGCGGCCACCGCCTCGGGCAGGCGCAGCGCCATCCGCGTCCCCTCCACCAGGCCAGGCGCCACGCAGTTCACCGCCACTTCGGGAGCGAGCGCCACCGCCAGGCAGTGGGTCAGGTGGATGAGCCCCGCCTTGCTGCACGAGTAGGCGATGCTCGACGAGCCGGGCATGAGCCCTCCCACCGAGGCGATGTTCACGACCCGGCCGCCGTCGCCGGCGCGCAAGTGCGGGGCCAGCGCCCGGGCCAGAAGGTAGGGCCCACGCAGGTTCGTCTCGAGCACGCGGTCCCAGGTCTCGGCGTCGAGGCGGTCGAGCTCGGGGAAGGGGATCCCGATGTTCCAGGCGCCGTTGTTCACGAGTACGTCGCACCCACCGAAGCGGTCCACGACCGCGGCGACGGCATCCTCGATGGAGCTCTCCACCCGCTGGTCGAGCGCGAGCGGCAGCGCGGCGCGGCCCGCCGCCTCGACCAGCCCCGCAGTCGCCTTGGCCCCGTCCTCGTTGCCGACGAAGGTGACGGCCACGTCGCAGCCCGCCCGGGCCAGCGCGTCGGAGATGGCGGTCCCGATGTCGCCCGAACCGCCCGTGACCAGCGCGACCCTGCCCTCGAGCTCCATGCCCCGTCCCTCTCGTCCGCGCTGCCCCCACGGGCTGCCGCGGCGCGGCACGCTACCGCCCAGCTGAGGGCGGGGGCGCTTGCCAGACCCTCGGCCGCCGTGCATATACTCGGGCCGAGCATAAGAAATACTCAAGATGAGTATTTCCCGCCGGGGCCGGCGGACGTCACGAGGAGCGGCCCATGAGCACCAGGATCAAGCTTCCCCTGCGGGTCACCGAAGCCGACGGCGCAACCCCCCTCGAGCGGGCCAAGTCGACGCTCCCGGAGATCGAGTGGGTCGCGGCCGCCGACGACATCGCCGCCATCTGGCGCCTCAAGGCCGAGCGGAACGCCATCGTGCTCGCCCACAACTACATGACGCCCGACATCTACCACGGCGTCGCCGACTTCACGGGCGACTCGCTGGGCCTGGCCCGGCTGGCCGAGCAGACCGACGCCGACGTCATCGTCTTCGCCGGCGTGCACTTCATGGCCGAGACGGCCAAGATCACCTGCCCGGACAAGACGGTGCTGATCCCCGACCCGCTGGCCGGCTGCTCGCTCGCCGAGTCCATCACCGGCGCAGATGTCCGCCTGCTCCGTGAGCGTTACCCGGGCGTGCCCGTCGTGGCCTATGTCAACACCTCGGCCGAGGTGAAGGCCGAGGTCGACATCTGCTGCACGTCGGGCAACGCGGTCGAGGTCGTCGAGTCCCTCGGCAGCGACCGGGTGATCTTCCTGCCCGACCAGTACCTCGGGCGTTGGGTCGCCTCCCAGACCGGCACCGAGGTCATCCTCTGGGAGGGCTCGTGCATGGTGCACGACCGCTTCACCGGCGACGATCTGCGCCGTTACCGGGCCGACACGCCCGGCGTGGAGATCATCGCCCACCCCGAGTGCCCCCCTGACGTGCTCGCCGAGGCCGATTTCGTCGGGTCGACGGCGGGGATGATCGGCTTCGTCAAGGACCGCCGGCCCGACCGGGTGGTCATGGTCACGGAGTGCTCGATGGCCGACAACGTGGCGCTCGAGGTGCCGGGCGTCGAGTTCGTACGGCCCTGCAACCTGTGCCCCCACATGAAGCGCATCACGCTCGCCAAGATCCGCCACTCGCTCGAGACCATGACCACGGCCGTCGAGATCGACGTCGACGTGGCCGAGCGTGCCCGTCTGTCCGTCGACCGCATGCTCGCCATCGGGGGACGGTGATGGCGCACGCCGCCGAACTGGTCGGCGGCCTCGCCGAGGTCGCCGAGCTGGTCCGCGGGGCCACCGTGGTCGCCCTCGCCGAGGGTGAGGGCGGGGCGCCGCCGCGCATCCGCGTCGAGCACGTCCCCGCCGTCGTCGTCGGCGCCGGGGTGGCCGGGCTCTCCGTCGCCCTCGAGCTGGGCGGCAGCGTCGTGCTCACCGATGCCGCGCTGGCCGGCGGAGGCTCCACTCCATGGGCGCAGGGTGGCCTCGCTGCCGCGCTGGGCGAGGACGACAGCACCGAGCTCCACGCCGTCGACACGCTCGATGCCGGGGCCGGCCTGGTCGACGAGCTCGTCGCCCGCGTCGTCACCGACGGGGCCCCCGGAGCGATCGCCTGGTTGGCGGACCGGGGGGCGCGCTTCGACCGTGACGGCCACGGCCGACTGGTGCTCGGGCGGGAAGCGGCGCACTCGCGCCAGCGCATCGTCCACGCCCGCGACGCCACCGGCTCCGAGCTGGCCCGTGCCCTCACCGCCGCCGCCGAGGCCGACCCGCGCACCCGCCTGGTGCCCCAGACGGTGGCCATCGACCTGCTCTGGGCCGATTCGGCTGGCTCGTCTGGCTCGTCTGGCTCGTCTGGCTCGGCCGATCGGCTCGCCGGCACCACGGGCGCCGCCGGCCCCGACCGCACCGGCCGCCGCGTCGTCGGCGTGCTCGCTCGACAGGAGGCAGACGGCTCGCTCGTCGCCTACCTATCGCCCGCCGTCGTGCTGGCCACGGGCGGCTACGCCCACCTGTGGGCGGCGACGACCACCCCGGCCCAGGCCCGGGGCGACGGCGTGGCTGTGGCCGCCCGGGCCGGCGCCGAGCTCGCCGACCTCGAGTTCGTCCAGTTCCACCCCACCGCCCTCGCCTCGGGCGCCGACCCCCGGGCGCTGCTGACCGAGGCGCTGCGCGGCGAAGGCGCCACCCTGGTCGACGAGGCCGGCACCCGCTTCACGCTCGCCGACGACCCCGCCGGCGAGCTCGCTCCCCGGGACGTCGTCGCCCGGTCCATCTACCGCCACCTCCGGGCCGGGCACGAGGCCTACCTCGACGCCCGGGAGGCCGTGGGGGAGCGGTTCCCCGAGCGCTTCCCCACGGTCTTCGCCCTGGCCCGAGCGGCTGGGCTCGACCCCCGAGTCGACCTGCTGCCCGTCTCGCCCGCCGCCCACTACTGCATGGGCGGGGTGGCCGTGGACGAGCACGGGCGCACCTCCCTCGCTGGCCTGTGGGCGGCGGGCGAGGTGGCCTCGACGGGCCTGCACGGCGCCAACCGCCTGGCCAGCAACTCCCTGGTGGAGGGCGTGGTGATGGGCCGCAGGGTGGCCGCGGGCGTCCGCGGTGCCGCCGGGCCCAGTGCTGGCCTCACCCTGCGTGAGGTGAGCGTGCCCCTCGGCGCGGCGATGTGCGCCGAGGGCGACCCGGCCGGCGTGGTCGACGCCATCCGCGACCTCCTGTGGAGCCGCGTCGGCCTCGAGCGCGACGAGCTCGGCCTGCTCGACGCCCGGGCGGAGCTGGCCGAGCTGGCACGACGCGCCGGCACCAGCAGGCACGCCCGCAACGCGCTGGTAGTGGCCGGTCTCGTCGTGGACGCCGCCCTGGCGCGTGCCGAGAGCCGGGGCGCCCACTTCCGCCGCGACCACCCAGAGCCCGACCCGCTCGCCG
>WHTX01000362.1 GCA_009377505.1 Acidimicrobiia bacterium
TTCCTCACCGCCTCGAACTACGGCACAGATCCCGCACGCCACCGATGTACCAGCCCACCGTGGAGGCCGACGTGGTCGTCGGCCGGGGGGTCTGGCTCGGGGCCCGGGTCATGGTGATGGCCGGAGTGACGGTGGGCGACGGGGCCATCGTGGGCGCGGGATCGGTCGTGACCAAGGACCTGCCGCCGAACTGCATCGCCGGGGGCATCCCCGCCCGGGTGCTGGGGTGGCGCGGCGGGTCCGAGACGACTGCCAACGGCGTCGTGCACGGAGGCACCGGCCTTGCCCGCTGACGAGGAGGCTCCAGCGGGCCAGGCCTTTGCGGTCCGGCCCTTCGAGGCGCGCCCCGAGGTATCGGTGCTGCTCGTGGGCTATCGCACCCGCGCCGAGCTCGCCCGTTGCCTGCCCTCGCTCTTCGCCAGCGGCGACGACGTGCGCTTCGAGGTCGTCCTCGTGGACAACGCCTCGGGGGACGGGACCGCTGAATGGGTGGCGCGCGAGCTCCCCCAGGTGCGCCTCGTGGCGCTCGAGGAGAACATCGGCTTCGGGCGTGCGGTCAACCTGGCCGCCGAGGTGGCCCGGGGCGAGCACCTGCTCCTGCTCAACCCCGACACCGAGGTGCGCCCCGGGGCCGTCGGGGCATTGCTGCGCTTCGCCCGTGCCCATCCCCGTGCCGGCCTCGTCGGCGGCCGCACGCTCACCGAGGACGGCACCACCGAGCCGTCCTCGTGCTGGGGCCGCCCGACCCTGTGGAGCACGCTCTGCTTCGCCACCGGCCTGTCCACGGCCCTCAGCCGCTCCCCCCTGTTCAACCCCGAGAGCCTGCCGGGATGGGACCGGGACGACACCCGCGAGGTGGGGGTCATCACCGGGTGCCTGCTCATGGCCTCGGTGGACACCTGGCGCGCCCTCGGCGGCTTCGACCCGCGCTTCTTCGTGTACGGCGAGGACACCGACCTGAGCCTGCGGGCCTGGGAAGCCGGGTACCGGCCGATGATCACCCCCGAGGCGGAGGTGGTGCACACCATCGGCGCCTCCTCGGCCAGGGCGAACCGGAGGGTGATGATCATGCGAGGCAAGGTCAGCGTGGCGACCAAGCACTGGTCGGCCGGACGTGCCCGGCTCATGGTGGGCATGCTCGCCGCCGGCGTGGCGTTGCGGGCCGGCCTCGACGCGGCCAAGCGCGCTGCCCGGCGGGGGGGCGGCCCGTCGGACTGGGCGGGCGCCTGGCAACGCCGCTCGGAGTGGCTGGGCGGCTACCCAGCCGTGGGCGCCGAGGTGGCCACCGCCGCGGAGCTGGCCGATCGGCTCTCGCCGAACAGCCGGTCGTACACGCCGACGTAGGCCCGGGCCGAGGTCTCCCAGGAGAGGGAGTCCTCGATCCTCTGGCGGCCGGCGGCGCCCATGGTGGCGCGGCGTCGCGGGTCGGCCAGCAGTTCCTCGATGGCGTCTGCGTAGGCGGCCACGTCGTTGTCCCCGACGTAGAGGGCGGCGGGGCCGGCGGAGACCTTCGTCTCGTGCAGGTCGAAGCTCACGACGGGGAGCTCGAAGGCCATGTACTCGAGCGTCTTGTTCATCGTCGAGCGGTCGTTCATGGCGTTCTTGGGGTCGGGCGAGATGCCGAGGTCCGCCGTCGAGAGGTAGCGGCTGATCACCTTGTCGTCGGCCCGGCCTGTGAAGGTCACGTAGTCGTCGAGGCCGAGCTCGGTGGCGGTGGCCCGAAGGTCGTCGTAGCAGTCACCGAAGCCCATGAAGGCGAACTGCACGTCGTCGCGCCCGCGCTGGTTGACGAGGATGTCGGCGCTGCGCAGCGCCAGGTCGACGCCGTCCTGGGGGCCCATGATGCCGAGGTAGGCGCAGAGGTAGCGCCGGCCCGCCTTGGCGGTGGGGTCGGGCGCGCCCCGGCGCATCGTCGCCGCCTTGGGCCCGCTGCGCACCACGGTCACGTCCTCCGACGTGAGCGAGCCCCGCTCCATGGCGACGGCCTTGAACGACTCGTTCGTGGCGATGACGTGGTCGGCGGCCCGGTAGGTGCCGCGCTCGAGCCACAGGAGCGTGCGCAGCACGGGCTCCTTGGGGTCGGCGAAGCGGGCCGCGTACACCTCGGGGCACAGGTCGTGCTGGTCGAACACGTAGCGGACGCCCCGTCGGCGCAGGCCCCTCATGAGCAGGAAGAACGTGTCCGGCGGATTGCAGGCCTGGACGGCGTCGATCGGCTCCACCCGGTGGACGGCCTGCAGGCGCCGCCGGGTCTGCTCGAGGCAGTAGGCGAACTCGTAGCCGAAGGTGGCGATGCCCGAGGCGGGGGGCGGGGGGTCGTACTTGTGGACACGGACCCCGTCGATCACCTCGAAGTCGGGGTCGCCGTCGCCCTTGGGGCAGATGACGGAGACCCGGTACCCGGCGTCGATGAGCGCCCGGCACTCGAGCCACACGCGGCGGTCGAGGGGGACAGGCAGGTTCTGGACGATGATCAGGACGTGTTGCTGCATGGGCCGCGCCACCCGTGGTCGTCGACGAACAGGGTCAGGTGCCGAGCGGCCGTGGGCGGGTGAGCCGCCACAACGCGCCGACGACGCCGATGAGGAGGAAGAGCACCATGCCCGTCGTGGGGAACACGAGGGCGTCGTAGGTCGCGAACGTGGCGACGTGGGCCAGGATGCCGCCGAAGCAGGCCTGGGCAAGGCTGCGGGCGCTCGCGTCGGCGGTCGGCCGCTTGCGGATGACCTGGGCGGTGACCAGCCCGCTCACCAGGAAGAGCAGTAGCCCGATGAGCCCGATGACGCCCGAGTCGATGATCGTGAGCAGGTACTGGTTGTCGAGCACGTCGTAGACGGAGGGTGTGAACCGCCCGAACCCCAGGCCGGTGAAGGGCCATTGGTTGAAGAACGTGTCGAGGTACTGGTAGTCGTCCGTGCGGGCCGTGACCGATGGGTCGGTGGCGGCGCCCGTGAAGAAGGAGCGGATCGTGCCGAGCAGGCCGGGCACGGCCACGGTCATGAGCGCGCCGCCGGCGGCACCGAGGGCGACGACCTGCGTCTTGCGCCCGGGGGGGAGGGCGGGGATGAAGCAGGCGGCGGCCAGGAAGAGGGCGAGGAAGCCGGACCGGGAGATGGCCAGGGGCATGGCGAAGCCCATGAGCGCCACCGGGGCCCACCGCCTGACGAGGTTGCGGTGGGTGTCGGCGAAGGCGTAGTGGATGGCGACGGGCAGCAGGGACGCCACGATCACGGAGAACTCGATGGGGTGCATCGCCGTGCCCATCACCCGGGTGAACGTGGAGCGGGCGTAGGAGCCGTCGAAGAGGGGGTCGTTGTAGCTCAGCCCTGGCGGCTGGATGCTGGCCGAGAGGTCGAACTTGGCGAAGAACTGCAGCAGCGCCACCGTCGCCATGAAGGCGGCGCCGTCCACCACCCGCCGCATGAGGGCGTCGAGGCGGGCGCGGCTGGTGATGCCGTCGCAGCTCAGCAGCAGGTAGCCGCAGTAGCCGAGCCACATGATGAGCGTCCGGTCGGCGTTGCTGCCCTCGATGAAGGGCATCGGCTTCGCCCAGCCGGAGACGTAGGCGAGCAGGACCGTGCCCATGAGGATCGCGGTCGCGATGCGGATCGGGTTGTAGCCGGCGGCCTGGGGGTTGGTGCCCAGGCGGGTGACGAGCCACCACACCAGGGCGGCGACGCCGATGAGCAGGGCCGGGGTCCCCGCCGCGCCGAGGGGCTCGAACACGAAGCGCTGCGGGATCACGAACATCGCGGCGACGCCGAGCGTCAGGACGGTCGTGGGGTCGCCGGGCGACAGGTAGAAGACGGCGGCGATGAAGACGCCGAACAGGGCGACGGCGACGAGGATCGGGGCACCTATGGCGACCGCTGTGCCCACCGCTCCGATGCCCGCCGCCCACGCGAGGGGATGGCTCGCCGGCGTCGTGGGGTGGGGTGGGGCGAGCGGCGCTGTCGGGCGCAGCTCAGTCGCCATCGCTCGTGTCGTCGCTTCGGTCAGCGGGGGGGCTGAAGAGGGAGCGGGCCGTCCGACGGCCGCCGTTGCGGCTGGCGCCGGCTGCGCTCCCACCAGGGCGGCCCTTCGGCGAGCCCGCCGCGGGGGAAGCGGAGCGCTCGTCGTCCGCCGGGGCTTCTGCCGCGGGCTTCACAGAAGGGGCCCGCCGCTCGCGATCGCGAGCCGGTCCCCCGGTGCGCTCGCTGCCGACCCCGACGGTGCCCTCGTTCCCGCCCTTGCCCTTCGGCTCACCGCCTCTGTCGTCGTCCGCCTCGGCTGTGGTGCGGCCTGTCGTGGCGGGCTTGGCGCCTGCGGTGCCCGTGCTCGCCTCCCGGGCTCGACCCGGGCCCCGGTCTGGTGCGGCGGCAATACCGGTGTCGGACCGCTGGGCCGTCTCGTCGTCGCGGCCCGAGCCCGCACCGCGCTCGCTGTCCTGGTCGGCCGCAGGCCCGGTGCCCCGGTCGGCCTGCTGCTCGGCCGAGTCGACGGGCTGCTCAGGCTTCGGGCCCGCATCGCGCTCGGTCGCCTCGGCTGGCCCGGGCGAAGCAGTAGGCCGGGGCGAAGCGGTAGGCCGTGAGGCGTCCTGGCGGGCCTTGCCCCGCGACCCAGCGTCCGCCTTGGCGTCGCGTCGCTCGTCGCGACGCGTGCCCGTGCGGGCCTGGGATTCGGAGCGGGTCGAGCCCACGAGCGTCGTCGCCGCCGTGTTGCTGCGGGCAGGCACAGCCCCAGCCTTGGCTCGGCTCGGCTCGGCCACGTCCTTGCGGTCGGGCTCGGCGTCCTTGCGGTCGGGCCCGGCGTCCTTGCGGCTGGGCCCCGTCGCCTCGTCCTGGTCGGGCGTGCCCTTCGGGCCTGCCGCCTGCCTGCGCTTCTCGGCGTCGCTCCCA
>WHTX01000363.1 GCA_009377505.1 Acidimicrobiia bacterium
AGCCGGACCTCGCTGTCGAGGCCGGCGCCGTGCTCACGTTCAGCGCGCAAGCCCGGGGCCGCCGCTACGAGCTGCGCCTGGCCGGGCCGTCGACGGTGGAGCCGCCCCGGGTCGGGGCCTACCAGGCGCGACAGGGGCCGCGCCCCCGGGAGGAGGGGCGCAGCGCTGTCGAGCTCACCGGGGCGGGGCTGACCTGCCGCGACGCCTCGGGCACCTTCGAAGTCGACGAGGCCAGGTACGACGCCGACGGCTCGCCGCTGGCCTTCGCCGCCCGGTTCGCGGTGAGCTGTGAGGGCGGCGCCCGCACCGCCGTCGGCTCCGTCGCCTACGACGCCAGCGACGCGCCTCCCTCCCGGCGCCTCTCGACCCGCTCGATGCGCTTCGGGCGCGTGGGGGCGGGGACGGTCAGCGAGGCCCGAGAGCTCGAGGTCACCAACGACGGAGAGTCTCCCCTCACCGTCGAGGGGGTGACGCTCGACCAGGTCGCCACCGCCCCGTTCGCCCTCGAGGCCGACGGCTGCTCGGGCCGCCGGCTCGCCCCCGAACAGGGGTGCACGGTATCGGTGCGCGCCCAGCCCGCGGGCGGGGCGGTGGCCGGCGAGGTCGATGCCACGTTGGTGGTCGAGGACGGCCTCGTCCCCACCGGCGGCCGGCCCACGACGATCAGCATCGAGGCCGAGGTCGAGCTGCCCCTGGACGAGGGCGGTGAGCTCGTCGCCGTGCGCCCGGCCCGCATCCTCGACTCCCGGGTGGCGCCGGGCGGGGGGGAACAGCCGCTGGCCGCCGGCTCGGTCACCCCGCTGGGCGTCCTGGGCGTGGGCGGCGTGCCCCTCGCCGGGGTGCAGGCCGTGGCGCTCAACGTCACCGTCACCGAGCCCGCGGGGCCGGGCTACGTCGTCCTCTACCCGGCGGGCTTCGCTGCCCCGCTGGCCTCGAACCTGACCTTCGCCGCCCAGGACACGGTGGCGAACCACGTGATCGTGCCGGTCGGGGACGGAGAGGTGGCCATCTCCCTCTCGGGCGCCGACGCCCACGTGGTGGTGGACGTGGCCGGCTACTTCACTGCTCCGGGCTGGGAGCCGCCCGCCGCCGCCGGCCCAGCCCCCTCCCGGTTGACGATGGTCGACCCGGGGCGGCTCCACGACACGCGCCGTGACGGCGGCGGCGAGGCCCTCGGGCCGGGGGCGACCCTCTCCGTGCAGGTCACCGGGCGGGGCGGGGCCCCGGCGGGGGCGGTCGCCGCCCTGGTCAACCTGGCCGGCACCGGGCCGACGGCCAACACCTGGCTCGCCGCCCAGGCCGCGGGGGCGGGGTGGAACGGCACGTCGAACCTGAACCTCGCCCCCGGCGCCACCCGGGCCAACCTGGCCACCGTGCCCCTGTCCGCGGACGGTCGGCTGGAGGTCTACAACACCGAGGGCAACGTCCATGTGGCCGTCGACCTGCTCGGCTACTACGCCCCGGTCAGCGGGCCGGCGGCGGGGGAACGCACGGGCCGGGTGCTGGCCGTGGCACCGGCGCGCGTCTACGACTCCCGCCAGGCGCCCGGGGCGGTGGCCCCCTCGGCCGGTGCCGGCGCGGTCATGGACTGGGCGCCGATCAGCCGGTTCTACGGGACGGGCCTCGCCGCCGTGTTCGCCAACGTGACCGCCACACAAGCGAGCGCGGCCACGTCCTTGGCCGCGTCACCGGCCGGCTCGACCGCGCCCCCCGTGCCCACCCTGTTCGTCGCCGCCGGGGCGAGCGCGGCCAGCCTCACCCTCGAACGGGTGGGGGTCGGCGGCCAGAGCACGCTCGGGGTGACGGCCGGCGCGGTCCACCTGGTGAGCGACCTGCAGGCGCTGGTGTTAGCCTGAGCCTGGCCCGCGGACGCGGGCGGGCCGCGCTCGTGGCCTTCCGGCGGGCTGTTCTGCGGGCTGGGCCTCCGCGCCGGCGCTGGGTGCGCCCCGTAACCTCCTCGCCGGTGCGCGTCCCGCCCATCCTCTTCCCCACCCGCCAGCTGCACCCGCTGCGCTCGATCGCCCGTCGCATCGGGCTGTCGGTCGGCATCCTGGTGCTCGTGGCCATGGTGACCTGGACGGGCCGGCACGGCTACCGGGACGCCGACGGCGGGCCGCTGAGCCTGCTCGACGCCTTCTACTACGCGAGCGTGACGGTCACGACCACGGGCTACGGCGACATAACGCCCATCTCGCCCACGGCCCGGGCGGTGACCGCCTTCGTGGTCACCCCGGCCCGGGTGGTCTTCCTGATCCTGCTCGTGGGCACCACCCTCGAACTGCTCACCGAGCGCTTCCGCCAGGCGCTCGCCGAATCCCGTTGGAGGAAGCGCGTGCGTGGCCACACCATCGTCGCTGGTTACGGCACCAAGGGCCGAGGGGCCGTCGACACGCTGCTGGCCAGCGGCACCCTGGTCGAGGACGTCGTCGTCATCGACGTGTCGGCGGCCGCCGTCGAGGAGGCCCGCAACGCCGGCTTCACGGCCATCCTCGGCGACGCCACCCGCACCCCGGTGCTGCAGCTCGCCCGGGTCGAGCAGGCGGACGCCGTCGTGGTCACCTGCCACCGTGACGACACGGCGACGCTCGTGACCCTGACGGCACGAGAGCTCAACGGTGACGTCACGATCGTGGCCGCGGTGCGCGAGGCGGAGAACGCCCACCTGTTGCGCCAGTCCGGCGCGGCCACGGTGATCGTGTCGGCCGAGGCGGCCGGGCGCCTGCTCGGCCTGGCGACGGACCAGCCGCGGGCCGTGGCCGTGCTCGAGGACCTGCTGATCGCCGGCCAAGGCCTCCGCCTGGTCGAGCGGGCGGCCAGGGAGGACGAGGTCGGCGGCCCGCCGCTGCCGGGAGAGGGGCTGCTGCCCATCGCCGTCGTGCGGGAGGGGGCCCGGATCTCCTTCGACTCGCCCGCCTACCGCCGGGTCCAGGCGGGGGACGTGGTCATCAGCATCGGCAGCGAATAGCGGCCGGCGCCCGGCTCCGTCAACCGAGCGCCCGGCGCAGCAGGCGCTCGAGCAGCTCCCGTTCCCCCAGGCGGTGCCGCAGCAACCGCTCGAGCCCCCCGATGGGGACGAGGTTCTGCGGGGCGCGGGGGTCCTTGACGGGGGACGAGGCGAAGGCGGGCAGCGACGCCGTGGCCCGATCGGCCAGGGCGGCGGCCTCGGCCAGCCCGAGCACGGCTGGCGCCTCGCCTCGCACCACGGCGTCCCAGGCCAGGCCGGAGGCACCGGGCAGGCGGGCGTACCACGACCAGCGGTTCCAGCGCGTAGCGAGGGCGAAGAGCGGCGTCCGCTCGCCGGGCGCCAGAGCCGCCACCACGGCCTCGAGCGCCGGCTCGAGGTAGCTCACCTCGTGGCGCTTCACGTAGCCCACGGTCCCGCGCAGGTGCTCGTGGCCCCGCAGGGGCCCGTCCACCACCACGAGGTCGTCCCCCGTGGCCACGGCCGCCGCCACCCCCACCTCGAGCTCGTGGCGCGCACCGGCCACGGCCTCCATCAACGCCGCGGCACCCGGGCCGCACCGCCGCCAGGCGTAGGGCGGCACGGCACCGGGGTCGGCCGCCGCGCAGGCCACCCGGGCCAGGACCGGCTCCACGAGCACGGCGCCGGCCGGGCCGCCAGCTGCGAACAGCCCACCAGCCCCGGCCGACCCGCCGCCACGCTCCCCGTCGCCGCCGGTGCGCACGGCCCCGGCGGCGACCGAGGCGAACAACATGGCCATGGGCACGGCGTCGCCGTCGTCGAGCTCACCGAAGGCGTCGACCCGCTGCACCCCGTCGACGAACACCACGGTGCGCTCGGGCGCGACCACCGGGCGGCGGGGCGCCCACCGGGACGCAGGGACCTCCCCGTCGACGTCGACGTCCGCCGACGCGTCGGGGCGCTCGCCACCACCGGGCCCGTCGTACTCGGGCGCCCACGGGCGTAGCCGCAGCCGACCACCGCCCGCGCCGCGCCCAACGCCAGCGCCAGCGCCAGCCAATGGCGCGTTCGCAGCCGCCACTCAGGCTGCCACCCGCGTCACGGTCGCCGTCGTGGGCCCCTTGGCCACCTCGTAGCGGACGGGCAATCGTTCGGCCAGGTCACGCACGTGGCTGACCACCCCCACCATGCGGCCCCGACTGCCCAGCTCTTCGATGGCCGCGGCCACCACGTCGAGTGTCTCGGGGTCGAGCGTGCCGAAGCCCTCGTCGAGGAACAGCGACTCCAAGCGGGCCGAGCCGCCAGCGGCGAGGTCGACCACCTGGTCGGCCAGGGCCAGGGCAAGCGCAAGGGAGGCCAGGAAGGTCTCGCCGCCCGAGAGGGTGCGCACCCCTCGCACGGTGTCGGCGTTGTGGTGGTCGACCACGGCGAAGTCCCGCCGGGCGTCGAGGCCGAGCGAGTAGGCCCCGCCCGACAGCTCGTGCAGGATCACGGTCGCCGCCGCCACCAGGCGCTCGAAGGCCTCGCCGAGCAGCCAGCGCTGGAAGCGGTCGGCCCGCAGGTGCAGCGCCAGCTCACGGGCGACAGCCTCCTCGGCGGCCGCGGCCTCGTGCTCGGCGCGCGCCCGTTCCGCCCGAGCCAGGTCGGCGTCGAAGCGTGCCAGCTCGCCGGCGGCGGCCTCGCGCGCCCCGACCACCCGGTCCCGTACCGGGCCCGCGGCCCCGGGCACGCCGAGCCCATCGGCCCGCTCCTCGAAGCGGGAGGTCAGCTCGACGACCGCCCGGCGCGCCTGGCCCACCTCGTCGCGAGCCGCCTGGGCCGCGGCGTCCGCCTCGAGCGCGGCCGCCCCGGCCCACGCCTCGAGCGTGTCCCAGTCCCCGGTCAGGTCCCGCCGGCTGACCGGCGGGGGCGCGTAGCGGCCGAGCCGGTC
>WHTX01000364.1 GCA_009377505.1 Acidimicrobiia bacterium
TCGGTCTCGGAGCGGTGCTCGTGGAAGACGGGGTGCTCGAGGAAGGCGCTCGTGCGCGCCAACCCCGGGGGCAGGGCGTCTTCGACCTCGGCGTCGAGGGCGGCCACGTCGGCGGCGGTGGGGACCGCGGCTGAGCCAGCCGTCGAGGCCGCGGCGGGCGCGGCGGCGGGCGCGGCGGCGGCAGCGAACGCGGCCCAGACGTCGGCGACCACCTCGGGCGTCGTCGTCTCGTCGATGGCGATGCCCAGCGAATCGACGTCGATTCGCCGGAGGTTGAGGCGCCGCTGGCGGGCGGCGGCGGCGACCTCGTCGGCCCGGCCCGGCACCCGCACGGTGATGGTGTCGAAGAAGTGCTCGGTGGCGACCTCCACCCCGCCCCGGCGCAGCCCCTCGGCGAGGATGGCGGTGAGGCGGTGGACGCGCCGGGCGATGCGGGTGAGGCCTTCGGGGCCGTGGTAGACGGCGTACATCGAGGCGATCACGGCCAGCAGCACCTGCGCTGTGCAGATGTTGGAGGTCGCCTTCTCCCGGCGGATGTGCTGCTCACGGGTCTGGAGGGCCAAGCGCAGGGCGGGCCGGCCGGCGGCGTCCACGGACAGGCCGACGAGGCGGCCGGGCAGCGAGCGCTTGAAGGCCTCGCGGGTGGCGAGGTAGCCGGCGTGGGGCCCGCCGAAGGCCATGGGCACGCCGAGGCGCTGGGTGGTGCCCACGACCACGTCCACCCCCTGCTCGCCGGGGGGGACGAGCAGGGTAAGGGCCAACAGGTCGGCGGCGGCGACCACGAGGCCGCCGGCGGCATGGGCCCGCTCGACGACGGGGCGCAGGTCGCGCACCGCGCCCGACGAGCCCGGGTACTGCAACAGCACGGCGAAGCAGTCGGCGGCGTCGAGGTCGTGCTCGGGGTCCCCGACCAGCACCTTGATGCCCAAGGGCTCGGCCCGCGTCTCGACCACGTCGATGGTCTGGGGGTGGCAGTCGGCATCGACGAAGAAGGTCGAGGAGGCCGACTTCCCCACGCGCCGGCAGAGCGTCATGGCCTCGGCCGCCGCCGTGCCCTCGTCGAGCATGGAGGCGTTGGCCAGCTCCACGCCCGTCAGGTCCGCCACGACGGTCTGGAAGTTCAGCAGCGCCTCGAGGCGGCCCTGGGAGATCTCGGGCTGGTAGGGCGTGTAGGCCGTGTACCAGGCGGGGTTCTCCAGCACGTTGCGCTGGATCACCGTGGGGGTATGGGTGGCGTGGTAGCCCATGCCGATGAGCGAGGTGAAGACCTCGTTCCGCCCGGCGATGGCGCGCAGCTCGGCGAGCACGTCCGCCTCGTCGCGGGGGCCGGGCAGGGCGAGGGGGTCGTCGAGGCGGATGCCCTTGGGCACGGCCTGGGCGATGAGGTCCTCGAGGCTGGCGGCGTCGACCGCGGCCAGCATGGCCTCGACGTCCTCGGGCCGGGGCCCGACGTGGCGGCCGACGAAGGCGTCGGCGCCGTACAGGTCGGCGAGCGTGGGTCGGTCCATCGGTTCAGGCACCTCGCACGTAGCGGTGAGGGACGAAGGGGAGATCGACGACGCGGCAGTCCACGAGCGTGCCCCGCACGTCGGCGGCGAGCTCCGTGCCGACCGCGTGCGAGCCTGTGGCCACGTACCCCATTGCTATCGGCCCACCGAACGTGGGGCCGAAGCCACCTGAGGTAACGGTCCCCACCGTCGCGCCGCCGTGCCCGGCTCGTTGGAGCAGGGGGGCGCCGTCGCGCAGCGGCTTGCGGCCCAGGGGTACGAGCCCGACCCGGTGCCGGTCCGGGCCCTCGGCGAGCTGGGCGAGGATGGTGGGGGCACCGGGGAAACGGGCGTCCTCCCGGCGGCGCTTCGGGATCGCCCAGCCGAGCCCCGCCTCGGCCGGGGTGGTGGCCTCGTCGAGGTCGTGACCGTAGAGGCACAGGCCCGCCTCGAGGCGCAGCGAGTCGCGCGCCGCCAGCCCGGCGAGCTCGACCTCGGGCTCGTCGAGGAGGGCGGCGACGAGCCCGGCCACGGCGTCGGCGGGCACGCTGAGCTCGTACCCGTCCTCGCCGGTGTAGCCGGAACGGGTGAGACCGACGTCCACGCCGGCCACCCGGGCCCGGCCGGCCTGCATGAACACGAGCCCGGCCACGCCGGGGCCCTGGCCGGAGAGCACGGACACAGCCGCCGGCCCCTGGAGGGCCACGAGGGCGAGGTCGGGGCGGGGAACGACGGTGACGCCGGCAGGGAGGCCGGCGCGCAGGTGGGCGGTGTCGACCTCCTTTCGGGAGGCGTTCACCACCAGGGACAGGCGCTCTTCGTCGACAGCTGTGACCATCAGGTCGTCGATGACGCCGCCGCTGGGCGTGGTGAGCATGGTGTAGCGGGAGCGGCCCGGGGCGAGGGTGGTGATGGCCGAGGGCACCAGCGCTTCGAGGTGGGCGGCCACGTCAGCCCCGGCGAGCTCGACCACCCCCATGTGGCTCACGTCGAAGATGGACGCCGCCTGGCGCGTGTGCTGGTGCTCGGCGACGGGCCCGGGGGAGTAGCGGACCGGCATCTCGTAGCCGGCGAAGTCGACCATGCGGCCGCCCCGGGCGACGTGGAGGTCGTAGAGCGGCGTACGCCGCAGGGGCTCGGTTGCGGACATGGGCTCCTCCTGCGAGCTCGCTCGCCTGGTCGGCGCCCCCTCTGTCGCAGTCCGTCACTCCAGAGTCGCCCGTTCGTGGCGGTCCCTTGTGCCTGAGAGATTCCGGGGCGGTTGCTCCTTCGGCGGCCCGCCGACCTGGCTGGTCGGCCGACGCTCTCCCGCGACGACGATCGGCGAGGCCACTCTACCGAGGCGCTCCGTCCCGAGCGCCCGTGGGGTGCTGTGGGCACGCCGTGGTCGTTCCTCCGGTGGCGAAACGGCCGCCGGGTGCCGGGCGGCGACCACCGAACGGGCCCTCGCCGCCCGTTCGGCCACCCCGGGTGCGCCCGAGCCCGCTGGCCGGCATCGAGCGCACCCACCGCCGCCACGGCCCCCCCGCTCACCAGTCCCGGGTGCGCCCGAGCCCGCTGGCCGGCATCGAGCGCACCCAGCGCCGCCGCCGAGCGCCGCCGGGCCCTCGACCGGCCCTCACGGGCCGGCAGGCCGGCCGTCGCCCACGGCGTTTCGTCACCGGAGCAACGAGCAGGGCCCGGGGGCTCAGGCGAGCACGAAGGTGAACGTGCCCACCTGACTGCCGTCGGCCGCCGTGGCCAGGGTCATCTCGCACTCCTCGCGGTAGATGCCGTCGCTGGCGTTGCCGGGCTCGCCGGGGAAGTACAGCTGCGTGGTGAGCACTTCACCCCCGGAGGCCTGCACCTTGACGTGGATGTGGCGGGTGCGGCCCGTGTAGATGCCGGGCACGACCGTGTCGAGCACGTAGGTGGCGGCGTCGTTGGTGAACTGGTGGCCCCGCAGCCGGTAGCCCCTGTTGTCGTACTCGCCGGCGTCATCGGCGTGCCAGAAGTCCACCAGCGCGCCGGCCACGGGCGTGCAGTCGGTCCGCACCACGTTGCCGGTGAGGTGCAGGGGCGTGCCCGTGGACACGTCAGCAGCCAGGTTGGCCTTGAGTGGCGAGTCGGGGGTGAAGTAGGGGCCTTCGGTCTGTTCGGGGGTGGCCTCGTCCCCGTCGTCGCAGGTCGGGGTGGGAACGAGCGCGGTGGGGGCAGCCGCCGTCGTCGAGGCCGCCGCCGCCGGCGGCGCGGTCGGCGCCGTCGTCGCGCTCGTCGCGTCGCCCGTCGTGGAGGTGGCGCCGTCGGCGGCGGTGCTCGAGGGCGCGGCCGCGCTGCCCGAGCGCCCGGTGCACGCCGCCAGCAGCAACGCGCCCGCGGCGCCCAGGCCGCCTCGCAGCACCACTCGACGGGACAGCGGCGACGCCTCGGGGTTCGTGGAGGTCATGGCCCCACTATCGGCGTCGAACCTGAGAGCCGCCTGTGAGCTGGACGGGGAAGCCCCTGGGGACTCTCGGCGACGCACTAGCGCAGGCTGGCCTGCAGCTCCACCCACAGCTCGGCGTAGGCCGCGGCGGCCGGCGAGCCCGGGGCGAAGTCGGCGACGGGTGCCCGCTCCTCGCCCATGAGCTCCACCTGGGGGTCCTCGGGGATCACGGTGCGCAGGACGTCGTCACGCTCGCTGAGGACCTGCTCCATGAGCTCCTGGTGGAGGCGCCGGCGCCCGTCCACCAGGGTGAAGAAGCACCGTGTGAGCACGTCCAGCTCCCGTCCGGCGAGGAGCTCGTCGAGTTGGTCGAGGGTGCGCACCGACAGGGGGGCGGGGATGACGGGCACGAGGAGCAGGTCGGCGGCACGGAAGACGTTCTCCGAGACGAGCCCGAGGGACGGGGCGCAGTCCACGACCACGAGGTCGTACTCGCCGGTGAGCACGTCGGCCACCCGGGCCAGGCGGCGCCGGCTGCCCTTGGCCCGGTCGAGGGCGAGGTCGAGCGTGCGCAGGCCGACATCGGCGGGGAGCACGTCGAGGTACTCGTGGTCGGTACCGAGGATGTGCCTCGTCACCGCTCCTCCTCCCCTCACGAGCAGCCGGGGCCCGTCGCCGAGGCGGGGCGTCACCTTGAGGTAGAAGGACGCCGCCGCCTGGGGGTCGAGGTCCCACAGCAGGACCCGGCGGCGCTCGAGGGCAGCCCGGTGCGCCAGGTTGACGGCCGCACTCGTCTTGCCCACGCCCCCCTTGGGGCTGTACAGCGCGATGACCTTCATGCCCGAGGGGCTACCGTCGCCGCCACGCTCGGCGCAGCCCCTGGCGGCGCTGGCGCCGCGGCCGGCGCCGCGCCCGGGGCCGGCCCGGCCGCGGGG
>WHTX01000365.1 GCA_009377505.1 Acidimicrobiia bacterium
GTGAGACGTCCCGGCTGCCCGGCTTCGGCCACCCGCTCTACCCCGAGGGCGACCCGCGTGCTGCCATCGTGTCGGCCGCAACGCGAGCCCAGGACCCTGGGGCCCCCGGCTGGGAGGTGGTCGACGCCGTGGCCGAGGCGGCCTCGTCGCGCGCCCCGGTGGCGGCCAACGTCGACTGGGCGCTGGGCTCGCTCGTGTTCGTGGCCGGCGTGCCCGCCGAAGCTGGCGAGGCTCTGTTCTCCCTCGCCCGGGTGGCGGGGTGGCTCGCCCACGCCCTCGAGGAGTACGAGGCGCCGGCGCTGCGCTATCGGGTCACCTCCGTGCCTGCGGGCCTCGACGCCGCGGGGCCCGGCGAGGTCGGGGCGTGAGCACCACCTCGCGCCCGGCCCGCACGGCCCCTACCCTCGCCGGGGTGGACGACACCGACAGGCGGCAACCGATCGTCGCCGGCCTGGTGCTCGGGACGGAGGACGCGACCCCACTCGAGTTCTGGGTCGCCGTCGCCCCCGGCTGCGTGGTGCAGCTCGACGACGTGATGGCCACCGAGCGCCTGCTGCCCGACGGGCGGCTCGTGCGGGTGTACGGGGTGGTGACCGAGGTCCGCGCCCGCCACGAAGGTGCCCGCTACGACTCCGACGTCTTCCTCGTCGCCGAGGGCAAGCTGCCGGCCGAGGTGGCCGAAGCGGCCCTGGTCCAGGCCACCCGCTTCGAGCCCGAGGTGTTCGTGCCGCCGCTGCCCGGCCAGCCGGTGCGCCGCGCCCAGGGCGCAGAGCGCGAGCTGGCGCTGGGCGAGGACGGCATGACGGCGCGGCTGCCGGCCGGGCTGTCCCGGGACGACGAGCCCATCCACCTCGACCTCGCCTTCGTCGACGGCTCCCGGGGCGCCCACGTCAACATCTCGGGCATCTCCGGCGTGGCCACCAAGACGAGCTACGCCACGTTCCTGCTCTACTCGTTGTTCACGTCGGGGGTGCTCGGGCCCGAAGCGACCAACACCCGAGCGCTGATCTTCAACGTGAAGGGCGAGGACCTGCTGTTCCTCGACCACCCCAACACCCAGTTGCGGGCCGACCAGCACGACCGCTACCTGCGACTGGGCCTACCGCCGGGGGCGTTCCCCTCCGTCTCGGTGTTCGCCCCGCCCCGCCGGGGCGATGCTGCCGCCGTTCCCGACGTGACGAGCAGGGCCGAGGGGGTGACGTCGTTCTTCTGGACGCTCGAGGAGTTCTGCCGCGACGAGCTGCTGCCCTTCCTCTTCGCCGACGTCGAGGACGACCGCCAGCAGTACACGATCGTGGTGCACACGGTGACGGCCAAGCTGCGCCGCGACGCCCGCCCGGCCGGGGACGGCAGCATCTCCGTCGACGGCCAGCGCTGCCGCACCTTCCGTGACCTCGTGGAGCTGGTCGAGCAGCGGGTGTCCGAGGACGACGTGGGCGAGTGGGCGGGCCGAGCTGTGGGCCAGGGCACCGTCAACGCCTTCGTGCGCCGCCTGCACGCCGCCGTGCGCCACCTCGAGCACCTGGTGCGCGCCGACGTCTCCCACCCCGACCGGCACCGGGTGGAGACCGACGGGGCCCAGGTCAGCGTCGTCGACCTCCACAACCTGAACGACCGGGCCAAGCGTTTCGTGGTGGGCGTGGTCTTGCGGCGGGCCTTCGACGCCAAGGAGCGCTCCGGCTCGGCCCGGCCCCTGCTCTTCGTGGTGCTCGACGAGCTGAACAAGTACGCGCCGCGGGACGGGTCGAGCCCCATCAAGGAGATCCTGTTGGACGTGGCCGAACGGGGCCGGTCTCTCGGCATCGTGCTCATCGGCTGCCAGCAGACGGCGTCCGAGGTGGAGCGGCGGGTGGTGGCCAACTCGGCCGTCCGGGTGGTGGGGCGGCTCGACAACGCCGAGGCTTCACGGCAGGAGTACGGCTTCCTTCCCGGCACCCAGCGGGCGCGGGCCACGCTGCTCAAGCCCGGCTCGATGTTCGTGGCCCAGCCCGAGCTGCCCGTGCCGATCCTCGTGCAGTTCCCCTTCCCGGCGTGGGCCACCCGGTCAGCGGAGGCCGGCGCCAACCCCGCCTCCCGCCAGCCCGAGGACCCCTTCGGCGGCCTGCCCCAGTTCTGATCGCGTCCGCTGCAGCCCAGCCGGCAGCCCGGCTTGCCCAAATGCGCGCGGACACGGCACTACCGTGCGGGGGCGATGCGGATCCTGCACACGGCGGACTGGCACGTCGGCAAGCCGCTGCGGGGCCGCTCCCGGCTCGACGAGCACGAGGCCGTCCTCGACGAGTTGGTCGAGGTGGCCGACGCCGAGGCTGTCGACCTGGTCATCGTGGCCGGGGACCTCTTCGACGCCGCCTCGCCCCCCGCCGAAGCGGAACAGGTCGTGTACCGAGCCCTGCTCGGCCTGGCCGGCCGCCATCGCCACGTCGTCGTCGTGGCCGGCAACCACGACAACCCCCGCCGCCTCGCCGCCCTCCAGGCACTCTTCGCCCTCGCCCGGGTGCACATCGCCGTCGGCGTCGCCCGGCCCGATGAGGGGGGCGTGCTCGAGCTGGACGTCGGCGGCCAAACGGCTCGGGTGGCCCTGTTGCCCTGGCTCTCCCAGCGCTACGTGGTGACGGCGGCCGACCTGTTGGCCCACGACGCCGCCGAGCACCAGCAGCAGTACGCCGGCCGGGTGCGCACCATCGTCGAAGCCCTGTGCGCCGGCGCCTCGCCGAACGCCGTCAACCTGGTGGTGGGCCATCTCTTCGCCCTCGGCGCCACCCTCGGCGGCGGCGAGCGCCACGCCCACACGGTGCTCGACTACGCGGTGCCGTCCCAGGTCATCCCCACCGCCGTCCAGTACGCCGCCCTCGGGCACCTCCACCGGCGCCAGCGCATCGACGGGCCTTCGCCCACCTGGTACCCGGGCTCCCCCCTCCAGCTCGACTTCGGCGAGACGGCCGACACGAAGGGGGCGCTGCTCGTCGAGGTCGCCCCGGGCCGGCCCGCCAAGGTCACCGAGGTCACGCTGCTCGCCGGCCGGCGGTTGCGCACCCTGCGGGGGACCATGGCCGAGCTCGGGGCGCTGGCCGGCACGACCGGCACGGACTGGCTGCGGGTGGTCGTGGACGAGCCGGCCCGTGTCGGGCTGGCCGACGAGGTGCGCGACCTGTTCGCCCACGTCGTGGAGGTCTCCGTCGCCGCCGGTGAAGCAGCCGGCGCCGTCGGGCCGGCGAGCGAGGGACGGCTGGCCCGCTCGCCCGTCGAGCTCTTCGGCGAGTACCTGGCCGGCCGGCGGGTCGAGGACCCCCGCCTCGAGGTGGCCTTCGCCGACCTGCTCGAGGCGGCCCAGGCCGAGGGCACGGCCGAGGACGAGGCCGGGGTGGCGGGCGATGCGGCCTGAGCGGCTCGAGCTGGAGGGCTTCACCGCCTTCCGCGCCCCGACCGTCGTCGACTTCGCCGAGGTGGACCTGTTCGCCTTCATGGGCCCGACGGGGGCGGGCAAGTCCTCCCTCATCGACGCCGTCATCTTCGCCCTCTACGGCAGCGTGCCCCGCTACGCCAACAAGAACCTCGTCGCCCCGGTCATCGCTCAGCAGGCCACCGAGGCCCGGGTGCACCTCACCTTCTCGGTGGAGGGCGCCCGTTATGTGGTCGTCCGCGTCGTGCGGGCCACGACGAGCGGGGGGGCGACGACGAAGGAGGCCCGCCTCGAGCGCCACGGCCCCGAGGGCGAGGTGGAGGTGCTGGCCGGCGACGCCGATGGGGTGACCGCCGCCGTCGAGGGGCTGCTCGGCCTCTCCTACGAGCACTTCACCACCTGTGTGGTCCTGCCCCAGGGCCAGTTCGCCCGGTTCCTGCTGGCCAAGCCGTCCGAGCGGCAGGACCTGCTGGTGCGCCTGCTCGGGCTCGGCGTGTACGGGCGGATGGCCCGCCTCGCCGGGGAGCGCCAGGCTGGAGCGCGCGCCCGCCGTGAGGTGCTGGCGGCCACGTTGGCCGAGCTGGCGCCGCTCGTCCCCGCCCAGCGGGCCGAGCTCGCCGCCCGCCTCGACGGCCTGGCCGAGCTGGTGGCGGCCATCGACGCCAGCCGGGCGCGGCTCGACGAGCTGGCCGACGCCGAGGCCGCGGCCGTGGCCCGCCAGGGCGAGGCCCAGCGGGCGGCGAACGCCCTCGGCCGCGTCGCCCGGCCGAAGGGGGTGGCCGGCCTTGCCGCTTCGCTGGAGTCGGCCCGGGCCGGGGAGAACGTAGCCGCGGCGCAGCTCAGCGAGGCCGAAGGCGCCCTCGACGTGGCGGAACAGGACGCGGCCCGGGCGCCCCAGCTCGCCGCGCTCGACGCCGACCTCGAGCGCTGGGCCACTCGGGACGCCCTCGCCGGCCGACTGGAGCGAGGCGGCGAAGTGGTCGCCGAGCGGGCCGAGGCCATGGCGGCCGCCCGTGCCGTGCTCGAGGAGGCCGAATCCCAGGCCCGTGCCGCGCACGAGGCCCTCGAGGCCGCCCGGGCCCTCGACCGCGCTGCCTCCCTGGCGGAGGGCCTGGAGGTCGGGGACCCCTGCCCGGTGTGCGGCCACCCCCTCGACGAGGTGCCCGAGCACAGGTCGCGCCAGTTGGCCGCCGCTGGTCGAGGGGCGGAGGCGGCGGCCGCGACCCTCGGGGCGGCGCGAGGGGCAGCCGATGACGCCACCCGCGAGCACGCCCGCTACGAGGCGCTCCTGCACGAGCGTCGCACGCAGCTACACGAGGCCGACGCCGCGGTGCGGTCGCGCCCGGCCCCCGAGGACCTGGCGGCCAGCCGGAAGGAGGCGGAGGCGACGACGGCCGCGGTCGAAGGGGCGCGGGCGTCGCTGCT
>WHTX01000366.1 GCA_009377505.1 Acidimicrobiia bacterium
CGCAGGATGCGGAGGGCATCCTCGTCGGGCCAGTCGTGCAGGATGTGCGAGAGCACGTAGACGTCGGCGCCGGCGGGGAGCGCGTCGAAGAAGCTGCCGACGAGGACCTCGGCACGATCACCCAGCCCTCGGTCGGCGAGCAGCTCCTGGCCTCGTTCCGCCGTGCCGGCCAACTCGACGAGGATGCCCCGTAGCCCGGCGTGCTGGTCGAGCACGGCCGCGAGCAGCAGGCCGATGCCGCCCCCCACGTCGGCCACCGACCCGTGCTGAGGCCAGATGGGGAGTGCGGCCGCCGCGGGCGCCCACTGTTCCGTGCCGCGTTGCATGTAGGCGTCGAACGATGCGGCCAGCCCGGCGTCGGCGCCGAGGTGGTCCCAGAACCCCTGTCCGTGCACGAGCGCGTAGCCCGGCTCACCGGTGCGGATCGTGTGGCCGAGGCCTGCCCAGGCCTGGTCCATGGCCGCCTGCGCGCCGGCGAGGTCGAACGCAGCCAGGGCGTGGGTGCAGCAGCGTGCGGCCGACCTCGGTCAGGCCCACGGCACCAGGCTCTGGTCGGGCGAGGACGCCCTTTGCCGTCAGGTGGTGGGCCAAGGTGGCGAGACCGCCACGGTCCGCCCCGGTGAGCGCCGCCAACTCGTCGATCGAGCGGCTGCCGGTGGCGAGCAGGCCCGGGAGGCCGAGGGTGACAGCGACCCGCATGGCCTGGGGCGTCAACAGGTCGGCGAGCTCGAACATCCGGGCGTAGGCCTCGGGGCCCGGCTCTTCAGCGGCGGACATCGGCGTCAGGCTCCGATCTTGGCGAGTGCCGGCCCGAGCTGGTCGAGCAGGTGCGAGATGTTGACGGGGCTCGGGATCAGCAGCGCGGCGGCGGTCGTCTGGTCCACGATGTTCACGTTGCCGGCCCGTGTGACCTCGAGGTTGGCGATGACGGGGGTGGCGAGGAAGCTGTCCTTGGCATTTCCCGGGTCGGAGATGAAGACCACGTCGGCAGCGTCGAACAGGCCGGCCTGCTCGTAGCTGATCTTGCCCTGGCCCCCCTCGATGGCGCCCGACCCGATGGCGGTCTGGACCTCCTGGGGTGAGACCAGCCCGAGGCGGCCCATGAACTCGGCGGTCGGGGAGCCCTCGAGGCCGACGAGGTAGATGTCCGAACCCAGGATCTGGCTGTAGGCGAAGGCCTGCCCCGTAGGCCGGGGTGCTCCGCAGTGAACTCGTCGACCTCCCCGTCGGACCGCTCGATCAGCTCCTCCGCGCCGCCCGGGTTGCCGAGCACCGCGCCGATCATCCTGGTGAGCTCGGCGGGGTCGTCCTGGAGCAGGGCGCCCAGGTGCGGGATCGTCGGCGCGATCTCGGAGAGCCGGTCGTAGGCCTGGCCGTAGATGGGCCACGCCGTAGAGATGAGGATGACGTCGGGGTGCAGGCTGGCGATCTCCTCGAGGTTGACCGCCTCGTAGCCGAGCACGGTGACGTCGGGCGCGATCGGCTGCTCGAACCAGGGGTAGTCCGCCATGAAGGTGGGGACGGCGACGACCTCGGCGCCCAGCGCGTTGGCCACCGCCGCGTCGAGCCCGCCGACGGCGACGACGCTGGTGGGCTCCGTCTCGATCGTCGTCACCCCCAGAGCGTGTTCGACGGTGAGCGGGTAGGCCGTCGCGGCGGCGAGCGGCTCTGCGGCCGTCGTCGGGGTTGACGTTGCTGCAGCGTCCCGAGCCGGGTCGTCGTCGCCTCCGCACCCTGCGGCCACCACCACGAGGGGCAGCAGCGGGACGGCAAGTCGGCGGCGCCGAGAGCTGCGACCCTGACGAATCTGGTTAGGGATTCCTAACATGGCCGACGGAGACTCTCACGCCCGGCCGAGCGCGGTCAACTGGCCAGGGTGTCCGAGGCCGTGGAGCCTGGTTGCGCCGCGCCCTCATCGCCGGCATCGCCGCCTCGATCGCCCGGGGCGACACGCCCGACCCTCGGTTGCGGGCCCGCTCAGCCCCGCATCTCGGCCTGTAGCCCCTGGTCGAGGGCGTCGAGGAAGTCCTCGGTGTTCAGGAACCCCTGGTCCTTGCCGACGAGCAGGGCGAGGTCCTTGGTCATCCTGCCGCTCTCCACCGTCTCGACGCAGACCCGCTCGAGGGTCTCGGCGAACCCGGTGACCTCGGGGGTGCGGTCCTTGCGCCCCCTGAAGGCCAGGCCCTGGGTCCAGGCGAAGATCGAGGCGATGGGGTTCGTGGAGGTCTTCTCCCCCTTCTGGTGCTGGCGGAAGTGGCGGGTCACCGTGCCGTGGGCGGCCTCGGCCTCACAGGTCTGCCCGTCGGGCGTCAGCAGCACCGAGCTCATGAGCCCGAGCGAGCCGAAGCCCTGGGCGACGACGTCGGACTGCACGTCACCGTCGTAGTTCTTGCAGGCCCACAGGTAGCCGCCCTCGCCCTTGATGGCCTGGGCGACCATGTCGTCGATGAGCCGGTGCTCGTACCAGAGCCCCTTGGCCTCGTAGTCGGCCTTGAACTCGCTCTCGTACACGTCCTGGAAGATGTCCTTGAACCGGCCGTCGTAGGCCTTGAGGATCGTGTTCTTCGTGGACAGGTACACCGGGTAGTTGTGCTCGAGGCCGTAGCGCAGGCAGGCGAGGGCGAAGTCCCGTATCGAGTCGTCGTAGTTGTACATCCCCATGGCGACGCCGCCGCCGGGGAACTCGGCGATCTCCCGGGTGACGGGCTCGCCCCCACCCGCGGGCGTGAAGGCGACCGTGACCGTGCCCGGCCCGGGGACCACGAAGTCGGTGGCGCGGTACTGGTCGCCGTGGGCGTGGCGGCCGATGACGATGGGCTTCGTCCATCCCGGCACATACCGTGGGATGTTCGAGATGATGATCGGCTCGCGGAACACCACCCCGCCCAAGATGTTGCGGATGGTGCCGTTGGGCGAGCGCCACATGCTCTTCAGGCCGAACTCCTCTACGCGGGCCTCGTCGGGGGTGATGGTGGCGCACTTCACGCCGACGCCATGCTGCTTGATGGCGTTGGCGGCGTCGATCGTGACCTGGTCTTCGGTCGCGTCCCGGTGCTCGATGCTGAGGTCGAAGTACTTCAGGTCGACATCGAGGTGGGGGAGGATCAGCTTGTCCTTGATGAACTGCCAGATGATCCTCGTCATCTCGTCGCCGTCGAGCTCGACGACCGGGTTGGCGACCTTGATCTTGGCCATCAGGATGCGACCTCTCGCTGGGTTGTCCATGGGCGCCCGTGGGCTGGTGCTGCAGTGCCCGGGGGCACCCGTGCGCGTTGCCCGGGGGGCGATCGCGACGGGCGAAGATTAGTGCGGCACCCATGCCGCGGCGAACGCCGCGCCCGCCCGGTCTGGGCCAACGCGGCACCGGTGGGTGTGCCAGGATCGACGAGCGTGAGCCGGCTCCGCCCCGCGTCCCGAACGCTGCCCATCCGCGAGTCGGTCATCCGGGAGATGACTCGCCTGGCCGTCTCCGTGGGCGCCGTGAACCTGTCCCAGGGGTACCCGGACTTCGATCCGCCCCCGGAGGTGACGGAGGCGGCCAAGGCGGCCATCGACAGCGGGGTGAACCAGTACACGAACCCCTGGGGGCTGCCGCTGCTGCGCGAGCGCCTGGCCGCGCAGTACCGGGCGTGGCTGGGCTGGGAGGTCGAGGCAGACCGCCACGTCACGGTGACCTGCGGGGTTACCGAGGGGTTGTCCTCGGTGATGCTCGCCCTCCTCGACCCCGGTGACGAGGTGCTCGTGCTCGAGCCGGCCCACGACAACTACTGGCCGGTCGTGCACCTCGCCGGCGCCGTGCCCGTGCCGGTGGCCCTGGAAGGCCCCGCCTACGCCCTCGACGTGGACCGCCTGGCGGCGGCGGTGACGCCGCGCACCAAGGTGCTCCTGCTCAACACCCCGCACAACCCGACGGGCCGGGTGTTCGACGAGGCCGAGCTCGCTGCCCTGGCCGACGTCGTCACCCGCCATGACCTGGTGCTGGTCACTGACGAGATCTACGACCGCCTCGTCTACGACGGGCGCCGCCATCGGTGCCCGGGCGCGGTCGACGGCCTCCACGAGCGCACCGTCACCGTGTCGGGCCTGGGCAAGACGTTCGCCGTCACCGGCTGGCGGCTCGGCTACGTCATCGCGCCGGAAGCGTTCGCCGATGCCGTCCACAAGGTGCACGATTTCGCCACCATCTGCGCGCCCGCGCCGTTGCAGGCTGCGGCCGCGGCTGCCCTCGACCTGCCGGAGCCCTACTACGACGGTCTCGTCGCCGAGTACACGGCGCGCCGGGCGCTCGCCCTCGACGTGCTGCGCGGCGTCGGCTTCGAAGTGGCCAGCCCCGAGGGGGCGTACTACCTGCTCGCCGACTACCGCGGGCTACCAGGGCCGGCGCCGTCGCAGGACCCGACGTCGTTCGCCGCCTGGTTGACGACCGAGGTGGGGGTGGCCGTGGTCCCCGGGGACGCGGCCTACACCCTGGAGGGGTACGGGGCGGGCACCGTGCGGGTGGCCTTCTGCAAGCGGCTCGAGACGCTGAAGGCCGCCGGCGAGCGCTTCGCCGCCGCACTCGGTTGAGGCGGCCTGCCCCTCGGTTGAGGCGAACTGGCTGGCCCGGTCCAAGCCCCTGGCCGTCTGTCGTCGGGCTGGCGAGATCCGGGTGCGCTTGGTGCCGCTGGGCGGGCTCGAGTGCACCCGGAGGGCTCTCGCTGCCGGCCGGTGGGGGCTGCGGGTGCGCTTCGTGCCGACAGGCGGGCTCGAGTGCACCGCCCCCGCCCCAGCCCTTGCCGCCCCGCCCGCCCGCCGGCGCCGGCCCCTTGCCGGCCGCCCCGC
>WHTX01000367.1 GCA_009377505.1 Acidimicrobiia bacterium
GGCCGACCTAGTGGTCGGTCGGCCCGACCTGGAGCACCCGCACCGTCCAGTCGGTGAAGCGGGCCTCGTCCTCCTGGGGGATGCCGAGCATGTGGGCGATGACACGGGTCGGGATGTGCTGGGCGTACTCCTCGGCCGCGTCGGCGGTGCCGTCCCCGCTGCGGGCGCGGGCGACCACGCGCCCGGCCAGGTCGGCCGACATGGCCCGGGTCATCGGCTCGAGCCGATCGATGGCCTTGGGGGAGAAGGCGGGGAGCAGCAGGCGGCGGGCCTCGGTGTGGTACGGCGGGTCGGCGGTGATGGGCGGCGCGTCGATCGGGTTGCGCCCGGCCAGGCCCGTCACGCCCACGTTGCGCGAGGAGAAGTGCTCCGTGTCGTGGGCGACGGCGGAGATGTCCTCGTAGCGGGTGGGCATCCACGACCCGCCCCAGCGCTCGGTGTGGGCCACCGGGCAGCGCTGCTGGAGGTCGGCGAAGACGGGATAGGGGTCCTCGCGGAAGGTGGCCTCGAACAGGTCGTAGTCCGTGGCCCAGTCGATTGCGCCAGGACGGTCCTCGATCACGTCAGCCCCCCTTGCCAGACGTTGCGAACGTGCTGATCGTAGCGCTCTCCGCCCAGTCGGGAGCCGGTGGGGCCGGTAGTGTCCGGACGTGGCCGTGCGGCTGCGGTTCGTGCCCGACCCGAACTGCCCGACCTGCTCGACCACCGGACGGGCGAAGGGGCGCTGCTCGACGAGGGGCTGAGGTGATGTCGGAGTCCAGGGAGCCTGTGCAGGCGAGTCGGGCCAGGCCCGGGTGAGCGCCGGGCCGTCCTCGCCCCCCGCCCGGGGGCACTTGCCCGTCGTGCTCCTCGCCCTGGCCGTCGGGGTCGCCTTCGCCGACTCCTCCGTCGTCGTGCTCGCCCTGCCCGAGCTCTACGGCGAGTTCGACACGTCGATCGTCGCCGTGTCCTGGGTGATCACCGCCTACAACGTGGTGGTCGCGCTGGCCGCGCTCGCCCTCGTGCCCGTCGCCCGCCGCCTGCCCGCCCGCCCCCTCGCCGCCGCCGGCCTCGTGGTGTTCGCCACCGCGTCCGGGGTCTGCGGGCTGGCCACGTCATTCGCCGCGCTCGTCGCCGGGCGCTGCGCCCAGGGCCTCGGCGCCGCCCTCCTGCTCGCCGCCGCGCTGCCCCTGCTCGGCCAGCTGACGGGGAGCCGGCGCAGCGGCGCCGTGCTCTGGGGACTGGCGGCGACCATCGGCGCGGCCGTCGGGCCCGCCCTCGGCGGCGTGCTCACCCAGCTCCTGAGCTGGCGGTCGATCTTCCTGCTCCAGGCGCCCGTCGCCGCCGTCGCGCTGCTCGCCACGGCCCGGAGTGTCCCCGCTGTCCTCCCGACGGTCGAGCCCGCCGACGGTCGGGCCTCGAGCGCATCCGCCGGGCCTGGGGGCGAGGCCGGCGGGCGCTGGTCGAAGCTCGCGGCCGACGTGGGCTTCCTGTTCGTGTTCGGCGCCATGGTCGGCGCCCTGTTCCTCTCCGTGCTGCTCGTGGTGGTGGCCTGGCGCTACTCGCCCATCGCCGGAGCCGGCCTCGTGAGCGCCCTGCCCCTCGGCGCGCTCCTGGCCCGCCGCCTCGAGGGCCGGGTATCGCCACCCGTCGCCGCGGGGGCTGGGGCGCTGCTCCTGGCCGGGGGCCTCGTCGCCCTGGCCTTCGTGCCCGGCGAGGCACCGCTGCCCGCCCTGGCCGGGCTCGCGGCCTGCGGGGTCGGCCTCGGTCTGGCCTCCGGGCTGCTGGGGCCGCCGTCGGTGGCGGGCTCGGCTCCCCTGCCCGCGGCGGCGGCGACGATCGGGGCGCGCCACCTCGGCTTCGTCCTCGGTCTGGCGGTCATCGCGCCCGTGCTCGCCGACGACCTCGAGTCGGCCACCAGTGAGGCGGCCCGGGCGGGGACCGCGACCGTGCTCGACGCGGCCATCCCCCTCCAGGACAAGGTGCCGCTCACCCTCGACCTCCGGGACGTGATCGAGGACACGCCACGGGGCCGGGTCCCCGACCTGGACGCCGCCTTCGCCGACCTCGACGACGACGAGTCCCTCGCCGCCGTGCGCCACGACCTCGTCACCGCCATCGGCGACACCATCACCCGGGCGTTCCGGTCCGCCTTCCTCTTGGCCGCCCTGCTGGGCGCGCTGGCTGTCGTGCCCGCCCTCGTGGTCGCCACCCGGGCCCGACGAGCCGGCGCGCCCGCCCCTCGGGCCGGGCCCGCCCCCTGGGCCACCGGGCTCGTCGCCGTCGGGGTCGTCGGCCTGGCCGGCCTCGTCGGCGGCGAGCTGGCCTCAGGGGCCGTCGACCTGGGGAGGCGTCAGTACGTGGCGCCCTGCGCGGCCCCCGAGGACCCTTTCCCCGAGGGGTCGGGGATCGACGGGGTGCTCCAGCGCATGACGCTCTCGGCCCTCCACGGCGCCGCCTGCGAGCTGGGCACGGGGCGGGAGGAGCTGATGCTCTCGCTCTCGCCGGGCACGCCCTTCGCCGACGAGGTGACCTGGGACGAGGCCACGCTGGAGCAGGCGCTCAGGGCCGGGTTCGACCGAGCCCTGGACGATGCCCGAGGGCGGGGCGACCTGCCGGGCTGGGCGATCGACCTGCTCCGTCCCGTGCTGGAGCGGGCGCCGCTCGACTGGCTGCTGGGCCAGGTCGACCTGGGCAATCTCGGACGTTGACGCCCTCGCCGGCCTCCGTGCCGGAAGCCGGGCCCGGGGCCGGCGAGAGCAGGGAGGCCCAGGCGGCCGGGTGCTTGCGGCCTCGCCCCGCCGCGTTTGCCGATCGGGGCGAGAGCCGAGAGCAGCTCAGTCCTGGCGGGCGGGGGCAGCACGACGGGAGTGCTGCTGGTGACCGCCGGGCCGGCCCGAGGGGCCGCCTTGGCCGCGGCCGCCCTGGTTGCGGCCGCCCCGGCTACGGCGGCTCGGGCCGCCGCGGGTGGAGCGGGGCCTGCCGTCACCGCGGCCCCGGGACTCGCCCGGAGCCGTCGGCCGTGGAGCCGGCGCGGCGACGATGGCCCGCTTGGGCGCCTCGGGCAGGTCCTCGGGCCTCGGTGCCTCGAAGCTGACACGGCGGCCCAGCCGGCGCTGCGTGTCGAGCACGTCCCGGCGGGCCTCGCGGGTCACCAGCGTGACGACGGTGCCCGTGGCGCCGGCCCGCCCGGTGCGGCCGGAGCGGTGCACGTAGTCCTTGGGCTCGTCCGGCGGGTCGAAGTGCACGACGCAGGCCACGCCGTCGACGTGGATGCCCCGGGCGGCGACGTCCGTGGCCACGATGGCGTCCGCCGCGCCACGACGGAAGTCGGCGAGCGCCCGGTCACGCTGGGACTGGGAGCGGCCGCCGTGGATGGCGACGGCCTGCACGCCGGCCTGGCTGAGCTGGCGGGCGACCCGGTCGGCCCCCCGCTTCGTCCGGCAGAACACGATGGTGGGCCCGGCCCGGCCGACGAGCTCGCCGACGGCGCGCACCCGGTCGGCCAGCTCCACCGTCCAGAAGAGGTGCTCGACGTCGCCGAGGTCCTCCTGTGGGGGGCGGAAGTCGTGGCGTACCGGGTCCTTCTGGTAGCGACGGACGAGTACGTCCACGTCACCGTCGAGCGTCGCCGAGAAGAGCAGCGTCTGGCGGTCGGCGCGGCACCGGTCGAGCAGTCGCTTGACCTCGGGCAGGAAGCCCATGTCGGCCATGCGGTCGGCCTCGTCGATGACGACGATGCGCACCTCGCTGAGCTCGAGCTCGCGCTGGCGCAACAGGTCGGCGAGCCGGCCCGGGCAGGCGACGACGATGTCGACCCCGCGGGCGAGCGCTCGACGCTGCTTCTCGAAGCCGACGCCGCCGTAGAACGCCTCGGCGCTGACGCGACCCTGGCCGAGCAGGCGTAGCTCCTCGGTGATCTGCGCGGCGAGCTCGCGGGTCGGGGCGAGCACCAGGCCACGAGGGCGACGAGGGCCGGCCCGGCCGACGTTCAGCACGAGGGGCAGGCCGAAGGCGATGGTCTTGCCCGAACCCGTGGGGGCGCAGCCCGACACGTCCCTGCCCGCGAAGGCGTCGGGCAGGGTGCGGGCCTGGATGGGCAGGGGAGCGGTGAAGCCGCGCTCGGCGAGCGCGGTGCAGAGATGTGCGGGAACGCCCAGCGACTCGAAGGTGGCGGGGCGGTCGTCGACGACTGACAAGAGGTGTCTCCGGTACGGGGTGACGCGACCGGATGAGAAAGGTGCAGCCGGCCGCGGCGCGACCGGTGGGGCCGCGCGCTTCAGTGGGGGGGAGCCGGCAGGCGAGAGGCGACGAAGCCGGAAGGGGAGGTTGGCCGGACGCTGGGGCCGAGAGGCGGGAACCCGCCCCGGGCAGCCTCTTCGAAGCGCGGCCCGACCAGTTGGACCGGTTAAGCCTACCAGGGCAGGGTGCCCGGCCCGGTCCGGTGGCGCCTCTGCGGGGCCGAAGTCGCCCGCCACCTGGGGTGACGCCGTTGGGCTGCGGCGCGCTGGTAGCGTCGAGGCGGGCTGGGGAAGGTGCACAGCGCACGCGAGCCGGCCCCGCGACCCGCCGGTGCACCCGTCGGGCCGCACGGCGCACCACCGACGCGCCAGCCGCCTCCTCGGGACCCGAGGGGGCGGACGTCGAGGTGGTGGGCACAGGTAGCGTTCAGGTCTTCGACTCCAGAAGGGCGACGGCTTCATCACACGAGACGACGACACCGCGCTGGTCATCTCCCCGTTCGCCGAGGGCGGCGCGCTGCGCCCCCCGGCCGAGGGACGGCCACGCGATCTCGTCTCCGGGACCTGCCTCCTG
>WHTX01000368.1 GCA_009377505.1 Acidimicrobiia bacterium
CGGTGGTCAACGCGGGCAAGCTCAGCGCCAGCGTCAAGTTCTCCGAGCCCGCCGGCCGCGCCGTGCTGGCCGACCTCGTGCGCTGGGCCGACGTCGTCGTGGACTCCCTGTCCCCGCGGGCGCTGCGCTCGCTCGGGCTCGACGAGGCCCACCTGCGCGAGGTCAACCCTGACGTCATCACCCTCTCGGCCAGCCTCTTCGGCCAGGACGGGCCGCTCGCCCGGCTCGCCGGGTACGGCAACCTCGGCGCCGCCCTCGCCGGGTTCTACGACCTGACCGGGTGGCCCGACCGCGAGCCCGCCGGCCCCTACCTGGCCTACACCGACTACACCTCGTCCCACCTCACGTTGCTGGCGCTGCTCGCCGCGCTCGACCACCGCCGCCGCACCGGGGAGGGCCAGTCGATCGACCTGAGCCAGTCCGAGGCGGCGCTGCACTACCTGTCGCCCGCCCTCCTGGACGTCACCGTCAACGGCCGGGTCACGACGCGCCGCGGCAACGAGGACGACCACCTCGCCCCCCACGGCGTGTTCCCCTGCGCCGGGGAGGACCAATGGGTGGCCATCGCCTGCCAGGACGACGCCGCTTGGCCCGCGCTGTGCGAGCTCATGGCCCGGCCCGACCTCGCCGCCGACTCCGACCTGGCCGAGGCGGCCGGGCGGCTCGGCCGCCGGCGCGAGCTCGACGAGGCGGTGGCGGCGTGGACACGCGGCGCCACCCCGGCCGAGGTGCAGGACCGCTGCCAGGGCGCGGGCGTCGCCGCCCACACCGTCCAGCGCAGCGCCGAGTGCCTCGCCGACCCCCAGCTACTCCACCAGGGCCACTTCGTGGAGCTCGAGCACCCCTTCCGGCTCTGCCTCGTCGAAGCCACCCGATTCCGCCTGGCCCGCACGCCCGGCCGCCCCGCGTTCCGGGCGCCCCTGCTCGGGGAGCACACCTTCGAGGTGCTCTCGGGGCTGCTGGGCTACGACGAGGACCGTATCGCCGACCTCGCCGCCGCCGAGGTGCTCGAGTAGGTCGCCAGGCCCGAGCTACGCCCGGCGAGCGTCGCCGTCCACCTCGTCGCCGGACAGCAGCAGCGCCTGCGCCTGCTCGATCGTGGCGCGTGCCTTGGCCACCAGCTCAGCCTCCCCTGCGGAGGAGATCGGGTGGCTGATGACGGCGAAGGGGTAGCCGGTGGCGCCCAAGGCCTGGGCCATGAGCTCGGCGCCGTCCACGAAGGCGCTGGTCATCACCCCCGCGGCGGGCGTGCCGACCCGTTCGGCCATGATGGCGTCGTGCAGACTGCACGACGAGCAGCTGCCTCAATCCCCCACCCCGGCGAACATCACCGCCCAGCCGGCGGCCTCGTCGATCAGGGAACGCTCGGCGGGCGCCGAGTAGTTCGACTTCACCCGCCGCACGACCTCGGCCACGCCCCACTCGTCGCGCAGCAGCTGCTCGAGGTGGTCGAAGAACGGCCGGGTGTTCGCCTTGCCGTTGGAGATGATGCCCACGGTGGCGCCCACCAGGCTGGAGGGGCGCGTCGGCAGGGTCGCCGCCGCCGGCTCCTCCTCGAAGCTCGGGTCGAGCACGATCAGGGGCACTGGGCCCTCCTCGGTCGGTCCACGGGGCCCATCAGCAGTCGACGCACGCGCCGACGGCCGCGGTGGCGGCCGCCGAGTTCGGGCCCAGCCACGGCGGGATGACGGCGGCGAAGCCCCCCGCCTCTCCCCCGGCGGAGATGACGAGGAGGTGCTCGGGGGTGGGCAGGGCCTGGTACACGTTGGCCCGGTTCCGGTCGGTGACGACCGATCGCTTGCCCACCGCCTCCCAGTCCGAGCGCTTCACCCTGGCGTGCTCGAAGACGAACTGGCGGATGTCGGCCTTGGACCACCCCGCGTCGTGGAACACCTTGCGCAGCTGGGGCGGCACGACGAGCGCGTAGTTCCCCGCCCAGATGGAGTAGTGCAACATGGTCGCCCTGACCTCGGCGACGACCGTGGCCAGCAGCTCGGTGGGCTCGGTGGTCCACTCGTTCATGAGCTGGCGGGGCCCGGAAGCGGCGAAGGCGGTCACTGCGGACACGTCCGCGGGGATGCCCCGCTCCTGGGCGAGGGGCAGCCAGGGCGCACCGCCCTCCTCGTCCTCGGCCAGGCACCAGGAGATCTTGCCCGGGTGGCCGAGCGTGGAGCGGTCGAGCTCGCCGGGGCGCACCTCGAGGAGGTTGCGCAGCACCAGGCGGGCCGCCCGGCCGATGCAGATGGACGCCCGGTCCGGGCCGGCGAGCACCGAGTGCGCCGAGGACATGCCGAGCTGGTGGCGGACCGGCCCGTTCACCACCAGCAGGACGGCGCAGCCCCCCGTCGAGGCCGTGGCCCCGTGCACCAGGAACTCGGCCCGGCACATCGCCTCCACCGCGGTGACCAGGACGGGGAAGTCGGGCGGCAAGCAGCCGGCGAGGACGGCGTTGACGGCGAGCTTCTCGGCGGTCAGGGGCCGGGCCTTGACGGGCTCGACACCGACGACGTGGTCGGGCGGCCATCCCGCCCAGTCCAACATGGCCTGGACGCGCTCGGGGGTGGGGGCGACGACCGGCAGCCCGTCCGTCCAGCCCCGCTCCCTGAACAGGCGCTGCACGTCGTCGTCGTCCTCGGCCTCGTAGGCCCGGGCCCGGAGCTGCTGGATCACGTCGACCACCCCTCGACCACCCTTCAGTCGACCAGCCTGACAGGACGCCGGTCTGGCCGCCAACGCTCACCCGAGCCCCCGGCGCCCGAAGCGGCCCACCGGGGCCGTGCCGGACTACGCTGCGCCTACCACGGAGGATCAGGGGGACCACCCCATGGCGACGTACATCATGTTGATGAGCTACACGGACGTCGGCATCCAGCACTTCAAGAACATCGGTGACCGGCTGGAGCACGCCCGGCGTGGTGCCGTGGAGCTGGGCGCCGAGCTCCAGGCGTTCTACCTGACGATGGGCCAGTACGACGCAGTCGCCGTCGTCGAGGCCCCCGACGACGAGACCGCGGCGAAGCTCTCGCTCGTGAACGCGGCGAACGGCCGGGTCCGTATCCACACCATGCGGGCCTTCACGGAGCCCGAGACCGTCCAGCTCGCCTCGGAGCTGCCTGCGTAGCCAGACTTCCGAGCGGACACCGGGCTCGACGACATCGGCTACGCCCAGTGCGAACTGCTGCGCTCGATCGGCTGGCATCGTCTCGCCCACCGCCTGGGCGCCCTCGACCCCATGACGTCGAGCCACGTCAGCGAGATCATCAGGGCCCTCCTCCGGCATTGGCGCCGAAGGGCGGGACCTCGCCCGGGTCGTCCCACTCACTATCCTGCGCGCCCAACGGGCCCTGAGACCGCTGGAGCGAAGACATGCCGAGCCACGACGCCGTGGAGCTGACCGTCGAGAACCTGGGCAAGCTCACCGACGATGTGCGCTCGGCGAGCGGCCCGGGGGCGACGACCAGGTCGTTCAACGAGACGCTGATCGCCGAGTTCCGGGCGAACGGCGGCCAGCTCGCCGGCGACCTCGCCCGGGCACGGTTCCTGCTGCTGACGACGACGGGCGCCAGGACGGGCCGCCAGCGCACCTGCCCGCTCGCCTACCACAAGGTGGACGACCGGCTGCTGGTGATCGCCTCGAAGGGCGGGGCGCCGACGGGGCCGGCCTGGTACGCGAACCTCGTCGCCCACCCGGAGGTGACCGTCGAGCTGGGCGCCGAGACCTTCTCGGCGAAGGCGGCGGTGCTGGAGGGCGAGGAGCGGGCGCGCATGTTCGAGCACGTCGCCACCCGGGTCTCCCAGTTCGCCGACTACCAGCGGCGGACCAGCCGGGTGATCCCCGTCGTGGAGCTGCTGCGGAAGGATTGACCGGCGACGACCGACCATTGCAGGTGCTACGTTGTAGCTCATGAAGACGGTCGGGGTCCGGGCGCTGAAGCAGAACGCTTCTGCCGTGGTCGCGGCAGCGGCGGCCGGTGAGGTCGTCACCATCACCGACCGGGGCCGCCCGGTGGCGCAGCTGGTCCCCCTGCCCGCGAGCCGGCTGGGCACGCTCGTCGCTGCTGGCCGCGCCCGCCCGTCGAAGCGCTCCCTGGCCGAGCTCGGCCCGCCGCCGTCGGCCCCGGCCGGAGTCGACGCCTTGTCCACCGTGCTCGATGCGATGCGCGACGGCGACCGCTTCTGAGCGGTGGCCTTCTACCTCGACACGTCGGCAGCGGTGAAGCTCGTGGTCGCCGAGGCGGAGTCGACCGCGTTGGGCACCTGGCTTCGCGAGCACGACGACGAGATCGTCTCCAGCGACCTGCTGCGGACGGAGCTGCTGCGCGCCACCCGGCGGGGCGCGCCCGAGCAGATGCCGCGGGCGCGGCTGGTCCTCGATTCGGTCATCCTGCTCACCGTGGCCAGCACCACCTTCGAACGAGCTGGTGAGGTCGCCACGGAGCGGCTCCGCAGCCTGGACGCGCTCCACCTCTCCGCTGCGCTCGAGCTGGGCGACGAGCTGGACGGCATGGTCACCTACGACGACCGCCTCGGCCACGCAGCCCGGCTCCACGGCATCATCGTCATCACTCCCCGCTGAACCCGTCGGCCCAGGCGGCGCGAGCGAGCCGCCGGAGCTTGGTGTCGAGGTCGTGCGTGAGCTGTGACGGGTCGAGCTGGCCCTGCGCCACCCGGCGTAGCTGGTCGAACGGGATCCGGTATGGCGACGAGCCCGCCACCCCCGGCACCACGATTGCCGAGGATCATCACCTCGGCCTTCGTTGAGCGCGCCAGCAGTGCGCCTACGAGG
>WHTX01000369.1 GCA_009377505.1 Acidimicrobiia bacterium
CCCGCCCTGGGCTGGGGCGACAGCGGCGACGTGGTGACCGTGCTGCAGAACCGGCTGAACGAGCTGGGCTACCGCACCGCGGACGAGGCCGGCTACTACGGCGACGGCACGTGGTCGGCGGTCATGGCCCTCCAGAAGTTCGAGGGCCTCGACCGCACGGGCACCATGGACGGGCCGAGCTGGGTCCGCCTCTACACGCCGACGGGATGGATGCCCCCGTCCCGGCCGGCGGTCGGCATCGAGGTCGAGGTCGACCTCGACCGCCAGGTCCTGATCGTGCTGAACGCCGAGCGCCCCCAGCAGGTGACGATCCTCAACACCTCCACCGGGGGCGAGTACACGTACTACAACAAGGACGGCAGCGAGGACTACGCCTGGACGCCCCCCGGGCGCTACGAGGGCTACCGGCGCTACGACGGCGTGGAAGAGGCCCCCCTCGGCACCCTCTACCGGCCGATCTACTTCTACCGGGGCTGGGCCGTGCACGGCTCACCGAGCGTGCCGTCCTACCCGGCCAGCCACGGCTGCGTCCGTCTCAGCAACAACGACATGGACTGGCTGTGGGACCGCGCCCCCGACGACCTCGCGGTCACGGTGCGCAGCACCATGAACCCCCCGCTCCTCGCCGCCGAGGAAGCGGAGTGGGCGGCGGCGGCGGCCCAGGCTGCCGCCGAGGAGCAGGCGGCGGCCCAGCAGGCCGCTCTCGAGACGTTCGAGGCCGGCGTCGACGCCTCGCGGGCGGCGGCCGGCCTCGAGGCGTACTACTCCGGCTGAGGGTCCGGCTGAGGGCCAGCGACTCCGGGCAGGGCCCGGCTGTCAGTGGGCGGGGGCGGCGGTGATCGTCGGCGCGTCGGCCGGCGACTTGGCACCGGGCGAGCCGACGAGGGCGCTCGAGTCGCGCAAGGGCAGCTCGGGGAACCACCAGGCGATCACCGCGCAAGCGATGACCACGGGGGCCACAGCCAGGAAGGCGGTGGCCACGCCGTGGGCCAGTGCCCCTTCCACGAGGCCGCGCAGCGGGTCGGGCAGGGCCTGGACGTCGGTGGGGCGGTTGGCCAGGGTGGACGCGTCCACCCCGGGCGGGAGCGGGTTGGCGGCGGCGACCTCGCCGAGGCGGCCCTCCACCTGGAGCTTGAGCACGGCCCCCATGGCGGCCACGCCGATGCTGCCCCCGAGCGTGCGGCAGAACGTGAGCGTGGACGTGGCCACCCCGAGGTCGGCGATGGGCACGGCGTTCTGGATCGAGACCGAGAGCGTGGGCATGCACGCCCCCAGCCCCATCCCCAGTACCACCATCAGCGCCCCGACGAGGAGGATGCCCGTGTCGGCGGTGAGCCGGGTCAGCAGCAGCACGTCGAGGGCCAAGAGCAACGTCCCGAGCACGACCCAGTGCTTGTACCGCCCGGTGCGCGTGGTCATCCGTCCCGTGATGATGGACATGACCGTCAGGCCCAACATGTTGGGCGAGAGCAGCAGCCCGGAGTTGGTGGCCGAGACGCCCTGGGTGCCCTGCAGGTAGAGCGGCAGGAAGGAGCTGACGCCGTACATGACCGGCCCTAGGAGGAAGCTGAGCAGCAGGGTCACCGCGGTCACGGGGTTGCGGAACAGCCGCAGGGGCACGATCGGCTCCTCGACCCTGGCCTCCCAGAAGAAGAAGGCCACGAACAGCACCACCGACGCGACGGACAGCCCGACGATGGGCGTCGACGCCCAGCCGTACTGGTCGCCGCCCCACACCGTCACCAGGGTCAGCGTGGTCACGGCGGCCACGAGCGCGCCGGCCCCGAGGAGGTCGAGGCGGGCCTGGCGGCGGGGGAAGGGCAGGCGGAGGGCGACGCTCGTGACCACGAGGGCGACGGCGCCGATGGGCAGGTTGACGGTGAAGATCCAGCGCCAGCCGACGTGGTCGGTGATGAACCCCCCGGCCAGAGGCCCGATCACCCCGGCCGAGGCGAACACGGCGGTGAAGTAGCCCATGTAGCGGCCGCGCTGGCGGGGCGGGATGATGTCCCCGACGATGGCGAAGCTGAGGGCGAAGAGCCCGCCGCCACCGATGCCCTGCAGGGCCCGGGCGAACACCAGGCCGGTCATGCTCGGGGCGAACCCGCAGGCCAAGGAGCCGGCGAGGAACACGAGGATGGAGGCCTGGTAGGCCTGGCGACGGCCGAACAGGTCGCCGCACTTGCCCCACAGGGGCGTGGAGGCCGTGGAGGTCAACAGGTAGGCGACGATGACCCAGGAGAGCTGGTCGAGCCCACCGAGGTCGCTCACGATCTCGGGCAGGGCGGTGGCCACGATCGTCTGGTCGATGGCGGCGATGAACAGCCCCACCATCAGCCCGCCGAGCACGGTCATGATCTGGCGGTGGCTCAGCCCGTCACCCGGGGCCGCTCCGCCAGCAGCGAGAGTTGACACGCCCGTCGAGTGTACGCCAGCAGCCGAGACGGCGTTTCCCCGGCCCGCGGGCTACTCGATGCTGCGACCACCGTCGACGTCCAGGCAGACGCCGGTGAGGAAGGCGGCGTCCTCCGAGGCGAGGAACGTCACCGACGCGGCCACGTCGGCCGGTTCGCACAGCCGGCCGAGCGGGATGCCCCGCACGAGGGCGCCCCGGGCCCGCTCGTCGAGGCGCTCTCCGCCCCGGACCCCTTCCATGAAGGCGGTGTTGGAGGCGACAGGGCACACGGCGTTGACCCTGATCTTGTGGCGGCCGAGCTCGTGGGCGAGGCCGCGGGTGAGGGTGACCACGGCGCCCTTGGAGGCGTTGTAGGCGGTCACCCCGCTGCGGGGCCGCTTCGCCCCGATGGAGGCGGTGTTGACGATCACCCCGCCGCCCTGGGCGATCATGACGGGCACGGCGTGCTTGCAACCGAGGTAGACGCCCTTGACGTTGACGGCGAACTGGCGGTCGAAGTCCTCCTCGGGCAGCTCGTGCATGGGCATGGCCAGGTGCGAGTAGCCGGCGTTGTTGCAGAGCACGTCGAGGCGGCCGAAGCGCTCGGTGGCCAGGGACACGAGGGCGGCGACGTCCTCCGAGCGGGTCACGTCGACGGCCCGGAAAGCGGCCCGCTCCCCGAGGTCGGCGGCCACCGCCTCGCCGGCCGTGTCGAAGTCGCCGAGGACGACCGAGGCCCCCTCGGCGACGAAGCGCCGGGAGATCGCCTCGCCGAACCCCTTCGCCGCACCCGTGACGACCGCGACCGTGCCCGAGAACCGTTGCTCTCCCATGCCAGCGTTTCTAGCCCGCGATGGCCGCGGCCGGTTGGCGGCCGGCCGAGCGAAGGGCGTCGTTGCCGGGCGAGCAGCGCGGCGGCGGGGGTTAGCCTCCGGGCCCATGACGGGAACCCCCAGCGAGGCCGCCACGCTGCTCGAGGTGGCGAACGGCGTAGCCACCATCACGCTCAACCGGCCCGAGAACCGCAACGCCCTCAGCGTCGAGCTCGTCGAGAGCCTCGGCGGGCACCTCGACGCCGCCCTGGGCGACGAGGCCGTGCGGGCCGTCGTGCTCACGAACCGGGGGAACACGTTCTGCGCCGGGGCCGACCTCAAGGCCGCCGTCTCCGGACGCCCGGCCACGCCGGCGTCGGGCCGGACCTTCATCGACATCTTCGGGCTGATCCTGGACTCGCCCAAGCCGATCATCGGCAAGCTGGCCGGGCACTGCCTGGCCGGGGGGCTGGGCCTGGCCGCGAGCTGCGACATCTCCGTGGCGAGCGACGAGGCGCTCCTCGGTTTCACCGAGGTGCGCATCGGGGTGGCGCCGGCGGTGATCTCAGTGGTCTGCCTGCCCAAGCTGCGCCGGGCCGACGCGTTGGAGCTGTTCCTGTCGGGCGAGCGCATCTCGGCGGCGCGGGCGGCCGAGGTCGGCCTCATCAACCGCTCGGTCCCCGCTGCCGAGCTCAACGCCGCCGTGGCCGAGGTCGTCGGCAAGGTGGTGCTCGGCGGGCCGGCGGCGCTGGCCCTCGCCAAGCAGCTCGTCTACAAGGTGCCCGCCATGGGCCGCCAGGAGGCCTTCGACTGGACCGGGCCGGTCTCCGCCGAGCTGTTCCAGTCGGGCGAGGGCCAGGAGGGCATCACCGCGTTCCGCGAGAAGCGCCCCGCCGCCTGGGTGCCGTCACGCTGACGGCGAGCCCCCGCCAGCCAGTGGTCCCGGCTGGAATTGCGGCGGTGTGATCTGGGGTGGGGGCAGTCGGCCTGGGCGAGCGCCTTGACGTGAGCGTTGATGTGGTGTCGCGGTGTCGGAAGCGGTTCTGGGAGGGCGGACTGGCCGCTGTTGTGGACCGGCAGCGGTAGGGCCAGGTGGAGCGCCCGCCGAAGCGGGCTGGGTGCTCGGGTTCCCCGTCTTGGGCATTGCTCCGGTGACGAAACGCCCGCTGTGGGGACGGCGTGCCGGGCGGGATGCGGGGCCCGGGCCGGGCCGGGCCGGTGGCAGCGCAGGCCGCTGTCCGGCGCGCTCCGGGCTGACATCCGTGCCAGCCCGCGTCGCAGGTGGCAGCGGAGAACGCGGGTGTCCGCCCCTCGGCTGCGCCCGCCCTCGTCACGAGGCGGACCTCGATGAGTAGTTCCAAGGGGTCGCGGGCGTCATGCGTCCTCGCTTGAGGGGGCGGGCCGCGGCGTCGCCCCGGCCAGGCGAACCGCGAAGGATCTTGCACCGCCACGGTGCAGGAACCTTCGCGCTGGCTGCGGGCTGACGCCATCAAACCGTGGCGGTACCGGTCCTGGTCTTCCCCCGCGACCCCGACTTTGCGGGCAAGGCGGCCCGGGTGCCACCGCTACCCCCTTT
>WHTX01000370.1 GCA_009377505.1 Acidimicrobiia bacterium
ATCCCTCGCGAGCGAGTCGGCGTCGTGCCGCCTCTGCCAGCCACGTCGACACCGGCTGGCCGGCCTCCCGGGCGGCATCCTGGATCTGTTCCGCCAACGCTTGCTCGAGCGAAACGCCGAAGCGGTGAACAGCCACGATGCCGGTACTACCCGCGGTGTTACCGCGTCGCAGGCGACCGTCGTCGCAAGCGGGCTGGCGGGTCGAAGGGGGCCGAGCCGGCTGGTCTGATCGGACCCTCGCCGACCACGTCCCCGACCTCGTCGAGGAGCCCATCGCTCTCTTCGACCCAGCCGAGGTCTGGCTGTTCGGTTCGGTGAGCCGCGGCAGCCGTCCAGATCGCCGGCACGAACGCGACACGTGGCGCGGTGCCGATGTCGATGACGCCGATCGGGCCGGCGGTCCCGCCCCGCCGTGGCGTAGACGGTGCACGTCGCGCTGGCCGCTGCGTTCCGCAACGGCTGGTACACCTCCTCGTCGGTCTCCGGTCGCCAGCGACGACCGCCGTCGAGGGCCCGCACCCTGGCACCGGTCGACCACTCCCGGACGGCGTCGCTGCCGAGGAACACCCCGTCGGCGGCGCTGATCGCCCCGAGCTCGCCCTCGCACTGCGCCGGCAACAGGCCGAACCGTCGCACGATCTGCGGCGCCTCCGGGCTGATCACCACGTGCTCCGCCCGCTGGCTCAGCAGCCCGTCGATGATCCTCGGGTCGCGAGAGATGACCTGCTGGAGCGGGTCGTCGCCGACGATCAGCACGACGACGCCCTCGCCAGCGCGCTGGACTCGGCCCGCCCGCTGGCGATCGGCTGGGGCGCCAGCCGCCCCGCGCTGCCGCCCTCGACGCCCGTCGCCGGCGGGTTGCACACGAGCAGGATGCGCCGACGCCTCGGTGACCCATCGTCGTCGACCAGCTCGAAGGCGCCGATGCCCGTCAGCTGCTCGGCCGACCAGTTGCCGAGAGAGGTCGGTCGAGCTCGACCGGAGGCGGATGGTCGAGCTACGCCGAGTCGTCCTGCGGTGACGCAATTCGCCCGGTGGAGCGACCGACCTGGGCGACGATGGGCGGTGTGGTGCCACCCGCCCGTCACCTGTTGCGCGCCAAGGACCTGGCCGACGCCCGCTATGCCGAGCCGCTCGCCGTGGCCGACATGGCCCACGCCGCTGGGCTGTCGCCGGCCCACTTCAGCCGTGAGTTCCGCCGGGCCTTCGGCGAGGCGCCGCACCAGTACCTGCTGACCCGCCGCCTCGAACGAGCCGCAGCGCTGCTGCGCAACACCGACCGCAGCGTCACCGAGGTCTGCTTCGCCGTCGGGCTGGGCAGCCTCGGCTCGTTCACCACCAGCTTCAGGCGCGTCTACGGCACGACGCCGGCGGCGTACCGGGCGTTGTTCCCGCCGGCTCGGCGCCTCATCCGCATCCCCGACTGCATGGCCAAGGCCTACGGGCGGCCGCAGAACCGCACGTTTCGAGAAGCCCGGCGGGGGATGCCTCCGTAGCGTCGTCCCCATCCGAGCGAGGAGGAGGAACGATGATCCGCATCGCCAACGCGCAGCTCTGGGTGCACGACCAGGACGAGGCGCTCGCCTTCTACACCGGGCGGCTGGGCTGGGAGGTGAGGGCCGACGTGACGATGGAGGAGTGGGCGCTGCGCTGGCTCGTCGTCGGCCCCGTCGGCCAGGAAGGGGTCGGGGTCGTGCTCATGCCCGTGCCCAGGCCGCCCATGCTCGACGAGGCCACCGGCGCGCAGCTCGCCGAGCTGATCGCCAAGGGGGCGGGCGGCACCCTGTTCCTCGAGACCGATGACTGCCAGGCCGCATACGACGAGCTGTCGGCCCGCGGGGTCGTGTTCAACGACCCGCCGACCCCTCAGCCCTACGGCATCGACACCTCGTTCCGCGACCCGTCGGGCAACAACATCCGCCTCACCCAGGTGATGGAGTTCTGCCTCGACCGCCGCTGACCGCCTGCCGCCTCGCCGCCGACGCCCCTCGATCCACCCGCTGGCGCTCCTGATCAGCGGCGCGGGCGGACGTAGAGGACCGCGTGCTCGAGCCGTGCGGCGTCGGCCACCACCTCGTAGGCGGCGACCTGGCCATCGCGCACCGTGACGGTGACGACGGCGAGCAACCGGCCTCCCGGGGCGAGCAGCTGCAGCAGGGTGTCGAGGTCGCCGCCCCGGGCGGCCGCCAGGAAGGCCTCGACCACCTCCCACTCGCGCCTCTCGGGGGCCCGCCGGGCCGGCGGCGAGCCGTGCACCTGCTGACGGGCGCGGCTGGCCAACTTCTTGGCCGCCACCGTCGAGCGGCCGAGCACGGCGGCGACCTTGTCGAAGGGCACGGCGAACAGGTCGTGCAGCACGAAGGCCACCCGCTGCTCGAGGTGAGGCGGTCGAGCACGACCAGAGGGCGAGACCGACCTCCTCAGCCTGCTCGGCCTCGCCCGCCGGGTCGCTGCGGGCGTTGGCGCCAGCCGGCATGGCGGGCACGTCGAGCGCCGTGGCCGAGAGGCGCTCCCCCGCCGGCCCGGGAGCGGAGCAGGTCGAGGCAGACCCGGGCGGTGACGGTCGTGAGCCAGCCGGCCGGGCTGGCCACCTCGCTCGGTGCCGCGCTCGCCCCTTGACCCTCACGCCGCGTGAGGCCCTACGGTCCGCCTCATGACCCGCAAGGAGCCGGTGGCCGCCGGCCTTCGGATCGGCGAGATCGCCGCAGCCACCGGCATGACCGTGCGCACGCTGCACCACTACGAAGCGATCGGGCTGCTGGCCCCGACGTCACGCACCCCGGCGGGGCACCGGGTGTACGGCCCCGAGGCCCTGGCGCGCCTGTACCGCAGCTCGCCGTGCAGGTGCGGCTGCGGGGCCGGCTCGCCGCGCTCGTCGAGCGCTTGGACCACGACGAGGACACCACCGGTGGCCTCTTGCACGTGTTGGAGGACATGCACATGCTCCACCCCGTCGTCGACCGCGTGCGCGTCTTCGCCCTCGGGCCCTGCGAGCTCACCCGGGACGGTGATGGCCTGGTGGTCCACGCCGACATCCGGGCCGGCGACGGCGAGCTGTGGCTGCACCAGGAGTCCGCCGAGTTCGGGCTGGCCTCGCCGAAGAACCTGGAGGGCCACCTCTGGTCGTTCATGAAGCCCCTGGCCCGGGGCACCGACACGAAGGGGACGGCACCGTGACCACCTATCACCAGGACACGCAGCACACGCGGGACCGGCAGGACATGCAAGACCTGCTCGACCGGTGGGCCGAGGCCATCATCGCCAACGACGCCGACGGGATCGCCGCCTTCGCCGAGCCCGATTGGGAGCTGGTCACCCCTGAGAGCGGGCCGGTGCCGCTCGCCGGGTTCCTCGACGCCGTGCGCTCCGGGCACCTCACCCACTCCTCGATGTCCTTCGACGTCCGCTCGGTCCGCCGGCTCGGCGACGTGGCCGCCGTCCTCGCCCGAGGCAACAACACCGGCACCTGGATGGGCAAGCCCTTCCACGCCGACGAATGGATGACCGAGGTGTTCGTTGTTGCACCTGGCCGGCGATGGGGTCAGCACCACCACGTCCCCCATCCCGAGCACCAGTCCTCCGCCCGCCAACCGGCCGATCGTGGGCTGCCGACGGCGACACCGGTCGGGGGGATGCAGGCGCTGCTGCCCGGGGCGAGCCAGCTCCTCCAGCTGGCGCTCGAGCCCGGTCGCTACGCGGTCATCTGCGCCGTGCCCTCGCCCGACGGCACCCCGCACCACGACAGGGGCATGGTGCAGGAGGTGACGGACACCTGAGTGGCTGCTGGGCGAGACGCACCGCGCCGTGCGCCGCTGGAGAAGCTGGACAAGGCCGACCGTGGCTTCCACCCCGCCCACGAAGCCCTCGAGTGCGTCCGTCTCGGCTGGCTCCAACTTCACGAGATCTGAGCGGTGGGCGGCACCAGCCGAGCTCACGTGGCTCCATGGCCCGCGACGCGGCCACGGCCCCGGCCGCCCGCGGTTCCCTCGCGCCCTGGGCTGTCGACGGTTCCGCTTCTCACCGAATCGGGGGGGCGGCACCTTCGGTCGGGCACTGTCGAGCGACCTCGGCGACGGCCGCGCCGGCCAGCGTGGCCGGGTCAGGTGACGGCGGCGAGGACGCGGTCGGTGAGGTCGCGCAGGTCCTCGGTGCGGTAGGTGCGCAGCCCGTCGCGGGTGGCGATGGTGCCGTGGAGCGGGGCGAGCCAGCGCGGGGGGATGTCGTCGAGCCCGAAGCGGGCGCCGGCTATGCCCCCGGCGACGGCGGCCACCGTGTCGGCATCCCCGCCGAGGTCGACGGCGCGGGTGACGGCGTCGGCGAAGGAGGCGGCATGCCGGACGGCCCACACGGCCCTGCCCAGGCAGCCCCACACGGCGCCGTCCGGGTGGTGGCCGCGCTCCGGCGTCCAGTCGGGGGCGAGCACCTCATGGAAGCGGGACTGGCCGGCGGGGAGGCGGTCGAGCACGGCCGGAAGGGCGTCGAGGGGGTCCTCGCCCCGTAGGCCGGCGTGGACCAGGGCGTGGACGATGGCCGCGCCCCAGCCGGCGGCCGGGTCGCCGTGGGTGACGGCGGCCAGCGCGAGCGCCGCCTCGATCGAGGCGTCGAGGGTGCCGGCGGCGTCGCGGACGGCCGAGGGGGCGGCCCGCATCACCGTGCCGTTGCCGGCGGCACCGTTCGGGTGGTCCCGGTAGTGGCGGGCGGCAGCCTCGTCCCAGGGCAGGCCGCTGCCGAGCACGGCTCGGGTCTGGTTGCCGACGTCCTTGCTGGCCGAGGCCCAGGTG
>WHTX01000371.1 GCA_009377505.1 Acidimicrobiia bacterium
CGCAGGCCCAGTCGCGCCGCAGCGCGGCGAGCCCCTCGGCGCGGTGGCGCTGAAGGGCAGGGCGACCATGCTGAGGGCCACGACCCCCACGCCGAGGTAGGCCCAGCCCATCGTGCCTCGGCCGCACCGGCCGTCGCCGGCCGGCCGCCTGCTGTCACCCTAGGTCCTCTCGTTCGTCCCGCCCGATCGTTCGGCCACAAGGGCGCCGGCCATCAGCTCGCCCCCGTATCGTCGGGCCCGACGCGCGCCAGGGGCGGCGCCCGCCAAGGGGGAGACGATGAAGCTGAGCGAGTACCAGTCGAGGTTCGAGCACGCCGTGCTCGAGCGGAACGACGGCATCCTCGAGGTCCGCCTTCACAGCGGGGGCGGTCCTCTGCAGTGGGGCCTCGGGCCGCACCGCGAGCTGCCGGACCTGTTCGCGGCCATCTCCTCGGACCGGGAGAACCGCGTCGTCATCCTCACCGGGACGGGCGACGTCTTCTCGGGGCCGGTGGCGTCGAGCGCCGAGACCTCCTCCATCCCGACGAGGCTCCCCCTCGAGGTCGCCGACCGCGTCATCCGCGAGGGCAAGCAGCTGCTCATGAACCTGCTCGACATCGACGCGCCGGTCATCGCCGCGGTGAACGGGCCGGCCATGCGCCACTGCGAGCTGGCGCTGTTGTCCGACATCGTGCTCGTGTCGGAGCGCGCCCAGTTCCAGGACTCGGCCCACGTCCCCTCGGACATGGTGCCCGGGGACGGCATGCACGTCGTCTTCCCCCTGCTCCTCGGCGCGAACCGGGGGCGCGCCTACCTGCTCACCGGCCGGGTGATCTCCGCGACGGAGGCCGTCGACCTCGGCCTGGCCCTCGAGGTGCTCCCCGACGAGCAGCTCCTGGCCCGGGCACGGGAGATCGCCGGGTCCCTGGCCAGCAAGTCCACGCTGGTGTTGCGCTACTCGCGGATCATGCTGGTCGAGCAGCTCAAGCGACAGCTGCAGGACCTGTTGGGCTACGGGCTGGCGATGGAGATGCTGGCCCTGCAGGACCGCCCGGCGGCGTCCGAGGGGCGGTAGACGGTAGCGTCCGCCGCCATGGCCGAGTGGATGGAGTGTTTCCGCGGGGTCGTGTACCCCTGGGACTGCGATCACCTGGGGCACATGAACGTGAAGGGGTACACGGGCATGTTCGACCAGGCCGCGTTTCACCTCCAGCACAGGCTGGGGCTGGGCCCCAAGGACCTCGTCGAGGCGGGCGAGACCGCGGTCGACGCCCAGCACACGGTGCGGTTCCTGAACGAGCAGCTCGCCGGCAGCCTGATCGTCGTCGACGGCGCGCTCACCAAGCTCGGGACGAAGTCCTTCACCTGCACGTACCGCATGCACAACGTGGAGAGCGATGAGGTGGCGGCCACGACGGAGATCGTGTCGGTGTACTTCAGCACCGCGACCCGCTCGTCGATGGAGATCCCCGCGGCGCTGCGGGCCCGCCTCGTGGGCTCCCTCGTCACCGACCCGTAACGCCGGACGCCGCCGCTCCGCAGCGCCGTAGGGGAAGTGGTGGCAGCGCGTGAAGATCGACCTCAGCTGAAGGCGGCGCGCTCGGGGTGCAGGAGCGCGGTGAGGGCGAGGTCGAGGTCGAGGGGTTGGCCGTCCCATTGGGTGCGGATGGTGTCGGGGGTGACGCCCGCGAGCTGGACCTCGTCGGGGCTGCCCGGCGGTGGGGTCGGGCGCCGAGGGATGGCCCGGCCGCTGGGGGCACGGAAGACGTGGTCGTGGTCGACGGTGAAGCCGCCTTCGTGGAGGAGCACGTGGTGGCGCCGGCAGGGCAGGACCAGGTTGTCGAGGTCGGTGGGCCCGCCGTGCGCCCAATGGGTGACGTGATGGGCGTCTGTCCAGATGGCGTCGGCGCAGCCCGGGAAGCGGCAGCTCCAGTCGCGGTGTTCGAGGGCGAGCCGGAGGCGGGGCGGGACGCGGCGGGCGCGCCGGCCCGCGTCGAGCGGGTGGCCGTTGTCGTCGAGGGTGAGCTCCACGATGACGGCGTCGCAGGCGAGCCGCCGGGCGGTCTCCGAGGCGACCGCGGCACACGCTGAGCATCGAGGGGCGCCTCGACGGTACGTGGGTGCAGGTCACGGCGCCCGCGGGCTCCGGCCCGGGCGAGATCTACCCGTCGACCGTCGACGTCCCGATACCCGGGTGTTGGCACTTCACCCTCCGCTGGGGCCCTCGCCGCGCCGAGGTCGACCTCCTCTATCGCATCTGAGGTGCCCCCGTCGCGTCGGTAAGCACCGCTGCCGCGGGTCGGCGTGGCCTCCACGAGCGCGCGGGTAGGCCGCGGTGTCGCCCCGGCCCGGCGAACCGCGAAGGATCTTGCACCGCCACGGTGCACGATCCTTCACGCCTTGGAAGCCCAGTCCGTAGAAGCCGATGCCCCAGGCGATGACGGCGACGACGAACATCGCCGCGACCACCGAGCCCCGCCGCCAGCGCAGCGGGTCAGTGGTGGGAGGCGCGTCGGAGCTGGGCTGTGCCAGCGCAGTGTCGATGGGCGCACTCTTGCGGGCCGGGGCCGCCCGTCGATGACCCCGCAGGACAAGTTCCCGCGCCGGAGCGGAGGGGCCCGGGGGCGCGCTGGCCCTAAGGTCCCGGGCATGGGTGACGAGGCCACCGACGTACGCCGCGGGGACGAGCTCGACCTGGCCCGGGTGGGCGACTTCGTCCGTCGCGCCCTGCCCGAGCTCGATGGCGCGCTGGAGCTGCTCCAGTTCCCCGGTGGCAGCGCCAACCTGACCTACCTGCTGCGCGTCGGGCCGACCGAGCTGGTCCTGCGGCGCCCGCCCTTCGGCACGCTCGCCCCGGGCGCCCACGACATGCGACGCGAGTACAAGGTGCTCTCCCGCCTGTGGGAGCACTTCGACCGGGCGCCTCGGGCCTTCGCGTTCTGCGACGACCCCGAGGTGGCGGGCGCCGACTTCTTCCTCATGGAGCGCCGCCGGGGCGAGGTTGTACGGGACGAGCTGCCCGACTCGCTGCGCCGCCAGCCCGACATCGGGCGCCGCCTGGGCCTCGCCCTCGTCGACGCCTTTGCCGACCTCGCCCTGCTGAGCCCGGAGGCCTGCGGGCTCGCCGACCTGGGCAAGCCGGCCGGGTTCATCGAGCGCCAGGTCAGCGGGTGGGCCAACCGGTGGAGCCGGGTGAAGGAGGACAACCCGCTCCCCATCATGGACGACGTGGCCGCCCGCCTCGCCGACACGATCCCCACCTCGACCGTGGTGGCCCTAGTGCACAACGACCCCAAGATGGACAACTGCCAGTTCGACCCCGCGGGCCCGGACCGAGTGACCGCCATCTTCGACTGGGACATGACCACGGTGGGCGACCCCCTCGCCGACCTCGGCACGCTGTTGAACTACTGGCCCGACCCGTCGGACCCTCCCGGCGCGTGGCGGGGCAGCAACGAAGGACTGCGCGCCTTCGGCCTGCCGACCCGGCGGGAGGTGGTGGAGCGCTACCGCGCCCGCACCGGCTTCGACTGCAGCCGGGCGGGCTGGTACGAGGCGTTCGCCCAGTGGAAGACGGCCGTCGTCGTGGCCCAGCTCCACCATCGCTGGCTGCAAGGCGACTCGGCGAACCCCCGCCACGAGACCATCGCCGAGGCGGTGCCCGTCCTCGCTGCCTCGGCCGACCAGCTCCTCGACGTGGAGCTCGCCTCGGGCTGAGCGGCACGGCGCGGCGCCTCCAGCCCTCAGCCTCAGCGCAGGGCGCCAGCCCTCACACCGCGGTGAACTCGGCCTGCAGGTGCTTGATGCCGTTGATGAAGTTGGAGCGCAAGCGGTCGGGCTCGCCCACGGCCACGATGTCGGGCACCTGGCGGAAGAGCTCCCGGAACGTCACCGTCACCTCGCGCCGAGCGAGGTGGGCGCCCAAGCAGAAGTGCGGCCCCGGCCCGCCGAAGCCGACGTGGTCGTTGGGCGTGCGGGTGATGTCGAACCGGTCGGGCTCGCCGAACACCGCCTCGTCCCGGTTGGCCGAGCCGTACCAGAGCACCACCTTGTCCCCCGCGGAGAATACATGGTCGCCGAGGGCGACGTCGTCCCTGGTCACGGTGCGGCGGAAGTGGATGACCGGTGAGGCGTAGCGGATGATCTCCTCCACCGCGCTCGGGGCCAGCCGGTCGAAGTCCTCCTGCCACGCGGCGCGCTGGTCCGGGTGCTCGCTGAGCATGTGGAGGCCGTGGGCGATGGCGTTGCGGGTGGTCTCATTGCCCGCGGCGACGAGCAGGATGAAGAACGACCCGATCTCGGTGGGCGTGAGCTGCTCACCGTCGACGTCGGCTGTCACCAGCTCCGTGATGAGGTCGTTGCGGGGCTCTCGAGCGCGTGCCTCGGCCAGGTCGCGCACCAGGTCCACCAGCTCCTCGCCAGCCTGCTGCACGGCCATGCCCCGCCCCCGGGCCGTCTGGTCGGCCACGTACTCGGCGTCGCTGGCGCCGAGGGCGATGTTCGTGCGGTCGAAGATGAACTGCTCGTAGCTGCGGGGGATGCCCATGAGGTCGACGATGACCCGCAAGGGCACGAGCGCGGCCACGTCGCGCACGAAGTCGCAGCTGCCCCGCCCGGCGGCCTCGGCGACGATGCCGGCGGCGATCTCCTCCACGTCGGCCTTGAGGGAGTCGAGCTTGCGGGGGGTGAAGCCCCGGGCGACGATGCGGCGCAACCGGGCGTGGCGCGGGTCGTCCATGGCGATCATCGAGTTGAAGTACTCGGCGACCTCGGGGCGCGTCTCGGGGATCCCGATGCCCTC
>WHTX01000372.1 GCA_009377505.1 Acidimicrobiia bacterium
ACGTCGACCTCATCGACCAACCGAACGGCCGGCCCGTCTACCTTCTTCACTGGTGGTCCCCTTCCTCAGGAAGTTGTGGAAGACCTCCTGACCATGCCCTAACGGCACGGCCCGGAGGGGGACCACCACCCCACCTACTTCAACAGCTTCGGGGACATCCTCCGGGGCACGGTGTTCTTCGGCAGCGGCCAAGGGTGGGCGCAATCAATGGGCCGACCACGCCGGGGGGCTGGGGTCATGACAAATAACGCGCTCGCAGCCTGGCCGCGCGTGATGTGGTCATACGTGAGCGAGGCAGCGGATCTCGCCATCGCGTAGCCCGTAGTGGTGAGGGTGATGACCTTGCGGGCCGTGGCGGTCTTGGCCTGATCCGGGCGAGAACTCGTCGACGGAGCGCCCGATGCTCCGGCGGTGTTCGTGCGGCCCTCCGCTCAGGAGGCACTCTCTGCGGATGCCCGACCCTCAACTGGTGACCTCACCCGTTGGATCCAGGCTCAGTGGACGGGGACTGGGGGAAGGTGAGCTCGACGACTCGGTCGACGAGGCGTTCGAGCAGGACGGCGGTGGCCTCGTAGGCCGAGTCCGGCCCGCCGATGGGGTCAGCGACATCGTCGTCGTCGTCCTCGGCAAGCAGGGCGGCCCGCACGCGGCCCACGCCGAGCACCCCGAGCCACTCGTCCAGCGTCTGGCCGGGCTGACGCTGCCCCGCCGCCTCGCCCCGCCGCACCAGCTCACGTAGCGTGAAGGTTCGGGGCCAGGCCGGGGGGTGCAGCACCACCACTTCGCGACAGTGACGGCGGGCCATGCAGAGGACGAGGTCGGCGCCGGCCAAATCGTTCGCCGTCAGCTCGCGGCTGCGGTGCCCGCTCAGGTCAAGGCCCCGGCGGGCCATCGCGCGCACCGAGCCCGAGGACGGCGGCTCGCCGCCCCGCCGGGAGCCTGCCGAGGCGACGCTAGCGGCAGCCCCCACGGCTTCGTGCCTGCGGCGCATCAGGACTTCGGCCATGGGAGAGCGGGATTGGTTCGCCGTGCACACCACGAGCACCCGCGTGGCCTCGGGGCTCAGCCTCTCGCCCATCGATGCCGCCATGGCAAGCCGATGGTACCGAGCTCGAATCGCCCCCGTGAGCAGCATCGGACGTCATGCTGGAGTTCCGACTGTTCATCGGGCCATGGGCCGTCGGTGGCGGTCCGCGCCGCTCGGCGCCAGGGCCGACGGCGGTACTGTTCCCAAGCCCGTCGCCCTACTGGTGGCAGTCATAGCGACGCAGGAGCGCAGTGACAGCACGCTTGCCGATCAGCATCTCCTCTGTGTCCGGTCGTGGCAGGCCAATGTCGTGAGCGCAGCGCTGAACGTGCTCGCCATCGGCGCCGCCGGGCTCGTCTCCGCCGTCTCGGTCCTCCTCCTGGGGAGTCCCCGAGCAGGAGGAGGACGAGGGCACGGCCCCGGCCGAGCCCACCTGGCCCCTGAGGGCTTCGGTGTGCTGGCCGGGCTGCTCCTGGCCTCGTCGTTCTCAGCACCGCTCGGCACCGTCGAGGTGAAGGCCGCCATGGTGGCGTTCACCGCTGGCACAGCCGGCGCGCTCATCGAGCGCCGCACGCTGCCCCGCTGGGCCGGCCTCCCCCTCGTCGCCCTCGCCGGCGGCGCTCTCGTGGCCCTCGGCATCCGGTCCTCGGCCGTCGGCCTCGAGGGAGTAGATGCCGTCGTCACCGTTGTCTGGGTGGTGCTGGTGACCGCCGCGGTCCAGCGACTGGACGACTTCCCCGGCGGAGCGGCAGCCGTCTCGGTTCCGGCGGCCGCCGGCCTCGCCGTCCTCGCCGCGCTGGCCGGCCAGGCCGACCTCGCGCTCGTGACCGGAGGCCTCGCAGCTGCTCTGACCGGTGCGAGCATCGCCGGCCGCCGACCGCCGAGGGCCCGCCTCGGCCCGTCGGGAGCCACCGCTACCGGTGTCGCCTTGTCGGCGGCCACCGTCCTCGTGCAGCCGGCGACGGAACCGCCGCTCGGCGCAGTGCTGCCGCTCGTCATGCTGGCTCTCCCTCTGTTCGGCCTGCTCGTCTTCGTGTCCGGCCGCCTCCACCACGGCGTCCCCCTCCCAGGGCGCGGCGAAGACGGCCTGGTCGGCCGGCTCCGCCGACGGGGCTTGGGCTCGAGGGGCGCGCTGCTCAAGCTGCTGCTCGCGCAGGTCCTCGTGGCCACGGCCACCGTGGCCGCCGACCGGCGATGGATCGCGCCCGGTGTGGGCCTCGGGAGCGCCCTCGCCCTGTCTCTGGTCGTCGCCGGTGCGGCGGCGACAGCCGAGGTGCATGCTCCCGCCGTCGGCCGCCCGGTGCTGCGCTCGGTGGCGCTCGGCGCCGTCGCCGCCTCGGCCGCGGCGTTCATCGCCGCCGGCGCCTCGGTGGTGTTCGCCTTGGACAGCGCCGACTCCGGGGTGGCGGCGGTCGAGAGAGGGCTGGCCGCCGCCAGGGACGGCCGCTTCGACGACGCCGCCGCCGCGTTCCTCGACGCCGAGGGGGACTTCGACCGGGCCGGGCGCCGCCTTGGTGACCCCGCCGTCAGCGTGGCGCGGCTCGTGCCTGTGCTCGGGCCGAACCTGGCTGCCGCCCGCGAGCTGGTGGAGTCGGGCGCGTCGGTCGCTGCCGCTGGCGCGGGCGTTGCTCGTGCCGCACCGGCGCAGCTCGAGGTGAGGGACGGCGTCGTGCCGGTGGCCGCCATCGGGGCCAGCGCCCCTGCGCTCGCCCGGGCGGCGGCGACGCTGCAGAGCGAGCAGGCCGTGCTGGCGGCCATCGAGCGGGCTTACTTGGTCGGCCCGCTCCGCCGGGCCATGGGAGAGCTGGAGGGCCGGCTCGCCCGGGCCACGATCAGCGCCGAGATGGCTGCCATGGCCGCCGAGGTGGTACCGGCGATCTTCGGCGCTGACGGCCCCCGTCGCTACTTCGTGGCCGTGCAGAACAACGCCGAGCTACGTGCCACCGGGGGGTTGATCGGGAACTTCGGGGAGCTCGTCGCCGACGGAGGACGGGTGCGCCTCGAGCGCTTCGAGCGGATCGGCGCGCTGATCGAGCGGGGCGCAGACGTGTGGCCGATCGATGCGGGCCCGGAGTTCCTCGCCCGCTACGAGCGCTTCGACGTCGACAGGACCTGGCAGAGCGTCAACCTCTCGCCGGATTTCCCGACGGTCGGGCGCGTCATCACCTCTGCCTACCCAGCATCGGGGGGAAGGCCGGTCGACGGTGTGATCGCCATCGACCCCGTGGGCCTCGCCGCACTGCTGAGCATCACCGGGCCGGTCGAGGTGGCGGGCTGGCCGGTGCCCCTCAGCGCTCACAACGTCGTCAGCGTCACGCTGCACGACGTCTACCAGGACTTGGAGAAGGGCGACCGCGTCGACCTGCTGGGTGACGTCGCCCGGGCGACCATGGGCGCCTTGACGGATGGGCAACTGGGGACCCCCACGACGATCGGCGACGCCTTGGGGCCCGCCGTCCGGGGCGGCCACCTGATGGTGTACCTGAGCCGCCCGGAGGAGCAGTCCCTCGCCGAGCGGTTGGACGTGGCCTGGGCGTCGCCCGAGGTGGAGAGCGACGCGGTCCTCGTGGTCAACCAGAACGCGGGGGCCAGCAAGATCGACTACTTCCTCTCCCGCCGCGTCGGTTACGACGTCCGGTTGAGCCCCTCCGGCGACGGCTCTGTGGCCGTCGAAGGCACGCTCACCGTGGCGATGGAGAACGCCGCCCCCGCTGCGGGGCTCGACCCGTACGTGATCGGACCCAGCCTCGACGACGTCACCGCGGGCACCAACCGCACCTACGTGTCCATCTACACCCCGCACGGGGTCACGGCGGCGACACTCGACGGCGCGCCCTTGGAGGTCGAGTCGGAGCTCGAGCTCGGCCGGTCGGTGTACTCGGCCTTCGTCGACGTACCCTCCGGTGCCACCCGGCAGGTGTCCCTCGACCTGGTCGGCGACGCGGCCCTCACCGAGGGCGGGTGGTACGAGCTCGAGCTCGGCCGTCAGCCGCTGCTGCACCCGGATGACGTCGCGGTCGCCGTCACCGTCGCCCCCGGTTGGCGCATCACCGCGAGCCAGGGCGGCTTCGACGTGGAGCCCGGCGGCCGGCAGGCGACCCTCCGCGCCGTCCTGACGGAACCCACCAGGCCCCGGCTGCGCCTCGAGCCCCTTCGCTGAGTGCCCGACGAAGGACTTCGCGTGGCAATGTCCGTCACGGGTTCCCCGTGCCGAGGCATACTGACGGGGGCGACGATGCCCAGTGCCGCCCGTGGAGGTCCTGTGCGACTCGAGAAGCTTCTGGCTGCGGCGGTAGGAGCGGTGGCGGTCGGCGTTGCGCTCCCGGTCGCAGCACACGCGCAGACGGCGCAGTACCCGCCGTCCGAGGAGTCGGCCGTCGTGGACGCGTCGGTCGTCGCCCCCGGCGGCACGGTGGGGATCAGTGGCGACGGCTTCGCCGACAGCGCCACGATCACCATCTCCCTCGATGCGGAGGCCCTGAGTACCGTCCAGGCAACCAGCGCCGGTACCTTCTCGACAAGGGTGAGGATCCCCGCCGACACCCCCGCCGGCACCCACGTGCTGAGCGCCACCGGGCTTGCCGCGGACGGCCGGTCACAGCGCACCGTGTCGGCGAACATCACGGTCTCCCCAACGGGTGCCTCCCGCACACCGGACGCGTCGCCTCGACCGAGGGCCACCCTAGCCCGCACCGGTTCCGACAGCTCGTTGCCGCTCGTCCAGGCCGGGGCCGCCT
>WHTX01000373.1 GCA_009377505.1 Acidimicrobiia bacterium
GTGCTCGGCCGCCGGGGTGAACGTCTCGCGCACCTGCTCGGCGGTGACGTGGACCTCGGGGGCGAGCGTGCGCACGACGCACGAGGTCTGGTGGTCGGGCCGGGCGGCGGCGAGGTGGAGGGCGACCCGGCACTCCTCGATCGTGCCTACGCACTCGAAGGGCCGCTCGCCGGCGAGGCCCAGCAGCTCGCGGAAGCCGGGGAGCTGTGCCGGGTCGTCGAGCACGTCGCGGCCCATGATGGCGGTCACCCGGCTGCGCTCCAGGAAGGGGGCGAGGCCCAGGGCGACGAAGCGGCACTTGTCGCAGTCGCCACACCAGCTCGTGGCCCGCCGGGCGGGGTCGAGGCGGAACACCCGGTTGCAGCTCGTGAACGCCTCGTGGTAGCGGCCGTAGCGGCTGAAGACGGCGAGGATGGCCAGCTCGGACAGGGGGCGGAGCAGCGAGAAGGAGGAGAGGCCGTCGCCCAGCAGGCCGGCGAGGGTGCCGGCGAGGTCAGCCTCGAAGGCGAAGCTCTTGGAGTACTGGTGGTTGACCGGGGCCCCGTCGGCGAACAGCGTCGGGGCCGAGGCCGAGCGCTCGTTCGACATTACGACCTCGTCCCGTCCGTGGAGCACGGCCTCGATCAGCGCCGTGAGCGAGGTGATGGCCGTGACGGGGACGTGCCCGTTCCGAGCACCGGCGCGGTTGAGCTCGGTGATCATCGGGTCGAGGCGCCGCTCGGTGGTCACGAGCTGGAGCCCGGCGGCCTGCGCCGTGCGGGTGATCGGCTCGTAGCGGTTGAGGGAGAAGAGCAGGGGGGTGCGGCCCGCGGCCCGCACGAGCTCGATGGAGGTGGCGGAGTCCTTGCCCCCCCCGACGGGCACGAGCGGGCCGTTGCCGAGGGGGCCGAGAGGGCCCTGGGGGCCCCCGGGCGTGGCGACGTCGAGCTCGAGGGGGAGGTCGAGGCCGAGGTCGTTGCGGTAGAGCAGCTCGGCCAGGCCGGCACGGTAGGTGCGCTCGGTGAAGCCGAGCTCGGCGGCCGAGGGGGCGACGGCGTCGTGCACGACGAGCCGGCGTGGCAGGGCGGCCTTGTAGTAGCTGACGCCGGCGACGAGGTGGAGCAGGCGGACCAGGCGACCGGCGGCCTCGGCCCGGGCGGGCGCGGTGGGCCAGGGGCGGGAGAAGGTGAGGCGCTCGGTGAAGGGGATGACGCGCCCTCGACCGCCGCGGAGGGCGTAGCGAAAGGCGGCCGTGCCTGTGGCGGGGTCGAGGTCGACACCCTCGTAGTGGAAGGCGTCGAACTCGGCGGGATCGAACGCAGCGGGCTCGCCCATCGGACCCATGATGGCGCGCGCCCGACCAGTGCCCGTCAGGCTGGCCCGATCAGGCTGGCCCGCCCAACAGCCACCGAATTGCCGACATGGCCGACCTGACAGGACACTGGCTCGATGGCGGCCGTCGACGTGCACCTGGTGGGCGGCGCCGAGCGGCCCGTGCGCCTGGTGCTCCTGCACGGCCACGGCGGGTCGCCCGAGGCCATGCTGGAGGCGGCGGTGGCCCTGGCCGACGCGGTGGACGTTCAGGTGCTGCTGCCCCGCGGGCCGCAGGCCGCCGAGGACGGCTGGGCGTGGTGGCCGCCGGGCACGGCCTGCGAACCCCAGACGGTCGCCAGCGTGCGCGACCTCGTGTCCGGGCCGCGGCCCACGGTGCTGGCGGGGTTCTCCCAGGGTGGGGCGATGGCGCTGTTGGCCTGCGCCAGGGCCCCCGGCCTCGCCGCCGGCCTGGCCGTCGTGTGCGGTTTCGTGCCCGACGACGTGGTGGACCTCAGTGGGGGCAGGGCGGCGTTGCCCCCGGTGCTGGTGCTGCACGGGGAGGACGACGAGGTCGTCGACCCGATGCACGGACGGATGGTGGCGCGATGGTGCGAACGGCAGGGGCAGGGGAGGGTGACGTCAGCCCTGTACGCCGGCGGGCACGACTGGCTGCCCGAGACGTCGGCGGCCGTGGCCGGGTGGGTGGACGAACTCGGCCTGCTGCGGCCCGCCTGACCCAGGGCCCGCGGCGCGCTGGTCTCGGCTCGATGGGGCCTGGGCGCGCCGAGGCTCAGACGCCGCTGGAGGCAAGGGCACGGTCACGTTGCGCCACCAGGTCGCGCACCCGGGGGATGAGCTCCCGCCCGTACTCCTCGGCGTCGGCCAAGGGGTCGTAGCCCCGGATGAGCAGCGACGTCGCCCCGATCCCGTAGTACGCGGCCAGCGCCTCGGCCACCGTCTCGGGCGAACCCACCAGGGCCGTCGAGTTCCCCTGCGCCCCCGTCGCCACCGCCAGGGGGGTCCACAGGCACGTGTCCCACACCTCGCCCCGTTCCGCCGCGTCCAGCAGCCGCTGCGACCCCGCGTTCGGCGGGGTGGGCGGCGGCCCCGTGCGGCTGGCCTGGACCCGCTCGAGGACCTGCTTGGCCCGGTCCCAGGCCTCCCCGTCGGTACGGCCGAGGATCGGGCGGGTCGACACGCTGAACCCCGGTGAGCGCCCGGCCCGGGCGGCAATCGCCCGCACCCGGTCCATGAACGCCGCCGCCTCGGCCAGCGGCTCGCCCCAGATCATGAACGTGTCCAGCTCAGGAGCGAGCATCTCGACGGCGGCGTCCGACCCGCCTCCGCCGTAGACGGGGATGGCGCCGCCGTGCTGTGCCCGCACCTCGCTGAACGCGCCCTGCACCCGGTAGAACTCGCCCTCGTGGTCGAAGGGCCGTGCGCTCTCCCACGTCTGGCGCAGCACCCGCACGTACTCGGCGCTGCGCCGGTACCTCGCGGTGCGTTCGAGGAAGTCCCCGTCGCGCGCCTGGTCGGCGTCGCTGCCGCCCGAGATGATGTGCACCGCCAGCCGGCCGTCGCTGAGCTGGTCCAGCGTGGCCAGCTTGCGAGCGGCCACGGTGGGGGCCACGAACCCCGGCCGGTGCGCCAGCAGGAACGCCAGGCGCTCGGTGACGGCCGCCCCGTGCGCGGCGACCAGGAACCCGTCGGGCGCGTTCGAGAAGTAGCCCACGAGCACCCGGTCGAAGCCGGCCTCTTCGTGGACATGGGCCGTGGTGGCGATCACCGAGCGGTCGAAGGGCGGCCCGTTCGGCGGCAGGATCTCGGAGGAGACGCGTGGCGCCATCCAGCCGATGAATTCGACGGTCATGCCCGGCCTCCGCTCGAGAGGGCGCCGCGCCCGGCGCCGATGAGGATCGTGTCGTCCTGGGGGGTGTGGATCCGGCTGCAGAGCACGTCGCGCAGGTGCCGCTCCAGGGGGTTGGCGCGGCTCAGTCCCGGGTTGCCCACGAGGGACACGCCGAGCATCACGGCATCGATGGCGTTCGTGGTGGCGGTGTGCTTGACCAGCGCCGAGCTCTCCGGGCCGTCGCCCGTCGGGTCCTGGTCGACGCCGGCCGCCGTCGTGGAGATGAGCCGCCCGCTGGTCAGCAGCAGGGCCTCGATGCGGCCGACCGCCTCCTGGAAGCGGGGCAGGCTGGCCAGGGGGGCGCCGAGGTTGGTGGGCACCCGCTCGTTGAGGTAGCGGACGAGCCAATCCCGGGCCGAGCGGGCGACACCATTGTAGAGGGCGGCGATGAGGAGGTTGTTCCAGGCCATGAGCGTGGGGTCCATACCCACGGCGTGCTCGGCGGGCGGGCGCACGTCGACGGCGTGGTCGGCCGGCAGCACCAGCCCCTCGAAGACCACGTCGTCGGAGCGTGTGGCCCGCATCCCGAGGTGGTCCCAGGTCTCCTCGACCCGCCAGCCTGTCAACGCCGTGGGGACGAGGAAGGTGCCCACCCGAGGCTCAGGGTCGTCGGTGCGCGCCCACAGGGCCATCCACGCCAGCCGGGGGATGCCCGTGGTGTAGGTCTTGCGCCCGGTGACGCGGAACCCCTGGCCCTTGGCGAGGCGCTCGGCCACCGTCGCCGGCAGGCCGCCCCGGGCGGGGGTGCCCAGGTCGGGCTCGACGCGGGCCGCGTTGACCAGGGCGCCGGACTCCACCGAGGAGCGCTGCACGCGTTGGCGCATCACGGCCGGCCAGCGGTTGGCCGGCGAGGCGAGCATGGCGTGGTGGAGGTAGTGCTGGCTCACGAGCAGGCCGACGGCGGGGTCGGCGGCGCCGAGGGACTCGACCACCTGGCACGCCTCGGCCAGCCCGGCGCCGGCGCCGCCCTGGGACGTGGGCACGGTGAGGGACAGCACGCCGAGGTCCTGGAGCAGGTCGTACGCCTCGTGGGCGAAGGAAGCCTCGGCGTCGTGCTCGGCCGCCCGCGCCCCGATGGCCGACAGCACGGCGTCGAAGGCCGGGCCCGCCCAGGCGCGGGCCGGCGCCGCCGTCGATGGGGGAACGCTCGTGGTCACGCGGCCTCCGGTGGCGTCAGCCGGAAAGTTGATGAGATGGGTCAACTTTGCCGGCACCCCGGGCCCCTGCGCAAGGCCAGGCGCCCCGCACGACCAGTTCCAAGCGTCCTCGGGGCGCACCCCTTGGATTCTCATCTGGACGGTGGGCCGAGGGCCCGGGAGGCCGTCGCGGTCTCGTGAGCGGAGGGACGGGTCGGCTTGGCCCTCGCTCCGGCCGGCCCGGCCGCCCGCTACAGGCTCCGGGTGCGCTCGAGCCCGGCAGGCGGGCTCGCACGCACCCAGAGGGCCGGCCGGCGCCGGTGCTTGGGGCTCCGGGTGCGCTCCGCCCCCGCCCGCCGGCAACCAGCGCACCCAGGGCTCGGCCGCCGCCGCCTCATGGCC
>WHTX01000374.1 GCA_009377505.1 Acidimicrobiia bacterium
TGCGGCCTCGACTTCACTCGTGCAGCACGACGACCGCTCCGTCGACGACGACGACCACGGGCTGAGAAGATGCCGGCCGTGGGGGTGGACGAGGTCGTGCCCGACGCTAGTCGAGCTGCGGACGCCGTGCTCGCTACGCCGGCCGGGTGGGGAGTCCCCGCACCCTGGCGCGCTGCCGCTGGCCGGGTTCGCCTAGGGGCCATCGTGGCGGTGACCGGGTTGTTCTAGTTCTGCTGGTTGAGGCGTTTTTCGAGCGCTGCGACCCGCTCCGATAGCTCATTGAACGCGTCAGCGGCCTTCTGAGCGAGCCGGGCCTGGTCCTCTCGTATCTCGACGACCATCGCCACGAGCTGACGGATCGTGTCGCGTTGGACCTGCGCGTCCTCATCGTCCATGCCGGGACGCTAGACGAGTCGGGCACCGTAGAACGACGGCAAACAGTCATGCGTTGGTATGGTGAGCCGATGGCAGGGCGGGGCGAAGGCAAGCGGGGGGACCGCTCGATCACAGAGCTTGACCGCCGCATCGGTGGGTGGGTACGGCACAACCGAGAGGCCATTGGTATCTCGATGCGGGACCTCGCCGCGCAGCTCACCGCCCGTCATCCCCAAGCGCCCTGGCAGGAGAGCAGGGTGAAGCGGGTCGAGCTCGCCCAGTCCCGTCTGACCTACGACGACGTGCACGCCATCCTCGACGCCCTCGGGGTCTCGCCTACGTTGGTGTACCAGCAGGCCGAGCTCGTAGAGCGGTCCTCCACCACCGAGCAGGCGATCTTGGCTGACCCGGAGCTTTCCAGCCGCGACCGTGGCGTGCTGCTCAGGACCTACCAGGCGCTGAAGGACTCGTAGGCAACTAGTCGCCCCGTCGCCGCTTACGCTCCCGGTATCGCTGCTGGCTGTGGTCAGTGTCGTGGCTGCCCGTTGACTTTGGCGGGGGGTTCATCGTCGAGGACGTCGATGGCCGCGTTGGGGTGTCGTGTCTTGAACGGTGCGAGGAACAGGGCGAGGACCTCGGCCTCTCCAGGCACGTCTACCGTGCCGACGACGCGGTCGCCGGTCCTCGTCATCGAGCTGGCGTCCAGGCTGACCCGGTAGCGGGCTGCGACCAGTTCGCCGAGGAGCTGCTGCCACACGTGCAGCGGCCCGGCGAACACGACTCGAGGCACGGCTACGTCGCCCCTCCGTCGCCCTGCTGCCGCTTCCGCTCCCGGTACCGCCGGTGGCGTTCGCGCCCGCCGCCGTACTTGGTCTGCACGTTCCGCCAGTGCTCGCCGATGGCAGGAGCAATCTGCCGCCAGGTGAGCCCGGCGGCGCGAGCTGCGTCGACTGCTGCCTGTACCTGGTCGACCTGGCCGAAACCGACGGCCCAGGCGATGCGCTCGAGGGCATCGGTCGGCGCGTGCTCTTCGGCCCGCCGGGCGTCTGCTTCGCCATGGTCACGGGCTAGGCGTAGGCGGTCCTCGTCAAGCTCCACGGGTGCCGACTGTAGTCGTCCGTGCGTCGCCTCCCACGCGTCTGGGCGTGTGCCCGTGCGTGTACACCCACGCACGGGCATACTCCAGAGTGCGTTGATTTACACGCACCAACAGGAGGCGAGAAGCCGATGCGCAGGATTCCCGTGGCTACCGACCGCATGACGTTCCGCGGCGTGACGGTCACCCACGCCGAGACGTTCGACGAGGCGACCCGCACGAGGTCGCCGAAGATCACCGCCGGCGGCGAGCAGGTATGGAAGGTGCAGTGCCTCGTGGCCGTGGAGGGCGAGGACACGGGCGAGCTGATGGAGGTCAACATCCGCGGAGCCTGCCCCGTTGTCGAGCCGCTGGCCGAGGCGGAGTTCGAGGGGCTCGCGCCCAGCCGTGGAACATGGGCGCCAACGCCGGTGTGTCCTTCGCCGCTGACGGCGTGTGCAAAGCCGGCACCGGCGCGAAGGACGGTCGCAGCGCCCCGTCGGTGCCCGCCGGGAGCGACGCGTGATGAGCCTCGCTGACGCCATCGACGTGGAGATGTCGAAGTGGATGCGCCTCCTGCAGGAGGAGATGGCGGTCGAGGGCGCCGCCCGGGCGGCACGTGTCGCCCAGCGGGAACTGGCTGCCGCGCTCGAGCACCTCGACCCCGGATGGGTCGACCCGGTGAAGGTGAAGGCCCGCCTGGTCGAGCTGGACTTGACCGCCTCGGCGCTGCTCGACGCGTTCGGGCTCGTGTTCGCCGAGATGCGCCACGTCGAGCTGGCCGGACTGTACGCGGCGACGGTCGAGGCGCAGGGCGACTCCGTGGCCTCGTCGGACCTGGGCACGCTAGCTACGGCGCCGACATCGTGACCGCGGTCAACTACAGGCTCGGCCGGTTCATCGAGGGCGACTTCGGCGACGTGGAGCCGGCCGGGTGAGCCGGAACCTGCCGCCCGACGACCTCCTCGCGATCGTCGTCGACGTCTACCGGCAGACCCGTGTCGAGCTGGCCAGGGCCGACCTCAGAGAGCACGACGAGCTCCTCCTTCTCGATGGCGCCGAAGTCCTCGAGACGGTGCTACGGGCTGAGGGCTCGACCCAGATGTGGTGGCCCACCCGGCTGCCGTGACCACCAGCCCCCGTGCGGGGCTTCGCCTCCCCTCGTAGGGCGGCTGATGGAAGGCGGCCGAGCCGGGGCCACCACCTCGGCCCCGCTGCGCGCAACGGACCAAGCGATATCGAGAAAGAGAGTTCGTGATGATTGACATCATTCGCAGCTACATCTCTGACGGGATAGGGCTGGTGCAGTACGCCACCCTGTTCATCGTCGGCGCTGTCGTGCTCGCAGCGTCGGCCAAGACCCGCTCCGTGATGGCGACGGCCTCGGCGATGGTCGTCGGCGCGCTCGTCCTCGGCTACGTGTACAACGCCGAGTGGCTTGGCCAACGGGTCGGCGCGGACATCGTCGAGCGAGAGAACGGCATGCCCGCCCTCGTGGGGAGCACGGTGCCGACGGTGCAGCTCGGCCCGGCGATGGAGCTGTGGCTGCGCACCGCGTCCCTGGTCCTCCTCCTGTCCGTCGGCGCCGGCTGCCTGATCGTCCTGGTGCGCGTCTGGAACCTGGACATGCGCTCCCCGGCCCGGGCGTGCAAGCGGGGCCTCATCCGGGCCGGCTGGTCGTCGGTGGCCCGCTCCGCCGGCCTGGCCGTCACCCGTGACAAGAGGCGTGTGGCGACCGGGACGGCGCTCGCTCTGCTGTCCGGGCCGATGGACCAGCCCCGCAAGCGGCCCGCACCGAGCAGGTCGAACGCCTTCTCACCCTGCGCCACGGCCCGGCCACGCCGTCGAAGGCCGCCGTCGAGTACGTCGGCGCCCCCCTCGTGGCGGCTCGCTCGACGACATCGCTGCCCGGGCCGACCACCTCGCCGCCGCCCTCGGCGTTCACCAGGTCACCTTGCACCGCGTGAACCCGAGCGAGGGCCGGCTGGTCGTCACCCTCGAGGACGTCCTCGCCCGGTCCCGGCCGTACCCCGGACCGGGGAGCGGTGTCGGTGTCACGTCGACCGGTGACCCGCTCCGCATGCCGCTCCTCGGCGGGCACTGGCTCCTCGCCGGCGTGACGGGGTTCCGGGAAGTCCGCCTGGCTCACCGCCCTCCTCGCTGACCTGGTCACGTCGGGGGTGCCCCGCCGGATGCTCGGCGTCGACCCGAAGGTGGTGGAGCTGGCCCCGTGGGCGGACTGCGTCGACCGGGTCGTCGTCGACCCCCAGGAGGCCGGCGAGGCGTTGGCCGCCGTGCACGCCGAGGTCACCGCCCGCTATGACCCGGCTCGCAACCGCGGGGTTGCGCAAGCTCGAGGTCCCCACCGAGGAGATGCGCCTCCTCGTGGTGGTGGTCGACGAGCTGGGCGAGCTGGCCCGCCAGGCCCCCGGCGAGGCGAAGACAGCACCCCAGGAGCGGCTAGGCGTCCTGTCGTCGCTCGCTGCGGTCGGCCGGGGCGCCGGCTGCGTCCTCATCTGCGCCACCCAGCGGCCCTCCGCGCGGCTCATCGGCGCCGACCTGCGCGCCAACCTCACCCGGCATGTCTGCTGCCGCACCAGCGACCAGTATGGCACTGAGGTCACCCTCGGGCCCGTCGCCGCCGACCTGCGCCCCTGGGACATCGACCCCGCGGCCCCCGGGGTGGCGTGGGTCACGAGCGAGGCGTGGCCGCACCCAGCAGCTCGCCCTCTCCTGGTGGCTCGACGAGGTCACGGTCGCCGCCATCGCCGACGTCTACCCCGCCACACGCGTGCTGGAGGCCCAGCGATGACCCGCCTGGTCGACGTGGTCGAACTGGTCGAGGGCGCGTGCGAGTTCGTCCTCCTCGCCCCGGCCGGCGCCCCTGTCCGGGTGCTCCTGGACTTCGACGACGCCATGCAGCTCGGCCGCTGTCTCCTCGACGGCGCCCCCCCGAGGGCGGAGAGCACGGCCCCAGCGGTGACGCCGCCGGCAAGGTCGGGGCTGGGGTGGGACGGGACGACCAGGAGGCCATGCAGTGCCACACCGGCCGTCCCGCCCACCCCGCCCTTCCTCCTGGCCGGACAACCCTGCCGGAGGCGCTGTGACCTTGGCCCTCGTGGGCCGTGGCGGCCGTGCTGGTGCTGTTGGCGTTCTCGACGGTGGCGCTCGGCGTGTCTGCCGCGGCGTCGGTGGCGCTTGTGAGTGCCCGGTCGAAGCCGACGGGCCCGGCGCGGGCCGCGTATCGGGTGGAGTGCCCTGCGTGCACGGCGGCCGCGGCCGGGCTGGT
>WHTX01000030.1 GCA_009377505.1 Acidimicrobiia bacterium
CACGAGCGCCACCAGGTCTACGGCGTGGCGCTCGGCTGCCTGCAGGGCGCGGACCACCGTCCGTGCCGCGTCGACCCCCTGCACCCGGCTGTCGAAGCAGAGGACCTCGAAGGCGAAGCCCGAGCGGGCCAGCTCGGCGACCACGTCATGGTGCGCGGCCGATTCGTGCGAGGTGACCAGCCCTACTCGCAGCGGCGCCGGCGCCACGGGCAGACGCCCTTGCGCCTCGAGCAACCCGTCGGCGGCGAGGCGGCGCAGGAGCTGGTCCCGCTCGGCCACCAGCTTGCCGAGCGTGTAGGTGGGGTCGATGGCCGTCATCACGAAGCTGATGCGGCTGGTGGGCGGGTGGAACTGCAGCGAGCCCCGCACCCGGACCTCCACCCCGTCGGTCATGCGTACACCGCCCCCGGCCCGGCGCAGGATCCCGTTGACGCTGAACTTGTGGTTGGCGAAGAGCGCCACCGAGAGCTTGGCGTCAGCGGCCCGGCCGAACTCACCGCCCTCCACCAGGTCGAAGTACACGTGGCCCGTCTTGGGGCGCTTGAGGTCGCGGATCTCGCCCCGCACCCACACCTCGTCGGGCAGGGTGATGGCCAGCGCCATGCGGATCGCCTCGCAGAGCTCGGCGACGGAGAAGGTCGGGTCAACCTCGGGCAGCACCGCCGCCGAGGGTAGCCGGGCTGGGCAGGGGGCTCGTCGGGGCCACGCCGTCGCGCAGCAGCGTGTGGTACAGCTCGGCGTACAGCCCCCCGGCGGCGAGCAGGTCGGCGTGCCGGCCACGCTCGACCACCCGGCCCTCGTCCATGACCAGGATCTGGTCGGCGGTCGTGATGGTGGAGAGCCGGTGGGCGATCACCAGGGCCGTGCGCCCCGCCAGCGCCTGCTCGAGGGCCTGCTGGATCAGGGCTTCGTTCTCGGCGTCGAGGTGGCTCGTCGCCTCGTCCAGCACGACCACCCGAGGGTCCTTGAGCAGCATGCGGGCGATGGCCAGGCGCTGCTTCTCCCCGCCCGACAGCCGGTAGCCCCGCTCGCCGACCGTCGTGCCGTAGCCCTCGGGCAGGGCGGCGATGACGTCGTGGATGCGGGCGAGCCGGGCGGCGGCCACCAGCTCCTCGTCGGTGGCCTCGGGCTTCGCGTAGCGCAGGTTGGCGGCCACGGTGTCGTGGAAGAGGTGGGGGTCCTGGCTGACCACGCCGATGGCGTCCCGCAGAGACTCGAGGGTGAGGTCGCGTACGTCGACGCCGTCGACGCGCACCGCCCCGTCCCCGACGTCGTAGAGGCGGGCGATGAGCGAGGCGAGGGTGGACTTGCCCGCTCCCGAGGGGCCGACGACGGCGACCGTCTGGCCGGGCTCGATGCGCGCCGTGACATCGTGCAGCACCGGCGCGCTCGCCCGCTCGTGCGCCGCGCCGCCGGCCAGGGAGGCCAGCGTGGTGCTCGACGCCGTCGGGTAGGCGAAGCTCACGTGGTCGACCTCGATGGCCCCGGCCGGCACGACCAGGGACAACGCGCCGGGCTTGTCGGTGATGGGGTTGGGGGCGTCGAGCACCTCGAAGACCCGGTCGAAGCTGACGAAGGCGCTCAGCACCTCGACCCGGGCGTTGGTGAGGGCGGTGAGGGGCGGGTAGAGCCGGCCGACCAGCATGCCCATGGCCACGAGGTCGCCCAGGCGCATCCCGCCGCCGATGACGAGCTGGCTGCCGACCCAGTACACGGCGGCGGTGCCCAGGGCGCCCACGACGCCGAGGCCCAGCATGAACGTGCGCCCGTACACGGCGGTCTTCACGCCGATGTCCCTCACGGCCGCCGCCCGCTCGGAGAACGCCTTCGCCTCGCTGCGGTGCCGGCCGAAGAGCGTGACGAGCAGTGAGCCCGACACGCCGAACCGCTCGGTCATCTGGGCGTTCATGGTGGCGTCGAAGTCCATCGAGCGCCGGGTGAGGACCTGGAGCTTGCGCCCGACCCGCCGCGAGCCGAGCAGGAAGACCGGCAGGATGACGAGGGCGAGGGCGGTCAGGCGCCACTCCAGCACGGCCATGGCCACGAGGGTGGACACGAGGGTGACGACGTTCGAGACGACCGTGCCGAGCGTGGAGGTCACGGCGGACTGGGCGCCCACGACGTCGTTGTTGAGCCGGCTCACCAGCGTGCCGGTCTGGCTGTTGGTGAAGAAGGCCAGGGGCATGCGCTGCACGTGGTCGTACAGGGCGACGCGCAGGTCGTAGATGAGGCCCTCGCCGACCCGGGAGGACAGCCAGCGGGCGATGAGGGACAGGGCCGCCTCACCCAGGGCGGCGGCCACGAGCAGCACGGCCAGCAGGTTCACCCAGCCCCGGTCGCCCTGGGGGATGGCCTCGTTGAGCAGGGACCGGACCACGAGCGGGGCGGCCAGGCCGGCAAGGGACCCGGCCACGACGGCGACGAGGTACCCGACGATCTGGGCCCGGAAGTGGCCGGCGAAGCGCCAGACGCGCTTGAGCACGTCGCGCTCGAGGTGCCGTCCGGCGACGGCGCTGGGGTCGTGCCTGCCCATCCAGTACATCACCCGTCCAGAACCGGCGGCCCCACAGCGTTGTTCCGCTCCCCCAGAGCAGAGCGACGAGGCGTCAGGGCAGGTACGGCAGGGGCGAGGGGCCGAGCTGGCGGGCGAGGACGCGCTGGGCCTCCTCGACGAACTCGCAGATGAGGGGCCGGGTCTCGGCGGGGTCGATGATGTCCTGGCCGGTGGCCTCGGCCGTGCGGAAGGGCGAGGCCAGGGCGCGGAGCCGGCCCTCGATCTCCGCCTGCTTGGCCACAGGGTCGGCGGCTGCCTCGATCTCGCGGCGGTAGGCGGCCGAGGCGCCTCCGGCGATGTGCATGGAGCCCCAGCTTGCCGAGGGCCAGGCGTAGCGGCGGAACATGCCCGCGGGCCGGTGCTGTACCTGGCCGGCGACGCCGTAGAGGCGGCGGAGCACGACGGTCACCCATGGCATGCGGCTGAGGCAGGTCATCGTGACGAGGCGGGCGCCGGCCCGTTCGATGCCCGCCTTCTCCGAGTCGAGCCCGACGAGGAAGCCGGGCTCGTCGGCCAACGAGACGAGGGGCAGGTGGAACGTGTCGCACAGCTGCAATAGGCGGATCACCTTGCTGCCCCCGGCCACGTCGGTGGCCCCGCCCCCGTGGAGCGGGTTGTTCGTCATGACCCCCACCGGGTAGCCGCCCATGCGGGCCAGGCCAGTGATGCGGCTGCGGCCGTAGCCGGGGGCGATCTCGAAGAACGAGCCCTCGTCGAGGACCAGGTCGAGCAGGCGGCGGGCGTCGTGGACGCGGCGGGGGTCCTTGGGGACGAGGCGGCGCAGCTCGGGCTCCACCCGGTCGACGGGGTCGCTGCACCCGGCCCGGGGCGGTAGCTCGTGCACGCTCGAGGGCAGGTAGGAGAGGAAGCGGCGGACCTGGCGGAGGGCGTCGGCCTCGTCGACGGCCAGGTTGTCGACCGAGCCGCTGACCCGGGTGTGGATGTGCGGGCCGCCGAGGTCCTCCTTGGTGACGTCGTAGCCGAGGGCGGCCTTGACCACCGGTGGGCCCCCGGGGAAGAGCTGGGAGGTGCCCTCGACCATGACGTTCCAGTGGGCCATGCAGGCGTTCACCGCCGGGAGGCCGGCGACCGAGCCCATGACCGCGGAGACGACGGGCACCTCGCTGAGCAGGCGGGCGTCGATGGCGGACCAGATGTTGCCGTCGGGCAGGTAGGTGCGGCCCAGCTCCTCGAAGCCCCGGACGCTGCCCCCGGCGGCGTCGAGGAGGCGGACGTAGGGGAGCTGCCACTCGCGGGAGCGCTCGTTGGGGCGCAGCTCCTGGCCGATGCCCCCCGGCCCGCCCGAGGCCGAGCCGCCTCGCACGGTGAAGTCCCCGGCGGTGACGACCACCTTGCGGCCTTCGACGCGGCAGACGGCGTTCACCTCGCCCTTGGGGGTGAAGCTCTCGAGCGTGCCGTCGTCGTCATAGGTGGCCTGCCCGACGAGCGAGCCGAACTCCTGGAGCGTGCCCGGGTCGGCCAGCAGGTCGAGCCGCTCGCGCACGGTGAGCTTGCCCCGGCTGTGCTGGAAGGCGACGGACTCCGGCCCGCCCATCTGCCGGGCGAGCTCGTGGCGGCGCTCGAGCTCTGCGACCTCGTCATCCCAGGACACGGCGGTCCTCCTCGTCTTCGGCCCCGCGGACCGTAGCGACGCCGACCTCGCCGCCGCCAAGGGGCCCCCCGCGGTGGGGACCGGCCCTCAGCGGGCGTCGTCGAGGCCGGTCGTCCGGCGAACGGAGTCGACGCCGACCAGCTCCATCCGCGGCACCTCGTCGGCGTCGAGGCTGAAGCGCACGCTCAGGCCCGGGATCAACCCGCCGGAGGCCACGTAGTCGTCCCCGAGGGCGAGGAGGGGGATCACCCGTCCGCCCTTGCGCACGTGCAGGGCCCCGGCGGGGTCGAGGGCCACGGTGAACCCGCCCTGGTAGTGGCCCAGGTAGGGGGCGACCACGTCGGGGTCGACCGGGACGGCCTCGGCGGCGAGCTCGTCGAGGGAGGCCACGACGGCCTCGTAGGCGGCCTCGACCTTGGAGGGCATGCCGGCGTTCAGCCCGAGACGCGACTCGAGCAGCGTGTTGAGCACGTACTGGTAGTAGTACAACCCGAGGGGCTCGGGGCCCATGTCGTTCAGCACGACGAGGCCGAGGTCGTCGTCGGGCAGGAAGCCGATGAACGTCGAGAACCCGTCGATCCCGCCGTTGTGCCAGATGAGCTCGTGGCCGCCGCGATAGTCGACGGCGATCCACCCCCGGGCGTAGGACGCGCTCGTGGCGTCGGGGTCGACGTCGGGGGGCAGGTCGATGGCGACGTGGCCCTTCCAGGTCTCCTCGAGGTTGGCGGCCGACGCCACTCGGGTGCCGTCCACCGAGACGCCGCGGCGCAGCTGCATCTGCACGTAGGCCGACATGTCCTCGAGGTTGGACAAGGCTCCGCCGACGGGGGTGAAGCTGCCGAGCGGGCCGTAGGGCTGGGCGACGATGCCCTGCCCGAAGGCGGGGCCGTTGCCCGTGGCGTAGTCCTCCACCACGCCTCGGGGGTCAGCCGCGATGAGGGTGCGCGCCATGCCGGCCGGGCGGAAGACCCGCTCCCGCATGGCCTCGGCGTAGGCGGCAGCGAGGTCCTCGACCTCCACGCCCTGGGCCAACAGCGGCAGGTACCCGCCCACCGTGTACACCGTGTTGTTGTAGAAGAACTGCTCGTTGGGCGCGTGGTCGACCGGCAAGATGGCGAGAAGGTCGAGGATCTGGCCCGTGGTGGGGTCTCCCTGGGCGAAGGCGGAGATGGACGCCGGCTCGCCGATGCCGGTGGCCATGCAAAAGAGGTCGATCACCCGGAGGGACCTGGTCAGCTCGTCGGTCGGCGCGCGGAACTTCGGCCAGGCGTCCACGACGGGCTGCTCCCAGGCGAGCGCGCCGGAATCGACGTAGGTGGCCACGAGCGCCGAGGTCATCGATTTCGTGGTCGACGCGACGAGGAAGTGGGTATCGGGCGTGACCGGTGCCCCGCTCGCCAGGTCGCGCACCCCCAGCGTGCGCTGGTAGAGCACCTCGTCAGCGCGCACCACGGCGAGGGCCGAGCCGACCATCCCCATGCGCTCGAACGCGCCGGAGATCGCCTGGTCGAACGCAGTCCAGTCATCGCCCGTGGATGCCTCGGCGCGCGATAGCCAGAGCCCGAGTTGGCTGGCCAGGCCGGCCGCCGCCGCCCCCTTGAGCATCGTCCGCCGCGTCACCCCGTGACGTGGTGCGCGCTGTCCAGGTGCGTCCTGCCCAGTGGGCCCGTCTTCGGCCATCCCCGGCCCCCCATATATCGCGTCGTGCAACATATAGCAGCTGGCGCGGTCCGCGCTGTTGGACATCTCGCCCGTCGTGAAGCCCGTCATCGCGCTCTGGGACGTTGGCGGAAGGTGTGGGATTCGAACCCACGGTGACCCGGAGGCCACAACGGCTTTCGAGGCCGCCCCATTCGTCCGCTCTGGCAACCTTCCGGCGCTGAATCTAGCCGGGACGCGGCCCGCTCACCGAAGGGTGGCGAAGAACTCGGCGAGGAGCTCGTTGCTCTGCTGTGCTTCGACGCGGGCCTTGACCTCGATCTCGTGGTTGAGGCGAGGGTCGGCGCAGAGGTTGTAGAGCGAGCCGGCGGCCCCGGCCTTGGGGTCGTCCGCCCCGTAGACGAGCCGGGCGACACGGGCGGCGACGAGGGCGCCGGCGCACATGGCGCAGGGCTCGAGGGTGACCACGACCGTCAGCCCGGCGAGCCGCCAGGAGCCAGCGCGCGCTGCGGCTTCGCGCAGGAGTAGGACCTCGGCGTGGGCCGTGGGGTCCTGGAGGGACTCGCGCTCGTTGTGCGCCCGAGCGACGACCTCGCCCTCCACGAGACCGACCGCGCCGATGGGCACGTCGCCGTGGGCCAGGGCGGACCGGGCCTCTTCGAGGGCGAGGCCCATGGCTGCCAGGTCGTCCACGCCCGCCGACTGTAGTGAGCCGTCGTCGCCGGGGCCGCTTTCGCTCGGCTCGTCGAATCGACGTCGATTCGACGAGCTTCGGCGCGGGCGATTCGACGTCGATTCGACGGAGTTGCGCTTGGCCGATTCGGCGGACGCCCGAGGGCGGGCTTGGCCTACTGTTCAGGCGGCGGCAGAGATGGCGGCCTGGCGCTCGGCGAAGGCGGTCAGGATCTCCTTGGTCAGGGCCTGGTAGTCGCTGGCCAGCGCATCTGCAGAGGTCGAGTAGCGGACGGCGTCGCGGTCCTCGAACCAGCGGGGGGCCTGGGCCGCGGTCTGGGCGTACTCGTGGGCGAGCAGCCCGAGCTCGCGCATGTCGTCGGGCGCCTTGCGGGAGTGGCGGATGAAGCTGTCGAACACCGGGGCGATGCCGTCGAGTGCCTCTTCGAGCTGGTGGCGTGCCTTGGCGACGATGCGGTGGTCCTGGGCGCCGAAGCCGAACAGGCAGATGCCCAGCAGGTCGATGTGGGGGTTCGAGGTGCGGCGCACGTTCACGAAGCGGTTGGCCGTGCGGCTGAGCCCGTTCAGGGAGGCAGCGTCGCCTCGGGTGGGGATGACCAGGTAGCGGGCCACGGTGAAGGCCAGCTCGACCAAGCAGCCCATGGCGGGCGGGCAGTCGACCACGACGAGGTTGTAGTCGCCCACCATGGGGGCGAGGGCGGCGTCCACGATCGTGAGGGCGGTGGCGTCGTCGGCGAAGAGGCGCCGGCGGACGAGCGTCTCCAGGGTCTCGGTGCCGGGGCCGCCGGTCACCACGTCGAGGTTGGGCCGCACGTCGCGCAGCGGTTCCACGGGCTCGCCCGACTCGGCCGCACGGAGCAGGGCGGCTCCCCCGTCGTTGGCCTCCTCGTCGGTGTAACCGAGGTCCGAGCCGAGGTTGCCCTGGGGGTCGAGGTCGACGAGCAGGACGCGCCAGCCGCTGATGGCGGCGAGGCCGGCCAGGTTGGCGCTGAGGGAGGTCTTGCCGACGCCGCCCTTGCCGTTCGCGACGGCGATGGCGTTCGGGAGCACGTCGCCTCCTTTGCCCACCGCAGGCAGGGCTCGGTCCAGCCGGGTCGTGCCCGCCGGTTCCCGCCGAGGCCACACCCGGAGGCGGAGACGGAGCGTCCCGCCATCGGCGCGGAGGCTAGCGGACGGTGCCCGGGGGCCGGCCGAGCGTACCCCTACCCGTCGAGGCCCGTCGACCGCGGTCGGGGGCGGGTGGGTGCCGCCGCTGTGGCCGCTCTGGCGGAGGGAGTGGGATTCGAACCCACGGTGAGTTGCCCCACACACGCTTTCCAAGCGTGCCGATTCGGCCGCTCTCGCATCCCTCCTGGTGCTCTCGAGCGATCGTGACCGGTCGAGGCGCAGGGGAGAGGGTATCGTGGCCGATCGGGTGGTGCCTGCGCCGCCCGGCGGGCGAGCCCCGCGAGGTGGTGGTCGGGTCCTGCGCGATCGCAGTCCGTGAACCGAGTCAGGGCCGGGAGGCAGCAGCTCTCAGCGGAGCCTGCGATGTGCCTCAGGTCGCCTGGCCGCCACCTCCCGGGGCTTGGCCGCCCGTGTTCCCCCTGTGGGGACGGCTCCGCCCGACGGGCCCGTGGGCCGCAGGTACCATCGCCAGCGTGGCCTACCAGTCCTTGTACCGGCGCTACCGATCCCGGCGCTTCGGCGAGATCGTCGGCCAGGAACACGTGGTCACGGCGTTGCGAAACGCCGTTCGGGAGAACCGCACCGGGCACGCATACCTCTTCTCGGGGCCGCGGGGCACGGGCAAGACCTCGAGTGCTCGCATCCTGGCCAAGGCGCTGAACTGCGAGGCGCTCGCCGACGGCGAGCCCTGTGGCGAGTGCGCGTCGTGCGTCGCCATCGACGCCGGTAGCTCCTATGACCTCTACGAGCTCGACGCTGCTTCCAACAACGGCGTGGACGCCATGCGCGAGCTCATCGCCAGGGCGGCCCTCGGCTCGCCCGGCCGCACGAAGGTGTACATCCTCGACGAGGTCCACATGTTGTCCACGGCAGCGGCGAACGCCCTGCTCAAGACGCTCGAGGAACCCCCGGACCACGTGACCTTCGTGCTCGCCACCACGGACCCGCAGAAGGTCCTGCCCACCATCCGGAGCAGGGCCCAGCACTACGAGTTCGGCCTGCTCAGCGCAGCAGACCTCGAAGGTCACGTGCGCCGCGTGCTCGAGGCCGAGGGACGCGAGCTCGACGAGGCCTCGGTGGCCTGGGTCGTACGGCGGGGCGCGGGCTCCGCCCGTGACACCCTGTCGGCCCTCGACCAGGTCCTAGCCCTGGGCGCCCGGCCGGCGGAGGGGGGCTCGCTCGATGCGCTGCTCGATGCCCTGGTGGCTCGGGACACGGGGGCGGCCATCGCCGCCTTGGCCGTGGCGCTGGACGCCGGGCGCGAGCCGCGGCTCGTCGGCGAGGAGCTGCTCGGCCGGCTGCGGGACGCGTTCCTCTTGGCGGTGGGCGGCCCGGTGGGCCAGCTTCCTGAGGCCGACCGCGAGCGCCTCGGCGCCGTCGGGCGTGCCCTCGGTGCCCCCGCGCTGGCCCGGGCGCTCGAAGGCGTGGGGACCGCGCTGACCGACATGCGCCAGGCGCCGGACGCCCGCGTGTCCCTCGAGGTTGCGCTGGTCCGGGTAACGAGGCCTGAGCTGGACACGTCCCTGGCCGCGCTGGTGGAGCGGGTGGCCGCGCTCGAGGCCGGGACCGTGGCGGCGGGCGACGGCGCTCCCGAGGTGTCGCCCAGCCCGGCGACGGCCGTGGCGAAGGCCCCCGAAGCGTCGCAGGCGCCCTCCGCGCTAAGCGGGGGTGGGGGGGCAGCCGCGGGTGCGGCCTCCGAGGCCCGTCGCCGTCTACAGGCGAGCCGGGGCGGGGCGGCGTCCGCAGCGCCGCCAGCCGAGGCGGCGCCGGGCGCTGCGGGGGATGCGGCTGCAGTCCCTGGCCCGGCCGGTCGCCCGACTTCGCCCGCTGGCGCGTCCGCCTCGGCGAACCCGACGGATTCGACGGGCCCCGCCGAATCGACGTCGAATCGCCCTGGTCCCGCCGAATCGACGTCGAATCGACGTGCTGCCGACGTCGAGGCACCGCTCCGGGCCGAGCTCGAGGCCGCCTGGGACGCCATCCTCGAGACCCTGAGCAAGAGCGCCCGTCCCCGCTACCGCGGCGGCCGCTTCCTCGACAGCGACGGCCCCAACGCTGTCTTCGCCCTCCCCAACGAGATCCACCGTGACCGCTGCGACGAGCGCCGCGGCGAGGTCGAACAGGCCCTGGCCGCCCGGTTCGGCCGCTGGGTACCCCTCACGCTCGTCGTCGACCCTGACGACACCGGAGGAGGTGGTGGCAGCAGCCCTTTCCCGGTGAGGGCCGGCTCTGAGCCAAGGCCCCTGGTCGGCTCGAACCTCGACGAGGACCATGACGAGGACATCGGCGACGTGCACGACCTCGCCCCGGCCACCGACGTCGCCACGAGCGTCATCGACCGGCTGCTGGCGGCCTTCCCCGGCGCCGAGGTGGTGGAATAGGGCCATGGCCGACCAGCCCACGCCCGCCGAGCAGCCTGAACCCGCCGCCCAGCCCGAGCTCGCCGACCAGCCCGATCCGGTCGGGGGGTTCGACCTCAGCTCCCTCCTCGCCGGCGCCCAGGAACTCGTGGCCGCCCAGGCTCGGGCCGCCGAGCAGGAGGTCGTGGGCTCGGCCGGTGGCGGGGCCGTCGAGGTGCGCGTCACCGGCGGCGGCGAGTTCCGCCAGATCACCATCCGCCCCGATGTCGTCGACCCCGCCGACGTCTCTCTCCTCGAGGACCTCGTGCTGGCTGCCCTGCACGACGCCATGGCCCAGGTGCAGGACGCCCAGGCCGGCGCGCTCGGCGGCCTGGGCGGCCTCGACCTCGGCGGGCTCGGTGGGCTCCTCGGCGGCGAGCCCACCGAGTCCTGAGGGCGGCACGACGGCCACCATGTCCACGGTCTACGAAGGGCCCGTCCAGGACCTGATCGATGAGTTCGGCCGCCTGCCCGGCATCGGGCCCAAATCGGCCCAGCGCATCGCCTTCTACCTGCTCCGTGTCCCGACGGAGGACGCCGCGCGCCTGGCCAGCGCCATCACCGAGGTCAAGGCCCGCATCTCGTTCTGCCGGCGCTGCTTCAACATCGCCGAGGGCGAGGTGTGCATGGTCTGCGCCGACCCCCGCCGCGACCCTGCCGTGCTCTGCGTCGTAGAGGAGCCCCGTGACGTCGTCGCCATCGAGCGCACGTCCGAGTACCGGGGCCTCTACCACGTGCTCCACGGCGCCATCGACCACCTCGAGGGCGTCGGGCCCGAGCAGCTCAAGGTCCGCGAGCTCGTGCGCCGCCTGGCCGAAGAACCCGTGAGCGAGCTGGTGCTCGCCACCAACCCGAACCTCACCGGGGAGGCTACGGCGATGTACCTCGTCCGGCTGCTGCGCGACGTCGAGGGCCTGCGGGTCACCCGGCTGGCGTCGGGCCTGCCTGTCGGTGGCGACCTCGAGTATGCCGACGAGCTCACGCTCGGTCGTGCTCTCGAGGGGCGGCGCGAAGTCCACGGCTGAGCCGGGCGCGCCCGGCACGACCTCGTTACGAAGCCACGGGAAAACGCGCCAGGGGTGCTGGAGGAGTCGACGCGGGCGGACAGTACATACCGACTCGTTCCAGCACCCCTGGTGCTAGTCCCGGATCTCTCAGTGGTGCCGAGCGACCCGGTTCGTTGTTGACATCACATTACGACTGTTGCGACGAGATGACAACCCACCGGGAGAACTTCGTGGCGAGGTCGCTGTCGGAACGGTGATCAAGCGTCGACGCGCACGATGAGGGCGTCGCCCTGGCCACCACCACCGCAGAGGGCGGCCGCGCCGAGGCCCCCGCCGCGACGGCCCAGCTCGTGGAGCAGGTGGAGGGCGAGGCGGGTGCCGGACGCGCCGATCGGGTGGCCGAGGGCGATGGCCCCGCCGTCGACGTTGACCACGTCGGGGCTGACCCCGAGGTCGGCGGTGGACGCGTGGGCGACGGCCGCGAAGGCCTCGTTGATCTCGAGGAGGTCGAGGTCGGCGGGGCTGATCCCGAGCCGATCGGTGGCCTTGAGGATGGCCGCCGCCGGTTGGTGCAGCAGGTTGGTGCCCGGGCCGGCCACCTGGCCGTAGCCGAGCACCTCGCCGAGGGGCCAGGCCCCCAGCTCCGCCGCCTTGGCCTTGGACATGAGCACCACTGCGGCGGCACCGTCCGAGATCTGGCTGGCGTTGCCGGCCGTCACGTTGCCGGCGCCGCCGAAAGCACCCCGCAAGCCGGCGAGGGACTCGGCTGTCGTGCCCGGTCGCACGCCCTCGTCGCGGTCCACGACGATCGGCTCGCCCCGGCGCTGGGGGATGGTGACGGGCGAGATCTCGGCCTCGAAGCGCCCGTCCTTCTGGGCGCCGGCCGCGAGGTCGTGGGAGCGGGCGGCGACCTCGTCCATCGCCTGGCGGGAGATGGCGGCATCCGCAGCGTCTCGCTCCGTGCCCTCGCCCATGGCGCATTGGTCGAAGGCGCAGGTGAGCCCGTCGAACATCATGGAGTCGACGACGGCCCCGTCCCCGAGGCGCATGCCGTGGCGGGCGCCGGGCAGCAGGTAAGGAGCGTTGGTCATGGACTCCATGCCCCCGGCGACCACGATGTCGGCGTCGCCCGCAGCGATCATCTGGTCCGCCAGGTAGATGCTGTGCAGGCCCGAGAGGCAGACCTTGTTCACGGTCGTGGCCGGGGTGGTCATGGGGATGCCGGCCTTCGCCGCGGCCTGACGGGCGGTGATCTGGCCCGTCCCCGCCTGGAGCACCTGGCCCATGAACACGTACTCGACCTGGTCGGCGCGGATGCCGGCCCGCTCGAGGGCGGCGGTGATGGCGGCGCCACCGAGGTCGACGGCGGCGAGGCTCGCGAAGGCGCCGTTGAACTTGCCGATCGGTGTGCGTGCGCCGGCGACGATGACGGAACCAGCCATGGGCGACCTCCGGGTCGTGGGTGCCCCCAGGATAGGTGTCGTGGCTCGGCGCCGCCCGAGGTGCGGACGGCTGAAGCTACTTGAGGGTAAGTTCACTTCCCGCGGCTGTGGTCGGGCCCGGTACCCTCCGCCGCCATGCAGGCGATTCTCGAGGCCATCAGGGCCGGCGCGAGCGGCGAGGACCTGGCCGCGTTGCCCATCCCCGAGTCGTATCGCGCCGCCCACCTGCGGCGGAGCGATGAGGCCATGTTCGAAGGCATGCCCTCGAAGGACAAGGACCCTCGCAAGGCATTGCACGTGGGCGAGGTCGCCACCCCGGTATTGGCCCCCGACGAGGTCTACCTGGCCGTCATGGCCTCCTCGATCAACTTCAACACGGTGTGGAGCTCGATCTTCGAGCCGCTCTCCACCTTCGGCTTCCTCGACCGGATGGCCCGCGAGTCGGAGTGGGCGGCCCGCCACGCCCTCGACCACCACGTCGTCGGCTCGGACGCCTCAGGTGTCGTGCTCGCCGTCGGCTCGGCGGTGCGCAACTGGAGGCCGGGCGACAAGGTCGTCGCCCACTGCAACTACATCGACGACCAGGACCCGTCCGCCCACGACGACTCGATGCTCGCCGCCAATCAGCGCATCTGGGGCTTCGAGACGAACTTCGGCGGCCTCGCCGACCTCGCCGTGCTCAAGGCCAACCAGCTCATGCCGAAGCCGGCGCACCTCACCTGGGAGGAGGCGGCGGTCAACGGGCTGTGCGCCTCCACCTCCTACCGGATGCTCGTGGGCCGCAACGCCGCTCGCATGAAGCAAGGGGACCGGGTGTTCATCTGGGGGGCGACCGGCGGCCTCGGCGGTTACGCCACGCAGCTCGTGCTCAACGGCGGCGGCATCCCTGTCGGCGTGGTCTCCTCGCCGGACAAGGCCGAGATCCTGCGACGGTTGGGCTGCGAGGCGACGATCGACCGGGTGGCCGAGGGCTTCGCGTTCTGGAAGGACGAGCACACCCAGGACGAGGCAGAGTGGCGGCGCCTCGGCAAGACCGTGCGGTCCCTCGTGGGCGACGACCCCGACATCGTCTTCGAGCACCCGGGCCGCTCGACGATGGGCGCTTCGGTGTTCGTCTGCAAGCGGGGCGGCACGATCGTGACCTGCGCAGCGACGTCGGGCTACATGATCGAGTACGACAATCGGCACCTGTGGATGAAGCTCAAGCGGATCGTGTCTTCCCACTTCGCCAACTACCAAGAGGCGTGGGGGATGAACGAGCTGATCAGCCGGGGTGCGATCCACCCGATCCTGTCCGCCTGCTTCCCGTTGGAGGAGGTCGGCGAGGCCGCGTACCAGGTGCATCACAACATGCACGAGGGCAAGCTGGGCGTGCTGTGCCTGGCCTCCGAGCGCGGCTTGGGCATCGACGACCCCGAGATGCGAGCCCGGATCGGCGAGGATCGCATCCGGCTGTTCGAGCGGACCTGAGGAGGCGCTGTGCTGCTGACCGAGATCGATCACGTCGCCATCGCGGTGAACGACCTGGAGGCGGCGATCGACTACTACCGGCGGGCGTTCGGTGCCTCGGTGGACCACCGCGAGGTGGTCGAGTCCGACGGCGTGGAGGAGGCGCTGCTCAAGGTCGCCGAGTCCTACGTGCAACTGCTGACGCCGACCCGGCCTGACTCCCCGGTAGCCAAGGCGATCGAGAAGCGGGGCGAGGGCCTGCACCACGTGGGCTATCGCGTCGCCGACTGCGGGGTCGCGCTCGCTGCCATGGTGGCGGCGGGGGCAAAGGCGATCGATGCCGCGCCGCGGCCGGGCTCGCGTGGTACCACCGTGGCCTTCGTCCACCCCAAGGGTTCGTTCGGGACGCTGATCGAGCTCGTCCAGGAGAACTGAAGGGCGCGGCGCCGCTGACGGCGATCAGCTTGCCGCCCCCGGCGGCGCCGCGCACCCGAGTGGCGCCACCCAGGTCGATTCGACGTCGATTCGACGTGGTTGGGCCGGCCAGCCGGGCGGGCCGGCTCGGCCCAGTCGTCGAAAACCCGGGCCCCAGCCTCCTCGAGACCTGCTACGATCGCTGTTAGGGATCGCGCCTGGCCCGAGACGATCTGGGCGCTGGTACACCACGCCAGCTCGGAGTCCCAGCATGTCCCGCTCCGCCCGCACGGCCCAGGGCCGCTACGTCGAACCGATCCGCCAGCACGCCGCGCTCGGCCCCCAGCGCCGTGCGCTCATCGAGCGTTGGGACGAGGTGAGCCAGCGTCGCGACCAGATCGACGCCGAGTTCGCCCGTCTTGCCCGCGAACGTCACGAGCTCCAGCGCGAGCGCTCCCGCCTGCGCGAGCGCATCTGGCCCCGTTGGCTGGGCGGCCGTGGACGGCGCCGCCCCGAAGCGACTCGGCCCGAGCACACCCTGCCTGCCCTGCCCGTACGCCCCCGGCTCGCCTGGGGCCGAGCGCTTCGGGACCATGCGCTGCGTGTCCTGAGCGAGGTCGGCGTGGCCCTGTCCCTGGTGGAGCTTCACCGGCTCCTGCACCTGCGGGGGGTCGCTGTCGACTCCGACCACCCGGCCAAGTCGCTCGCCGACGCGCTGGGCTACGAGGCCGAACAAGGCCGAGCGGAGCGAGTGCGCCGCGGCTGGTACCGCATACGCCCCGGAACGTAGGAAACCCCGGCAGCTACCCAGGACTAGGGTCGCCGGGCATGCCTGCCCGCAAGCCGCGTCCGACCAGCCCGCGCATCGCCCCGGTCACCGAACCGAGCGACCTGCAGCGCGAGCTGATGTTCGGCAACGACGCCAGCGACTCGCTCAACATCTCGGCGACCCTGGCCCACAACACGCGGGTGCTGAAGCGGTTCTCCCAGTTCGGGGGCGGGCTCCTCTTCCGCGGCGTCCTACCGGTCCGTGAGCGCGAGCTCGTGATCCTCCGCGTCGGCGCGAACTGCCAGTCGGTCTACGAGTTCGGCCAGCACACCCTCATCGGGCGTGAGGCCGGGCTCACCGACGACGAGATCCACCAGCTCACCCTGGCGCCCGAGAAGGGCGGCTGGTCCGACGCCGACCGCGACCTCGTCGCCCTCGCCGACGAGCTCTGTGCCGACGATTGCGTCTCCGACGCCACCTGGGCCCGCCTAGCAGGCCGCTGGGACGACGCCGCGCTCGTCGAGCTGCTCGCCGTAGCTGGCTTCTACCGGCTGGTGTCGGGCTTCCTCAACTCGGCCGGCGTGCAGCTCGACCCGGGCGTGCCCAGCTGGCCCGAGGGCGCGTTCGAGCACTGAGCCCATGATCGTCCACCTGGTCGACGGCACCTACGAGCTGTTCAGGCACTTCTTCGGCGCCCCGTCGCGCAAGGCCGACGACGGCAGGGAGGTCGCCGCCACTGGGGGCGTGCTCGCCTCGATGGTGCAGCTCCTCGAGGACGGTGCCACCCACGTCGGTGTGGCCACCGACCACGTCATCGAGTCATGGCGCAACGACGTCTTCGCCGGCTACAAATCGGGCGCGGGCGTCGACCCAGAGCTGAAACAGCAGTTCCCGTTGCTCGAGGAGGCGCTCGACGCCCTAGGGCTCACCGTCTGGCCGGAGGTCACCTACGAGGCCGACGACGCGATGGCCGCTGCGGCGGCGGTCGCGGCGAGAGACGAACGGGTCAGCCAGGTGCAGATCATGACCCCGGACAAGGACCTGGCCCAGTGCGTACGGGGCGACCGGGTGGTCCAGGTGGACCGGCGCAAGGGGACCGTCGCCGACGAGGCGGCGGTGCGCGCCCGCTACGGGGTGCCGCCCACGTCCATCCCTGACTGGCTGGCCCTCGTGGGTGACAGCGCCGACGGGTTCCCCGGCCTCCCGGGCTTCGGCGCCAAGTCGGCCAGCGCCGTGCTCGGCCGCTACGGCACCCTCGACCAGGTACCGGCCGATGCGGTCGACTGGCAGGTGACGGGAGTGCGCGGCCCGGCCGCACTGGCCATGACGCTCCGCTCACAGATGGCGGACGCCCTCCTGTATCGCCGCCTCGCCACCCTCGACGTCGATGGGCCCCACGTCGGGGCGGTCGACGAGTGGGGGTGGAAGGGGCCCGGGGAGCGCTTCGAGGACCTGGCCGGCTACCTCGGCGCGGGCTACATCATCCCCAGGGTTCGGCAGGTGGCCCGTGACCGGGGGCACTTGGCGTAGGGTCCGCGCCATGAGGACACGGGCGGCGCAGTTGGTCGAACTCGGCCGCATGGAGTGCGTGGAGACCCAGGTCGAGGCACCGGGGGAGGGCGATGTCCTCGTCCACAGCCGTTACGCGTCGATCTGCGGGTCCGACCTCCACATCGTCTATGACGGGATCGAGACGTCGCCCGAGCTCTGGGCCCCGGGCTACCCGGGCCACGAGGGCATCGGCGAGGTGCTCGAGAGCCGACGCGACGGCTTCGTGCCGGGTGACTTGGTGCTCTCCGTCCCCGACGTGCCCGAGGCGCGCTGCTTCGCCGAGACCCAACGTGTCCGGGGCGGGTCCCTCGTCCGCCTCGACGGTGACCTGCCGCCCATCGACCAGGTGCTCATGGCCCAGCAGCTCGGCACGGTCATCTTCGCCATGCGCCAGCACCCCGCCGACGTGGCCGGGGCGACCGTGGTGGTACTCGGCCAGGGCTCGGCCGGGTTGTTCTGGTCGTTCCTGCTGAAGCGGGCCGGTGCAGCGCGGGTGATCGTCGCTGACCTCTCGCCGTCCCGCCTGGCTGCCTCGGCCGGCTTCGGCGCCGACGTGCTGCTGCAGCCGCCGCGCGACGACGTAGCCAGCGCGGTACAGGACCTGACGGGCGGCCAGGGGGCCGACTACGTAGTGGAGGCGGTCGGCCGGCGGGACTCGTTCCTGCTGACGCCCCGGCTGGTCAAGCCGGGCGGCACGGTCTATTGGTTCGGTCTCCCGGACTCGAAGGCGCCGATCCCGATGGACTTCCGGATGTTCTTCCGGCGGCGGCTGACGGCGCACACCGTCTACGGCGCCCAGGGCGAGGCGGGGCTCGTGTCCTTCCGCGTCGCCGTCGAGATGATCCGTCGGCGCGAGATCGACGTCACCCCGCTGCTGTCCCACGTGCTGCCGATCGAGGACGTGGGCAAAGCGTTCGACCTCGCCCAGGAGCGCCACGAGGGCGCCCTCAAGGTGTCTCTAGCCTTCTGACCAGGCGGTACGACCGTCGAATCGACGTCGATTCGACCGTGTCGGGGTCAGCGCTCGGGCGGGTCGAGGACCTCGTCGAGGGGGATCAAGGCCGGCGCCTCCAGCTGGTCGTACCGGCACGAAGCCGGCTCGCGGTCGGGCCGCCACCGCTGCAGCTTCGTTGTCGCTCGGAACCGCCCCGACAGCATCGACGAGTACGCCACCTCCGCCACCAGCTCCGGCCGCAGCGGCTCCCATGACAGGTCCTTGCCCTGGCTCCAGCGTGACAGCCCGCCCGGCATCCTCCCCGCCTCGTGCGCCGACGCCTCGGCCCACTCCTGCCAGGGGTGCCCCTCGATCGCCCCCACCCGGTACGGCGCCAGCTGCTCGACCAACTCGGCCCGTTGCTTCACCGAGAAGCTCGCGGCCACGCCCACGTGGTGCAGTCGGCCCGCATCGTCGAACAGGCCCAAGAGCAGGGAGCCGACGCCCGCCCCGTCCTTGTGCCAGCGGAACCCGGCCACCACCGCGTCCGCCGTCCGCTTCTGCTTCAGCTTGAACTGCACCCTGCGGTCCTCGACGTAGGGGTCATCGGACGGCTTGGCGATCACCCCGTCGAGCCCGGCCCCCTCGAAGCGGGCGAACCACCGCTCGGCCACGGCCCGGTCCGAAGTCACGGGCGTCAGGTGCACCGGTGGCCGGGCGCCGGACAGCGCGGACTCGAGCAGGGCCCGCCGCTCCGCCATGGGCTCGGCCCGCACGTCACGCTCGCCCAGGGCCAACAGGTCGAACGCCACGAAGCTCGCGGGGATCTCGGCCGCGAGCATGGTGATCCGGCTCACCGCCGGGTGGATCCGCAGCTGGAGAGCGTCGAAATCCAGGTGGCGGCGCCCCGACTCGTCCACCGACGCCACCACCAGCTCGCCGTCCACCACGCAGCGTTCCGGCAGCTCCCGCAGCACGACCTCGACCATCTCGGGGAAGTAACGGGTGAGGGGCCGGTCGTTGCGCGAGCCCAGCACCACCTCGTCACCGTCGCGGAAGACGATGCAGCGGAAGCCGTCCCACTTGGGCTCGAAGACGAGCTCGCCGGTCGGCAGCGCGTCGAATCCGCCCACCGGCTTGGCCAACATGGGCCGCACCGGCGGCACGACTGGGAGCTGCACGGCCGTGAGCTTAGAGCGGCCTGCCCGCCGTCTCGGTGACCCCGCCCACACGAGCGGCCACCTCGGCCATGCGGTCGAGCAGCTGGCCCGGGTCCTCCTCGACCACCACCGCCTCGAGGCTCGCCGCCTTGGTGAAGCCCTCCGCCACGGTGTGCTCGAGGAACCCTCGCAACGGGGCGTAGAAACCGCCGACGTCGAGGATGCCCACCGGCTTCGCATGGAGTCCGATCTGCACCCAGGTCAGCGTCTCAGCCAGCTCCTCCAGCGTGCCCAGGCCCCCCGGCAGGGCGACGAAGGCGTCCCCCAGCTGGTACATCGTCGCCTTGCGCTCGTGCATCGAGCCCACCTTGTGCAGGGTGGTGAGCGCCGGGTGCTCGACCTCGCGCTCGAAGAGGCCCCGGGGGATGACGCCATCGACCGTGCCGCCCGCGGCCATCACCGCGTCGGCGAGGACGCCCATGAGGCCCACGGCGCCCCCGCCGTACACGAGGCCGGTGCCCCGGCGGACGAGCTCGGCGGCCAACGCCTCCGTGGCCTCGGCGTAGCGCGGCGACCGCCCCACCTGGGAGCCGAGGAACACGCACACTCGCCCGAAGCCGCCCATCGCCCGTGGAGCGTAGGCGCAGGCCGCAGGGCACGACCAGCAGGTTCGGAGCCATTGGGAGGGTCGTCCCGCAGGTCGGTAGCCTGTCGCCCACTATGGCCGAGCACCCCCTCAGCGAACGCCTCGCCGACCTGCAGAAGCGGAAGGACCAGGCGATCCACGCCGGGCCCGAGCGAGCGGTGCTGCGCCAGCACGAGAAGGGCAAGCTGCTCGCCCGGGAGCGCATCGAGCACCTGCTCGACCCCGGGTCCTTCCACGAGCTCGACATGCTGGCCCGCAGCCGCGCCGAGGGGGCGACGGACCGGCCCTACACCGACGGCGTCGTCACCGGTTTCGGTACCATCGACGGCCGCCGCGTCTGCGTGTTCTCCCAGGACTTCACCGTCTTCGGCGGGGCCCTCGGCGAGGTCTTCGCCGAGAAGATCCACAAGGTCATGGACCTCGCGCTCAAGATCGGCGTGCCCATGATCGGGCTCAACGACGGCGCCGGCGCCCGCATCCAGGAGGGCGTGGTCTCCCTCGACAGCTACGGCGGGATCTTCCACCGCAACGTGCTGGCCTCGGGCGTCATCCCCCAGATCTCGGTCGTGCTCGGCCCCTGCGCCGGCGGCGCCGTGTACTCGCCAGCGATGACCGACTTCATCTTCATGGTCCGCAACACGTCCCACATGTTCATCACCGGGCCCGACGTCGTGAAGACGGTGACGGGCGAGGACGTGACCCTCGAGGAACTGGGAGGCGCCGGCTCGCACTCGACCAAGTCCGGGGTGGCCACCTTCGTCAGCGAGGACGAGAAGGCGTGCCTCGACGACGTCAAGTACCTGCTCAGCTTTCTGCCGTCGAACAACCTCGACGAGCCCCCGGCCAGCGAGGTCACCGACGACCCGCTGCGCCTCTGCCCGGAGCTGCACGACCTCATCCCCCCCAGCTCGAACCAGCCCTACGACATGAAGAAGGTCGTCACCTCCATCGTCGACGACGGTGACTTCTTCGAGTACTTCCCCTCCTGGGCCCGCAACATCGTCTGCGGCTTCGCCCGGGTGAACGGCAGGCCTGTCGGCATCGTGGGCAACCAGCCGCTGATGCTGGCCGGTGTGCTCGACATCGACTCCTCCGAGAAGGCCTCCCGCTTCGTGCGCACCTGCGACGCCTTCAACGTGCCGTTGCTCACCCTCGTCGACGTGCCCGGTTTCCTGCCCGGCGTCGACCAGGAGTACGGCGGCATCATCCGCCACGGCGCCAAGCTGCTCTACGCCTATTGCGAGGCCACCGTGCCCCGCATCCAAGTGATCGTGCGCAAAGCCTACGGGGGGGCGTACGTGGTCATGGACTCGAAGTCGATCGGGTCGGACCTCTGCTACGCGTGGCCGTCGGCCGAGCTCGCCGTGATGGGCCCCCAGGGCGCAGTCGAGATCATCAACCGCCGGGAGATCGCCGACGCGAGCGACCCCGTCGCCCGCAAGGCCGAGCTGGTGGACGAGTACACCGAGCGCTTCGCCAACCCCTACATCGCCGCCGAACGAGGCTACATCGATGACGTCATCGACCCGGCCGAGACTCGCCAGAAGGTCGTCGCCGGCTTCGAGCTGCTCCAGTCCAAGCGCGAGGAACTGCCTCGCCGCAAGCACGGCAACATGCCGTTGTAGAGGCCGGCTCGGACCGCGGGGCCACCCGTGGCGGCGCTGGCTACACTTCCGCGTCCGTGGACCTGACCGTGACGAGGGGCAACGCGACCGACGACGAGGTGGCGGCGATCATGGCCGCTGTAGAGGTCGCCTGGCCCCGCCCCGCCGCAGTGGCGCTGGTGGCCGCCGAGCCTGCCCGCTGGAAGTTCTCGGGCCGATGGTGGTCCAAGCCCGTGCCCCTGCGCCGGGAACGCCCCGGTAGCTACAGCTGATGGCTGAGCCGGTGGCGCCCCCGCCCCGGAGCACGGGCCCGCTGGCCGACGTCCGAGTCATCGACTGCTCGACGGTCATCGCCGGCCCGTCCTGTGCGAAGTACCTCGCCGACTTCGGCGCCGACGTCATCAAGGTCGAGCGTCCTCCGGACGGGGACTCCACCCGCCGCATGGGCGTCCCCGACCCTGCCGACGGGGTCTCGCTGAGCTGGAAGCTCTTCAACCGGAACAAGCGCTCCGTCGTGCTCGACCTGAAGAGCGCAGAGGACCGCGACCGGCTTCTCCGCCTCGTCGAGGGCGCCCACGTCCTCGTCGAGAACCTCCGCCCGGGCAAGCTCGAGGCGCTGGGCCTCGGGCCCGACGTGCTGCTCGCCCGGAACCCCCGCCTCGTCATCACCCGGGTCACCGGGTTCGGCCAGACCGGCCCCTACGCCCACCGCGCCGGCTTCGCCACATTGGCCGAGGCCATGGCCGGGTGGGCCTCCATCTCCGGCGAGCCCGGCGGGCCCCCGATGCTGCCCCCCATCGCCCTCACGGACGAGCTGGCCGGGCTGGCCTCGGCGTTCGCCTCGATGGTCGCCCTGCACTCGGGGGTCGGCCAGGTCGTCGACGTCAACCTCGTCGAGTCGCTTCTCCAGGTGATGGGCCCGATCGTGCCCGCCTGGTTCCAGGCGGGCTTCCTCCAGGGGCGCATGGGCTCGAGCCTGCCCAACAGCGTCCCCCGCGGCGTCTGGCCCGCGTCCGACGGCCGTTGGGTGGCGATCTCGGCCTCCTCGGACTCGGTGGCCCGGCGGGTCATGCAGCTCGTCGGCCTGGGTGACCACCCCGGCGTCGCCACCGTCGCCGGGCGCGTCGAGCACCGTGTCGAGGTGGAGGACGCCGTCGCCCGCTTCGTGGCCAGCCGCCCAGCGGGGGACGTCGTGGCCGGTTTCGAGGCCGCCGAGGCTGCAGCCGCCGTCGTCTACGACCTCTCCGACCTCGCCGCGGACCCCCACCTGGCCGCCCGGGGCGCCTTCGTGGAAGTGGACGGGGTCACCATGCAGGGCCTCGTGGCGAACCTCTCGGCCACCCCGGGGGCGGTGCGCTGGGTCGGCCGGCCCTACGGCGCGGACACCGACGCCGTGCTCGACGAGCTCAGCTGATCGCCCGCCGCCCGCCGCCCGTCATTGGTGGCGCCGGGCCCGAGCGCAGCGAGCCCAGCCAGGTTCAGCCGCTCGCCCTCGCCGTGCCCATGGCCAGCAGCCGCCCGGTGGGCGCCTCCACGAGCTCGAGGCGGTGGAGGGACTCACCGGCGGGGCCGTCGTCCCGGCCGAGCACCTCGTCCCGGACGACGAACGGCGGCTTGCGGCCCTGGCTCAGGTAGTACACCTGGAGCTGCAACGTCCGGCCCGGGCCCGGCCGGCCGAGTGCCCGGCCCGCCATCTCCGCCGCCAGCCACTCCATGGCCAGGCCGATCACGCCTCCCTGGATGGCGCCCGTCGAGTTGCGCAGGTGGGGGAGGTGCTCGAAGCGCAGCTCCCCGGCGTCGGCGTCCACCTCGAAGCCGAGGTAGCGGTCGAGGGGCGTGCGCCGTGCCTCGTCGGCCTCGGCGAGGTCGACGCGCTGGAGAACGCGCGATGTCGGCCCGGTCGGCCCCACCCGGGCCAACCGGCTGTAGGTCGCCGTCGCCGCCCCGACGACCGTGCCCACGAGGTCGCGGATGACAAGCTCGGACACGATGGTGTTGCGGCCCGAGCGCACGAGGCTGCCCGACGCCACGACCTCCGGCCCGCGAGCCGGGCCGAGGAGCTGCACGCCGAGGTCATGGGTGGCGATCCAGTCCGGCGCCCCCGCGTGGGTGCTCAGCACGCCGAGGGCGTAGTCGGCGAAGGCGGCGACGGCGCCGAGGCGCAGCGCGCCGGTGTGGTCGCAGAGGTCGGGGAGCACGGGCATGGCGCCCTCGATGGTCCCCTCGGTGCGGGGGTCGACGCTGAGGCGCAGGTGCCGCAGGAAATGGCCGGGGGGCGGGTAGCGACGTGGCTCGCTCGACTGGCCTCCGGCAGCCCTCGCCGCCGCGACGCGCGCCTGGGGACGACCGGGCCCCGAAAGGTCCGTGGTGGTGGCGTGCACGTCAGGCACGGGCTGGCGGCGGGGGTCCATCGTCGGCCGACAATAGGGCGTGGCCAGCCGCCCCGCAGGGCTCGGCGCGGTCCCCGCGCCGGCCTTCTTCGTCGCCGGGGCGGTGTCCCAGTACGTAGGCGCGGCCCTCGCCGTGGTGCTCTTCCCCTATCTCGGGCCCCTGGCGGTGGCCTGGTTGCGGGTGGGAACGTCGGGCGCCCTGCTGTGGCTGCTCCGGGGCACACCGCGACGAGCCGCGTGGGACCGGCCTCGCCGCCGGGCCATCGCCGCCTTCGGCGTGGCGCTGGCGGCGATGAACCTGTGCTTCTACCTGGCCGTCGAGCGCCTCCCCCTCGGAAACGCCGTGGCCATCGAGTTCCTCGGGCCGATCGTCGTCGCTGTCGTCGGCACCCGGACGGCGCGCAACGTCGTCGCCCTGGGCCTCGCTGTGGCCGGGGTCGTGCTGCTCGCCGAGGTGCAATGGTCGGCGAGCCCCTCCGGGGTCATGTTCGCGCTCGGGTCGGCGGTGCTCTGGGCCGGCTACATCGTGCTCGGCGCCCGGGTGGCGCGCAGCGGGGCTGGCCCCGCCGACGGCCTCGACGCCCTGGCCTGGTCGATGCTCATCGGCTCCCTCGCCATCGCCCCCGCCGGCCTGGTCGGGATCGCTCTCGGCGAGCCGACCCCCGTGCTCGTGCTCGGTTGCGCCGCGGTGGGCGTGCTGTCCAACGTGGTGCCCTACGGGCTCGACCAGGTGATCCTCCACCGCCTGCGGCCCGAGCAGTTCGCCCTCCTGCTGGCACTGCTACCGGCCACCGCCGCCGTCGTGGGGGCGGTGGCGTTGCGCCAGGTGCCGAGCGTCCTCGAGAGCGTCGGCATCGGGCTGGTGGCGGCCGCCGTCGCCGCCCGGGAGCGGTGAGCGAGGGCGTGGCGCCGCCGGCGGCAGTGCGCGCCGGGGCGGCGCTTCCTCACTCGCTGGCGGCCACCTCGATGCGGTCCTGGCGCCACTCGCGGGCGAGGACGAGGGCGCTGTCGGCGCCGTCGAGGATCTCGGCCAGGGTGAAGCCGTGCGCCGGGTAGCAGGCCACGCCCGCCCAGACGGTGCAACCCGGCCGAGCGGCGCTGAGCTTGTTGCGCACCCGTTCGACGGTCCACACGGCGCCGCTCTCGTTCGTGTCCTCGAGCACGAGCACGTAGCGACCGTCCCCGAGGCGTCCCGCGGTGTCGGCCTCGCGCAACGTGGCCCGTACGGCCGAGGACACGGCGAGGGGGTCGCCGACGATGGGCTCGCCGAGGCGAAGGCCCTCGACCACGTCGAGCATGACGATGGACACCGGCCGGAGCCGGCGCCGGGCGGCGGCGATGCGGGCCTCGAGGGCGACGAGCAGGTAGCTCTCGGTGAAGAGGCCGCTCTCGGCGTCGACGAGGCTCTGCAGCTCCTCGGGCGGGTCGTCGAGGGTGGCCTCCCCTGCGGGGCGGCCGAGCGGCGTGGCGTCGGCGATGGCTCCTCGTTCTCGTCGCAGGGCGGCGGCCCCGCCGTCGCTCGCCAGGCGAGCACCGGGTGAGGCGTCGGCGCCCAGGGTGGCGCCCGCCCCGACCTGGTCCGCCACCAACGATGCCGGGCGGCGGTCGGGCAACCAGCCCAGGGCCCCGGCCGCCAGGCCCGCCGCCCCGGCGAGGAGGCCGAGCGCTGCGGCGTCGGCCACGATCCCGAGGATGGCCGCCCCGAGGGCCACGAGGCCGGCGGCCAGACAGGCGAGGCGGCGACGGTGGGACGGCATCGCTTACCCATCGGCGGCTGGGGCGCGTCCATGAAGCTTGCGCGGGGCTCTTCGCCCCCGGCTGCGTCGCGTCGGCCCAGCTGAGCGCGCTCAGCGGCGACGACGGGCGATGGCGAGCTCGGCGATGTCGGCCATGATGCGCCCCATCTCGAAGTCCTTGGGCGTGTACACCCTGGTCACGCCGGCGGCCAGCAGGTAGGCCCGGTCCTCTTCGGGGATGATGCCGCCCACGATGACGGGGGCATCGCTGCCCTCGTCCCGCACGAGCGCCACCACCTGGGGGACGAGCTCGAGGTGGCTTCCCGAGAGGATCGAGAGACCGATGACGTCGGGGTCCTCGTCCCGGGCCGTCGCCGCGATCTGCTCGGGCGTGAGGCGGATGCCCTGGTAGATGACCTCCATACCCGCGTCACGGGCGGCCACGGCGATCTGCTCGGCCCCGTTCGAGTGCCCGTCGAGCCCCGGCTTGGCGACGAGGAAGCGGGGCGGGCCACCCTCGAGGCCGCGCACCTGGTCGGCGACCTGGGCCAGCTGTTCACCCCGGCGACCGGCCGCGGCGCCGACTCCGGTCGGCGCCCGGTACTCACCGAAGACCTCGCGCAGCGCGCCGGCCCACTCGCCTGTCGTGCCGCTCGCCTCGGCGAAGGCGATGCTCGCCGGCACGATGTTCTCCTCCGTGGCGGCCACCCGGCGCAGCTCGTCGAGCGCCAGGGCCCACCGGTCGCCGTCACGGCCAGCCCGCCAGGCCACGACGTCGGCGATCATCTGCTCCTGCACCCGAGGGTCGACCCGCTGGATGCGCTCGTCTCCCTCGAGGGGAGAGGAGGTGGTGTCGGTGAAGGCGTTCACGCCTACGACGACCTGGTCGCCGGACTCGATGCGCCGGATGCGCTCGGTGTGGGAGCGGACCAGGCGCCCTTTGAGCTCGTCTATGGCAACGAAGGCGCCGCCGAGGGAGAGCACGTCCTCGAGCTCCGCCCAGGCGGCGTCGGCGAGCTCGGCCGTCTTGGCCTCGACCACTTTGGAGCCGTCGAAGATGTCCTCGTGCTCCAGCAGGTCGCTCTCGTAGGCGAGCACCTGTTGGATGCGCAACGACCACTGCTGGTCCCAGGGGGTGGGCAGCCCGAGCGCCTCATTCCAGGCCGGCAGCTGGAGCGAGCGGGCGCGCGCCCCCTTGGAGAGCGTGACGCCCAGCATCTCGAGCACGATCCTCTGCACGTTGTTCTCGGGCTGGGCCTCGGTGAGCCCGAGCGAGTTGACCTGCACCCCGTAGCGGAGGCGGCGTGCCTTGGGGTCGGTCACGCCGTAGCGCTCGAGGCAGATTCGGTCCCAGAGCCCGGTGAAGGCCCGCTGCTTGCAGACCTCCTCCACGAAGCGGATCCCGGCGTTGCAGAAGAAGGAGATCGAGGCCACGACCTGGGGGAACCGCTCGGCGTCGACCTGGCCCGAGTCGCGTACGGCGTCGAGCACGTCGATGGCGTTGGCCAGGGAGAAGGCCAGCTCCTGCACGGGTGTGGCCCCCGCCTCCTGCAGGTGGTACGAGCAGATGTTGATGGGGTTCCAGCGGGGCACGTGGTGGGCGCAGAAGGCGACGGTGTCCACGATGAGCCGGCGGGAGTGCTCGGGCGGGAAGATGAACGTCCCCCGTGACAGGTACTCCTTGATGATGTCGTTCTGCGTGGTGCCTCGCAGGGCCTCGGACGGGATGCCCGCGTCGGCGGCGTTGGCCACGTAGAGGCCCAGCAACCACGCCGCGGGGGCGTTGATGGTCATCGACGTGTTCATCCTGTCGGGCGGGATGCCGTCGAGGAGCGTGCGCATGTGGCCGAGGTGGGCGACGGGCACGCCGACCTTGCCGACCTCGCCCCGGGCGAGGGGGTCGTCGGGGTCGTAGCCGGTCTGGGTCGGCAGGTCGAAGGCGATGGAGAGCCCGGTCTGGCCGCGGGCCAGGTTGGTCCGGTAGAGCTCGTTCGAGGCCTTGGCCGTGGAGTGGCCCGAGTAGGTGCGCATCAGCCAGGGCTGGTCCCGTCGAATCGACGTCGATTCGACGTCATCGGCCAATTCGCCGGCGCTGCGGGCCTCGGTCATGGGTCACATTGTGCGGGGGCGGGCGAGCCTCGGGCCACCCGCCCCCTTAGGCGCGCCTCAGGCGAAGGCCGCGGGCAGGGGCCGCTCGATCGCCCGGGCCAGGCGGCGCAGGTAGTCGTCGCGGCTCACGTCGACGGCCCCCAGGCTCTGCAGGTGCGCCGTCGTCCACTGCACGTCGACGAGGGTGTCGGGGTGGTCGTCGAGCAGGCCCATGAGCCCGACGAGGGCCACCTTGGAGGCGTCCGACACCCGGTGGAACATCGACTCCCCGGCGAAGAGCCCCCCGACCGCGATGCCGTACAGGCCCCCGACCAACCGCCCGTCGCGCCAGGCCTCCACCGAGTGCGCCCAGCCGAGGTCGTGGAGGCGCCGGTAGGCCATCTTTATGTCCTTGGTGATCCAGCCGTGGGGCCGATGGGGGTCGGCGCACGCCTCGACCACCTCACGGAACGCGGTGTCGACCCGGATCTCGAGCCGGCGGGCCGAGGCCCGCAGTGACCGGCTCACGGCGAGCCCGTCACGGGGGATC
>WHTX01000031.1 GCA_009377505.1 Acidimicrobiia bacterium
GCAGGAACCGCCGGGCCACGGCGAGGTCGACCTCTCCCGCCGCCCCGTCCGCGGCGGCAGCGCCCGCCGCCCCGCCCGCCGCGCCCGCGGCGGACGCAGCCGGCGGGCGCAGCGATTCGACGTCGATTCGACGCGTCGACTCGGCGAGCGGTTCGGGCACGGCCCGGAAGCCTGCCTCCCAAAGCTGGCGCACCGCTTCGGCGTCGGGGTTGCGCTCGGCCGTCAGGCGCCTGAAGACCTTGACGATAAGGTCCTGGCCCACCACGAGAGAGGTGTTCGACTGCTCGCCGGGAAGGGCGGCCACCGGCGCCGAGGCGGCCCCGAGGGAGGGCAGCAGCCAGGCCACCACGTCCGGCCGGGCGGCCACGTCCCGAGACCCGTCCCAGAAGAGCTGGAGGTGCGCCAGCGGGCCACCGTCCTCGAAGGCCACGGCCAACACCAGCCAGTCGACCCCGGGCACCACATTCTCGGCGCACTCGACGACGACGGAGCGCACCCGGCGGTCGGCGGCGCCGAACCAGCGCTGCCCGGCGAGGTACTCGGCCCCCGGGCCGGTCGCCTCGGGGGCGCGGCCCGTCACCCCTGGGCCTCGTCGTCGGCGATCAGGCTCAGCTCGTCGCTGTGCGCGGCCTCCGCCACCTGCGCCGCCTCCTCGGCGGCGCGTTCCTCCCGGACCAGCTTGAACCAATAGAAGCTGTAGGGGTGCAGCGTCACGAAGTACGGCAGCTCGCCGATCTTCGGGAAGCGCACGCCGCCCAGCATCTCGATGGGCACGTAGCCGTCGAAGGCGGAGAGGTCGAGCTCGCAGGGCTGCGCCCAGCGGCTGAGGTTGTTCACGCAGAGCACGACGTCTTCCTCGCCGTCACCGTCGAGGTCCGCGCCGGAGCGGATGTAGGCGAACGCCGATTCGTTCGTGGTCTGCAGCATCTCGAACGTGCCTACCCCGAACACGGGCGAAGAACGCCTCACCGACAGCAACGACTTCACCCAGCGCAGGAAGGATGACGGGTCCCGCACCTGGGCCTCCACGTTGACGGCCTGGTACCCGTAGACGGGGTCCATGAGCGGGGGCAGCGACAGCTGGTGGAAGTCGGCCGTGGAGAACCCCGCGTTGCGGTCGGGGGTCCACTGCATCGGCGTGCGCACCCCGTCTCGGTCGCCGAGGTAGATGTTGTCCCCCATGCCGATCTCGTCGCCGTAGTAGAGGATCGGCGAGCCGGGCAGGGACAGCAGCAGGGCGTGGAACAGCTCGCACAGCCGCCGGTCGTTGTCGAGCAGGGGGAAGAGCCGCCTGGAGATGCCGATATTCCGCCGCATGCGCGGGTCCTTGGCGTACTCGGCGTACATGTAGTCCCGCTCTTCGTCGGTGACCATCTCGAGGGTCAGCTCGTCGTGGTTCCGCAGGAAGATCCCCCACTGGCAGCCGTCGGGGATGGCCGGCGTCTGGGCGAGGATGTCGGCGATGGGCACGTGGCTCTCGCGCCGGGCGGCCATGAACATGCGGGGCATGAGGGGGAAGTGGAAGCACATGTGGCACTCGTCGCTGTCGCCGAAGTACTGGACGACGTCGGAGGGCCACTGGTTCGCCTCGGCGAGCAGCACCTTGCCGGGATAGAGGCTGTCCACCTCCTTGCGGAGGCGCCGCAGGAACGTGTGCGTCTCGGCCAGGTTCTCCCCGTTCGTGCCCGGCCGCTCGTAGAGGTAGGGCACGGCGTCGAGGCGGAAGCCGTCGAGCCCGATGTCCAGCCAGAACTTGACCGTGTCCAGCATCGCTTCGCAGACGTCGGGGTTGTCGTAGTTCAGATCGGGCTGGTGGTGGAAGAACCTGTGCCAGTAGAACTGGCCCCTGACCTGGTCGAACGTCCAGTTCGAGGGCTCGGTGTCCACGAAGATGATGCGGGCGTCCTGGTAGAGCTGGTCGGTGTCGGACCACACGTACCAGTCGGCCATCGGGCCTGTCCGGTTCTGGCGCGACTCGATGAACCAGGGGTGCTGGTCGCTCGTGTGGTTCATCACCAGGTCGGCCACGATGCGGAGGCCCCGCTTGTGGGCCTCCTCGACGAGCCGCACGGCGTCGCCGAGGTCGCCGTAGTTGGGGTGGATGGTGAAGAAGTCCGAGATGTCGTAGCCGCCGTCGCGCAACGGTGACTTGTAGAACGGCAGCAGCCAGATGCAATCGATGCCGAGCCATTCGAGGTAGTCGAGCTTCTCGATGAGGCCCGGCAGGTCACCTGTGCCGTCGCCGTTGGAGTCCTTGAATCCTCGGACCACGACCTCGTAGAAGACGGCTCGCTGGAACCAGCGGAGGTCGGTGTCATCCGTGCGGCTCATGCCCGGGGTCCTTCACGAGTCTCGTCGGCCGGTGGGTGGAGGAACCGAGGCGGACGGTAGCCGCCGGGGTTCGCGCGCGACGGAGCGAGCCCACAGCGCAGAGCGGTCGCACCCGTCGCAGGTGGGACGGCGGGCAGCTCGCCAGCCACCTGGCCGGTGGCCGCGGCGGTGCCCGCATCGTGCTCACCGCCCCGCCGAGCGTAGGGGTGGCAGGGGCCGTTGCCTCGCCGCGCCGGGACGGCCTGCCGGGGGCCACGGGCCTCAGCCTGGTCGCAGGTGCAGCAGGTGCGCGGGCTGGCCGACGGCGGGGTTGAGGTACACCCAAGGGTGCCGCCCGGTCCAGCTGTAGGCGGTGTCCGTCAGCTCGTCGTGGGCCGTGTAGGGCGCGCCGTCCCCCAGCCCGAGGGCGCCGATCTCGAGGTCGAGCGTGCCCGCCTGGGGCGACCGGGGGTCGAGGTTGACGACCACGAGCACGATGTCGCGCCCCCCGGCCGTGCCCGTGCCCTCTGAGGTCTTGGAGTAGACGAGGAGCTGGTCGTTGTCGCAGCCGTGGAAGCGCAGGGTGCGCAGGGTGCGCAGGGCGGGGTGGCGGCGCCGGCTGGCGTTGACCGCGGAGATGAGGGGCGACAGGTTGGGCTGGGCGCCGTAGTCGCGCTTGACGACCTGGTACTTCTCCGAGTCCCAGTACTCGGTGTTGTCCGCCGACGCCGGCAGGTTCTCGCCCAGCTCGAAGCCGGAGAAGATGCCGTAGTTGGGCGTCAGGGTCGAGGCGAGCACGAAGCGCAGGGCGAAGGCGCCGAGCGGGCCGTCACGCAGCACGCCTTCGAGGATGTCGGGCGTGTTGGGCCAGAAGTTCGGCCGCATCGTGTCGACCGAAGGTGCCGAGGCCAGCTCGCCGAGGTACTGCTCGAGCTCCCAGCGGCTGTGCCGCCAGGTGAAGTACGTGTAGCTCTGGGTGAAGCCGATCTCGCCCAGGGCGAGCATGCGCGGGGGGTCGGTGAACGCCTCGGCCAGGAAGATCACGTCGGGGTGCTCCTCCTGCACCGAGGCGATGAGCCATTCCCAGAAGGCGAAGGGCTTCGTGTGCGGGTTGTCGACCCGGAAGATGCGGACCCCGAGGTCGACCCAGTGCACCAGCACCTCGCGGCACGCCGTCCACAGCGCCCTGCGGTCGGCCGTGTCCTCGGGCCAGAAGTCGATCGGGTAGATGTCCTGGTACTTCTTCGGCGGGTTCTCGGCGTAGCGGATGCTCCCGTCGGGAAGCCGCGTGAACCACTCGGGGTGCTGGCGCACCCAGGGGTGGTCGGGCGAGCACTGCAGGGCGTAGTCGAGGGCGACCTCCATGCCGTGGCGCTGCGCCGCGGCCACGAGCTCGAGGAAGTCGGCCTCGTCACCGAGCTCGGGGTGGATGGCGTCGTGGCCGCCCTCCTCGGACCCGATGGCCCAGGGGCTGCCCGGGTCGCCGGGCTCGGGGTCGAGCGTGTTGTTGCGGCCCTTGCGGTAGGTGTGGCCGATGGGGTGGATGGGCGGCAGGTAGAGGACGTCGAAGCCGAGGGCCTCGAGGCGGGGGAGCTCCTCGATAACGCCCCCGAAGCCGCCGTAGGAGCGGGGGAACAGCTCGTACCAGGCCGAAAACCCGGCCCGCTCACGGTCGACCCACAGCGCCACCTCGGCCTCCGAAAGGTCCCAGTCGGGCACGAGCGCCGCCGCGGCGGCGATGGCGTCGGGGCGGAGCCCGGCGGCCAGGCGGGCGTCGACCGTGAGCGACCCGTCCCGGAGCCCCGCCGCCGCGGCCCGCAGCCCCCCTGCAGCCGAGCCGCTGCTCGTGGCCCGCTGCACGAGGTGGTCGAGGTGGCGGGCACCGACCTCGAGCTCGACGGTGAGGTCCTGGCCGGCGGCCGCCCGCTTGACGACGTCGCGCCGCCAGCCGGCGTAGCGATCGGTCCAGGCCTGTACGACGACGCGGTGGCGCCCGACCTCGGTGGGCGTCAGCTCGCCGCTGAAGCGGCCGAGCTCGCCCTGGGTCATGCGTGCCCACCCGCCCTCACCGGAGGGGCCGGACCAACCGAGCGCGGCGCCGAGCTCGTCGTGGCCGTCCTTGATGATCAGGGCGAGGACGGGCGTGGCCTCGCCGACGGTCGTCTTCGCCGGGCGGGAGCCCCGGGGCGTGAGCGGGCGCAGGATGTCGACGAGCACGGGCGACAGCACGCACCAAGTCTTACCCGACGTCCCTCGACCTTCACCCCCCGTGGCCGAAGGTGAGCTGCGACGGCGAGCTACCCGCGGCCGACGAGCTACCCGCGGCCGAGCACCAGGTCGAGGACGGCCCCCGGTCGCTCGACGTGCGCGTTGTGGCCGGCCCCGGCGATCTCTGTCGGCTCGACGCCGACGGCCGCGATGTCAGCCGCGCTCACCATCTCGTCCCGCTCCCCCCGAGCGAGCACGACGGGCTTGTGGCCCAGTCGGACGAGGTCGTCCATCGAGGGCACGAAGTCGGGGAAGCTGGCCGGGTCGTGGGCGAGCCGCCACCCGCCCTCGTCCTCGACCACGCCGCCTTGGCACATGGGCCCCCCGGCGTCGACCAGGCCGCGTAGGCCGTTGACCAGCAGGAAGCGCTCGGCGGCCTCCTTCCGGGTGGCGAAGTGGCGCACCGGCTTGGCCCGCAGCGCGGCCATGTCCTCGAGGTCCTCGGCCGACCAGGCGATCTTGATGCCGACGCCGACGACGCCGACCACGTCGAGGCCGAACCAGCCCGTTGCCAGGGTGAGGGCGATGACGCCGCCGAGGGAGTGCCCGAGGGCGACGATGGGCGCGTCGCCGACCCGCCCGGCCACCGCCTCGGAGACGGCGGCCGCGTACTGGCCGGGCTCGTAGAGCGACGAGCGGGGCGAGCGGCCGTGGCCCAGCAGGTCAGGGGCCAGCCACGGCCCGGGCCAGCGCCGGGCAGCCTCGTCCATGACCCCCTCCCACAGGTCGGCCGTGCCCCCCAGGCCGTGCAGGAGCAACAGCACCGTGCCCTCGTCCCCGCCTCCAGCGCGCAGCCACGAACCAGCTCCGACAGCCATGACCTAAAGTCTGGCCGTTCGCCACGAGGGGGAGGGACAGGCCGCCACGCCCCCGAAGACCTCTTCCCGGCTGCCTTGGACGACGCCTACGCCGCACTCGCCTGGCTGGGCGAGCACGCCGGCGAGCTCGGCGGGAACCCGTCCCGCATCGCCGTGTGCGGCTGGTCGGCGGGCGGGAACCTCGCCGCGGTCGTGAGCCAGATCGCCCGGGACCGCGGCGGCCCGGCCCTGCGCGGCCAGGCCCTCGTCACCCCGGTCACCGACTCGGACTTCTCCCGCCCCTCCTTCGTCGACAACGCCGACGGGTACCTGCTGACGATGCCGTTCATGCGCTGGTTCTGGGACCTCTACCTGAAGGACCCCGAAGCTCGGGCCGACCCCCTCGCCTCGCCGCTTCGGCGACGGACCTGGCCGGGCTGGCGCCGGCATTGGTGCTCACCGCCGAGTTCGACCCCCTCCGCGACGGAGGCGAGGCCTACGCCCTCGCCCTGGCCCAGGCCGGCGTCCCCGTTGTGCTGCAGCGGGAGGTCGGCCAGATCCACACGGTGTGGGGCAACCTCGGCGTCCTCGACCGGTCCCTCGAGGCCCATCGGTTCGTCGCCCGGTTCCTCGAGGGCGTCCTGGCCTGAGCATCGCCAACGGCACTGGCGCCGACAGGCACGTTTGCCTGTCCCCACCTTGAATGACACCGCGACCGCTCGGCGAGGTGGTCGATAGGGTTTACGATCGATGAAGGCTGTCCAGAGCTTCACCGTCCGCCCCAGACTTCCGGAGGAGCTGGCCGCCCTGGCGCGCCTCGCCCACAACCTCCGTTGGACCTGGCATCGCCAGACGCGACACCTCTTCAGCTGGGCCGACCCCGACGGCTGGGAGGTCGGCCACGATCCTGTCCGCCTCCTCGGCGGGCTCGCCCCCAGCCGCCTCGAGGAGCTGGCCGCCGACCCCTCCTTCCTCGCCGCCCTCGCCGCGGCCGAGCACGACCTCGCCACCTACCTGAACGAGCCCCGCTGGTCCCAGCAGCGTGGCGAGGGACCGCTGCGGGCCATTGCCTACTTCTCCCCCGAGTTCGGCATCTCCGAGGCGCTACCCCAGTACTCGGGCGGCCTCGGCGTGCTCGCCGGCGACCACCTCAAGGCAGCATCGGACCTCGGCCTGCCCATCGTGGGCATCGGCCTGTTCTACCGGCACGGCTACTTCCGCCAGGCGCTCTCCGTGGACGGGTGGCAGCAGGAGCGCTACCCCGACCTCGACCCCCACTCCCTGGCCCTGCGCCTGTGCGACCAGACGGTCACGGTCGACCTCGCCGGCCAACCCTGCGCGGCCCGCATCTGGCGCGCCGATGTCGGGCGCGTGCCCCTGTACCTGCTCGACACCGACGTCGACGGGAACCCTCCGGAGCTGCGGGGCATCACCGACCGCCTCTACGGCGGCGACGTCGAGCACCGCCTGCGCCAGGAGATCATCCTCGGCATCGGCGGGGTCCGTGCCCTGCAGGCCGTCGGCCAGCCCGCCCAGCTCTTCCACACGAACGAGGGCCACGCCGGGTTCCTGGGACTCGAGCGCGTGCGCCAGCTCATCCTGGGCGAGGGCCTCCGCTTCGCCGAGGCCGTGGAGGTGGCCCGGGCCGGGTCGCTCTTCACGACGCACACCCCGGTGCCCGCCGGCATCGACCGCTTCCCCCTCGAGCTCATCGAGAAGTACTTCTCGGGCTGGGCCCGAGAGTGCGGCCTCGGCATCGGCGAGCTCGTCGCCCTCGGCCACCGGCCCGGCGACGCGTCCGACGAGCGCTTCAACATGGCGGTCATGGGCCTGCGCCTCGCCGCCCGCTCGAACGGTGTCTCCGCACTGCACGGCGAGGTCAGTCGCGACATGTTCGCCGACCTGTGGCCCGGCGCCCCCGAGCCCGAGGTGCCGATCACGTCGATCACGAACGGCGTCCACGGCGAGACCTGGGTGTCCGACGAGATCGACGAGCTGTTGACCAAGTGGGTCGGGCCGGCCTGGGACAGCGCCGGGCCCGAGGACTGGGGCAACATCGAGGGCATCCCCGCCTCGGAGATCTGGGCGGCACGGCGCAAGGGCACCGAGCGGCTCACCGACTTCGTCCGAGAGCGCCTGCGGCGCAGCGAGCTGCAGAGGGGCATGTCGCCCTCGGACGCGGCGTGGACGGCCGGCGCGCTCGACCCCGACATCCTCACGGTCTGCTTCTCCCGCCGCTTCGCCACCTACAAGCGGGCCACCCTGCTGCTCTCCCAGCCCGAGCGCCTCCGCAACCTGCTGCTCGACGCCGAGCGCCCGGTGCAGTTCGTGTTCGCGGGCAAGGCGCACCCCGCGGACGAGGGCGGCAAGGAGCTAATCCGCCAGATCGTGCAGTTCTCCCACGACCTCGGCATCCGCCACCGCTTCGCCTTCATCGACGACTACGACATGTCCGTCGCCCGCCCCCTGTACCAGGGCGCGGACGTGTGGCTGAACACCCCCCGCCGCCCGCTCGAAGCCTGTGGCACCTCGGGCGAGAAGGCGGCCCTGAACGGGGCGCTCAACTGCTCGATCCTCGACGGCTGGTGGGCCGAGATGTTCACGGGCGACAACGGGTGGGCAATCACCTCGGCCGAGCAGGTCGAGGACATGGAGCGACGGGACTGGCTCGAGGCCGAGAGCCTGTTCGGGCTGTTCGAGCAACAGATCGTGCCGCTCTTCTACGGCCGGGACAGCGCGGGCGTGGCCCACGGCTGGGTCGGGCGCATGAAGACCGCCTGGCGGACGCTCGGACCCCAGGTGGTGGCGGCCCGCATGGTGCGCGACTACACCGAGCAGCTCTACGAGCCCCTGGCGGCACGGGCCGAGCACCTGTGGGGCGACGCCAACCGCGTGGCCCGCGACCTCGTGGCCTGGAAGGAGCGCATCATCGCCGACTGGGCCGACGTGCGCGTCCTCGCCGTGTCCGACTCCCTCGAGGTGAGCGAGCTCGGGGACGCGCAGGGGGTCACCGCCGTCGTGGGCCTGGGCCGCCTGGGGCCGGAGGACCTCGAGGTCCAGCTGTTGCACGGCACGGTGGGCGAGGCCGGCGAGCTGGTGGGCCCGACGGTCACGACCATGGAGCACGTCGAGGCGACTGCGGGCGAGCACCGCTACGCCGCCACGTTCAGCCCGACCCGGGCCGGCCGCTACGGCTACACCGTTCGCATCGTGCCCGCCCACCCCGACCTGGTGACCCCCGTCGAGCTCGGCCGGCTCGCCTGGGCGCGCTGAGCGCCCTTCGCGTCCGGCCGCGGCGTGTGTGGCCGCGGGCGCCAGCTCCCCGCCCGCTCAGCGACCGGTGAACGCAGCCTTGCCGGGCCCGTGCTCGCGGAAGCTCGCCACCCCGAGCGCCGCGTCCTGCGTGCCGAACACGCTGGCGAAGAGCTCCTGCTCGAGGCGGAGCCCGGCGGCGAGGGCGCCGTCGAGACCCTCGTCGATGGCTCGCTTGGCGTCGGCGATCGCCTGCAGCGGTCCCGCGGCGTACTGCGCCGCCAGGGCCAGCGCCCGCTCGTGCAGCTGCTCGTGGGGCACGACCTCGTCGGCGAGGCCGATGCGCAACGCCTCCTCTGCCTGCACCTGACGACCGGAGAAGACCAGCTCCTTGGCCCTGGCCGCCCCCACCAGGCGAGGCAGGCGCTGCGTACCGCCGGCACCGGGGATGATGCCGAGGAGGATCTCGGGCTGCCCGAAGACCGCCCGATCGGAGGCGACGCGGAAGTCGCAGGCCATGGCCAACTCGCAACCCCCGCCGAGGGCGTAGCCGGCAACAGCGGCGACGACGACCCGGGGCAGGGCGGCCAAGCCCCCGAGCGCCCGGGTGAAGCACGCCCCCACGCGTCGGGCCTCGTCGGGCCCGGCGAACTCGCTGATGTCGGCACCGGCGGCGAAGACCCGCTCGCCCCCGGTGACCACCACGGCGCCGGGCAGGTCGGCGGCCAGCTCCTCGGCAAGGTCCCCCAGCTCGCTGAGCAGGGTCGTGCTCAGAGCGTTCACCTTGGGGTGGTCGAGCGTGACCACGGCCACGTCGTCCGGACGGCGTTCGAGCTTCACGAGAGGGCCGGTCATGCGCGGGACCGTAGCCGAGAGGCGCCGCCACCCGCCCCTACCGCCGGACGCGTGGGCGGGGTGGTAGGAAGCGGCAGGCACCGGGCCGATCGGGGGACGGATTGATGTTGGGCCACCTCGGGTTGAACGTGACCGACCTGGCCGCGGCCAAGGCCTACTACGACGTGCTCATGCCCCTCGTCGGGTTCGAGCCCTTCCTCAGCGACGTCGACCAGTTCGCCTACCGCCCGGCCGGGGGCAAGCCTGGCACCTACCTGTTCTTCTACCCCGAGGTCGGGCCGGGGGCGGCCTACTCACGCCACTCGACCGGCCTCCAGCACCTCGCCTTCATGGTCCGCACCCGGGACGCCGTGCACGAGGCGCTCGAGGCGATGACCGCGCTCGGCTCGCCCGTCGTGCATCCCCCCCGGGTCTTCCCCGAGTACCCCCAGCCCTACTACGCCGCCTTCTGGCTCGACCCCCAAGGCTTCCTGCTCGAGGCGGTGTGCCACCGCTGAACGCCGCCCGCTCCCCGGCCCCGGGAGCGGGCGCGGCGAGCCTCAGCGGCCGATGAACTTCGGAGCCCGCTTCTCGTTGAAGGCCTTCACCGCCTCCTTGTGGTCCGCGGTGTGGAAGTTGGCCTCCTCGAGGCTCAGCGAGAGGGGCATGACGGTCGACGAGATCGATCGCATCCAGGCGTTGATGGCCATCTTCGAGGCGGAGATGGCGGCCGTCGGGCCCTGGGCCAACCGGGTGGCGATGGCCAGGGCCCGCTCGAGCAGCTCGTCGTCCTCCACCACGAAGTTCACCAGGCCGATGCGCTCGGCCTCCTCGGCCCCGACGCGGTCGCCGGTCATCAGGAAGTACTTGGCCTTGTTCACGCCCACGAGCAGGGGCCAGATGAGCTGGCCGCCGTCGCCGGCGCCGATGCCCATGACGACGTGGGTGTCGGCGAAGACGGCCGAGCGCCCGGCGACGACCACGTCGGCGAGGAGGGCCATGGTGGCGCCGAGGCCCATGGCGTAGCCGTTCACGGCGGACACGACGGGCTTGCGGCACTCGAGGAGGTGGTCGACGACGCGCCGGCCCTCCTCCATCGCCGGTGTGCCGTGGGCGCCGATCGGGGTGGTGTTGGGCGAGAAGTCGCCCCCGGCACAGAAGGCTCGGCCCGCCCCCGTGATGACGAGCGCGCGCACGGCGTCGTCGGCATCCGCGTCGCGAGGCAGCGTGGTGAGCTCGTGGTGCAGGTCGCCGTTCACGGCGTTGAGCCGCTCGGGCCGGTTCAACGTGGCCACTGCGACCCCGTCGTCCCGCTTCTCGATGGCGATCGTCTTGTAGCTGGTCTGGTCCAACACGCTGCGCTCCCCGATGTTGCTGTGTGCGTTCCTGCCCGCGCCCGCGGCTCGGGCGGTTCGCCCCGCTGCCGGATCGCGTCCAGACTGTCACATCCTCGCCGGGCCCTGGATTGGCGTCACGACGCCTGCGGGCCCCTAAGGTGGGAGTCGGCACCGGACCGCCCCCTCGCAAAGGGGCGAGCGCGGCCGGCGGAGCCTACGTGTCTCGGCCTTTCGGAGAGTCGCGATGAAGCAGTTGACCGCCCCAGAGGGCGGAATCATCGAAGAACGCATCAGGGAGCTGCACGCCCTCATCGGCAGCGCTGTGGCGAGTGGTGATTGGCGGGGCGCAGCAGCCGCGGCCGAGCGCCTCTCTCGTCTCTGCGTGGCCCACGGGCGCGCCGGTTCGGGGCCGCCCCGCCCAACGCCTGACGCACCCCCCGTCCGCTAGACGACCTGTTCCAAGGGGTCCCTGGGCTGGAGGGGTGCGGCTCCATGGTCGGCGTTGCCCGATCCGTTCGACCGTGGAGGTCTTGTGGACGCGGGGTAGGGCGTCCACCTAGATGTTCCCGTACATGCCTTGTCGGGGCGGGGCAGCGACGCGTGGGCGGGCTAGTGGGTCTGCTCGTTGGTTCGAGTTCGATGGGGCCGGGCGGAGCGCTCCTCGAAGGGGGTGCTCGGGCCCGCGGTTGTGGTCATTGCTCCGGTGACGAATGCCCGGTGCGGGGACGGCGTGCGTGGCGATGCGGGCGCGCGGCCCGCACCGGGCCGGTGGCAGCGCAGGCCGCGGTCCGGCGCGCTTTGGGCTGCCCGTCGTGCTCGCCCGCGTGGCAGGTGGAGGCGGAGAACGCAGGTCTCCGCCCCCTCGGCTGCCCCCGCCCTCGTCACGAGGGGGCCGTAGGTGGCTCGGGCGGGCCGGCCCCGGGCGAGCCCGGCCATGCCAGGGGGGCACCACTCCGACCAGCTCGCCGCCGGCCATTTCGTCACCGGAGCAACGTCCATGTACAGCGCGAGGTCCCGTGTCTCGTCCGAGGCGGCGGGCCGTCGAGGCAAGGGACACCGCCGGGTCGAGCCCTCAGGGCGTACTACCCCCGACGGTTCGCGCACCGTGGCGGTGCAAGATCCTTCGCGGTTCGCCTGGCCGGGCCGACGCCACGGCCCGCCCACCCGCCGATCCACCAGACCGCCCCTCAGCCCGAGAGGCGCGACGCCCCGACCCCTTGGACCTACTCATCCAGCTCATCCAGCCGGCTCAGTCTTCGCTCAAGCGTCCCAGGATCTGCTCGGCCGCCTGCCACGGGTCGACCTCTCGGGCGTCGAGCTGTGCCCGCAGGCCGCTCAGCTCGGAGCTCCGCCACAGCGCCTCGGCCCGTTCGTGCAGCGTCTCCACCACGATCCTGTGCAGTTCGTCGTCGAGCCGAGCTGACCGCCGCCGGGCCAGCTCGCCGGAGCCCTCGAGGTACTCCCGGTGACGGCGCACCTCTGCCCACAGCTCCTCGACGCCTTCACCGGTCGACGCCACGGTGGCCAGGATCGGCGGCGACCAGTCGCTGGGCGAGGAGAGGTCGAGCATCTGCTCGAGGTCCCGCCGGGTCGATTCCACGCCCTTGCGGTCGGCCTTGTTGATCACGAAGATGTCGGCGATCTCCATGAGCCCGGCCTTGTTGGCCTGCACGGCGTCACCCCAACCGGGGTTCACCACCACCACCGTCGTGTCGGCCGCCCCCGCCACCTCGACTTCCACCTGCCCGACCCCGACCGTCTCTAGCACCACCCACGGGAAGCCCACAGCGTCGAGCACCCGCACGGCGGACGGCGCCGCCAGGCTCAACCCCCCGAGCTGTCCCCGCGTCGCCATCGAGCGGATGAACACCCCCCCGTCGAGGAAGTGGTCCTGCATGCGGACCCGGTCGCCGAGGATGGCGCCGCCGGTAAAGGGGGAGGAGGGGTCGATGGCCAGCACAGCCACCTCGCCGAGCGCCCGCACGATGCCCACGAGCGCCCCGGTGAGGGTGGACTTGCCGGCCCCAGGCGCCCCGGTGATGCCGACCGTCGTGGCCCCCCCAGCGAGTGGGTAGACCAGCCGACCGACCTCCCGAGCAGGCTCGCCGCCCCGCTCGACCGTCGAGATCAGCCGGGCCAAGGCGCCGCGCTCACCTCCGCGGGCACGGCCCAGCAGCTCCTCTGTGGTGGCGCGACGGCGTACGGACACGACCTCGGTGTCTACAGGGAGACGACCGTTTCGCTCAACCCATCGCTGGTGGCCCCCGAGTTGACCACCTCGGTGATGCCGGGGACACGATCCATCAGGATTCGCTCGAGGCCCGCCTTCAGCGTCTGGGTGGACGCAGGGCAGGAGACGCAGGCGCCGACCAGTTCTACGGTCACCACACCGGTCGCCTCGTCCACCTCGTGCAGCACCACGTCGCCCTGGTCCTGCTGGATGATGGGCCGGACGACCTCGAGGACTTCCTCGACCTTGGACCTCAGCACGTCGCCTCCTCGTCGGGGAACGCAGTCTCGCACCGGTCGCGCCAGCCCGCCCACTACAGGCGAGCCGCTCCGTACAACCGCCTCGCCGACTGCCCTGTTCCCCTGCCCAGCCGGCCTCGGGCCCTCGCAGGCGCCCCCGTTCGCGCCAGACTGGGCGGCGTGACCGGTGCGCTCCTCGCTCACCAGGGCGGTTGGGACGAGCTCCTCCTCGTCGCCGCGCCCGTGGTGGTCATCGCCGTGCTGCTGGTCATCGCCGACAGGCGCGCCAAGCGGGCCCTGGACAGAGGTCGTGGCGAGCCGAGCGTGCCCGGATCCGCAGGCGACCTCGGCGAGCCCGACGACACGCCAGGGCCGGGCCCCGCAGGCTGAGCGCTCGACTACTTGCGCTCGACGTCGGCGCCGAGGCCGCGGAGCTTGTCGACGAAGCGCTCGTAGCCCCGGTCGATGTGGTGAGCCTCGGTCACCTCGGTCTCCCCCTCCGCCCGCAGCCCGGCCACCACCAGCGCCGCCCCGGCCCGGATGTCGTGGGCGCGCACGGGGGCGCCCTGTAGGCGCTCCCGGCCCCGGATCACGGCATGGTGACCCTCGGTGCGGATCTGCGCGCCCATGCGGCCGAGCTCGTCGACGTAGCGGAACCGGCCCGAGGAGAAGATGTTCTCCGTGACGATCCCCACACCATCGGCCACGGCGAGCATGGCCACCAGCAGCGGCTTGTAGTCGGTGGCGACCCCCGGGTACGGCAGCGTCGAGATGTCCACGGACCGCAGCTTCCCCGAGGAGTAGGCCCACAGGCCCTCGCTGCACGGCGAGATGCGCATGCCCATCTGCCCGAGCTTGTGGGTGACGAGGTCCATGTGGTCCGCCCGGGCGCCCAGCAGGGTGATCTCGCCCCCGTTCACGCCCACAGCGGCGAGGAAGGTTGCCGCCTCGATGCGGTCGGGGATGAGCGAGTGCTCCACGGGCGAGAGCTCCTCCACGCCCTCCACCTGGATGGTCGACGAGCCGGCGCCGACGATGCGGGCGCCCATCCGGTTGAGGAAGGCGGCGAGGTCGGCGATCTCGGGCTCGCGGGCAGCGTTGTCGATGACCGTCGTGCCCCGGGCGAGCACGGCGGCCATGAGCGCGTTCTCCGTCGCCCCCACCGAGGGGAACTCGAGGACGATCCCTGCCCCCCGCAGGCCGCCGCGCGGCGCCCGCGCCTCCACGACGCCGTGGACCAGGCTGATGCTCGCCCCGAGGTGCTCGAGGGCGCGCACGTGCAGGTCGATGGGCCGTGAGCCGAAGTCGTCACCGCCGGGGAGCGATACCCGGGCCTGGCCGTAGCGGGCGACCAGGGGGCCGAGCACCACGATCGATGCCCGCATGCGCTCGACGAGCTCGTAGGGGGCCTCGGGCACGAGGTCGGCGGGGGTGCGCACCACGAGGGTGCCCTCTGCGGGCCGGCCCACCTCGGCGCCCATGGCGACGAGCAGGTCGCCCATCGACTCCACGTCGGAGATGGCGGGCACGTTGCGCAGGGTGGTCGTGCCCTCGGCGAGCGTCGTGGCGGCGAGGAGCTTGAGGACTGAGTTCTTGGCGCCCTGCAGCGTCACGGCTCCCGAGAGCGGGCCCCCGGGGCGAACGAGGATGCTGCCCCCGGTCCCGAGGCGGCCAGCCGTGGTCTCGGCCGCGACCATGCCGGGGCGCGCGCCGAGACGAGCGCCGGAGCGCGGCCCGAGCGGGGGACGTGGCGCAGTCACGGGTCCTCAGTATGCTCGCCCCGAACGGGCGCACGCTGGATCCACGCCAGGCGACGCCCTGCCGCAGCGCCCCGCATGGCCCGTCTCCACCTGCACCACGACGTCGACGCGGCGGGGCTGGCCGCCCTCCGCAGGCCCCGCGACGACGTCGTGCGCGAGAAGCCCGCCGCCGACGGCGGGGCCCCTGGCGGCGAACTGGCCGACGGCGCGGCGGACGTCGAGCGCTTCGCCCCCGCCGCCGGGCCCTTCAGCCGCTACACCCGGACGTTGCAGGCCCGGCCGTCGGGGGACGACGGGCGCTGGACGGTGGACGAGCGCATCGTGTTCCGCCTGGCCGTGCCGTTCTGGTCACCCCTCCTCGTCCTGCCCGTCAAGCGGGCCCTGCGCCGTCCCCGCTACGACGGCCGCCAACCCTGGTGGGCTCCTCCCGGCCGCCTCGACGCCGAGGAAGCCCGGACCCTGTCCCTGCTCGCCATCCTCGCCCTCGTCTACGCCTACCTGGGCACGCTGCTGAGCCAGACCCTCACCTACGCCGCAGAGAGCTTCGACGCCGGCACCCGCGCCCAGGGGGCGCTGCTCGCGGCAGTGCGGGTCGGCGTGCTGGCCACGCTCGTGGCCGCCGCCGCAGCCGACCGTGTGGGCCGCCGCCGTCTGGTGCGCGGCTGCCTGACGGCGGCGTGCCTGGTCATGTCCACCGCCGCCCTGGCTCCCGGGCTGTGGTGGTTCGGCGGCGCCCAGACGCTCTCCCGCGGTCTCACCACGGCCACCGAGGTCATCGTGCTGATCCTCGCCGCCGAGGAGCTCCCGGCCCGGTCACGGGCGTGGGGGGTGAGCGTGCTCACACTCGCCGCCGGGCTCGGCTCGGGGATGGTCGTGTGGCATCTGCCCCTCGTGGGCCTCGGGCCGCAGGCCTGGCGGCTCCTGTACCTGCCCCCGCTGGCGTTCTGCGTGGTCGTCGCCTGGGCGGCGCGCCGGCTGCCCGAGAGCCGCCGGTTCCGAGCCGCGGCGGCGGCCACCGGGACCGCCCACCTGCCAAAGGTCACGTGGCGGGAGATCGACCGCCACATCCGCCGCCGCCTGGCCCTCCTCGGCGGCTCGGCCGTGCTCCTGTTGTGCTTCTCCTCGCCGGTCTCCCAGTTCGGCAACCACTTCCTGCGCACCGAGCGCGCCATGAGCCCCGAGCTCATCACCGTCTTCACCCTGGTCACCTCGACCCCCGCCGCGGTGGGCGTCTACCTCGGTGGCCGGCTGTGCGAGACGTGGGGCCGGCGCCGGGTGGGCGCCCTCGGTATCGCCGGGGGGACCATCTTCGCCGTGTTCAGCTATCAGACCTTCGGGTGGGCGCTGTGGGCGACGAGCCTCGGCACCACCGTGCTCGCCGGTATGACGCTGCCGGCCATGCGCGTATACCAGCCCGAGCTCTTCCCCACCCAGCTCCGCGGCCTCGCCAACGGGCTCATCGTTCTGACGGGCGTCATCGGCACCGTGGTCGGCGTGCTCGCCGTCGGGGCACTGAGTGAGCTCTGGGGCTCGCTGAGCTGGCCCATCACCCTGCTCTCCGTCGCCCCCCTCGCGGTGGCCTTGCTGGTGCTCACCGTCTACCCGGAGACGGCCAACCGGGAGCTCGAGGAGCTCAACCCCGACGACGCCGGCGCAGCTGGGATCCCACAGGCCGCCGCGGCGGCGTCAGGCCTGGCCACCGGCGCCGCGGCCGGGCCCCCGACTCCGGCTCCCGTCGGCGAGCGGCCCTCAGCCGAGTGAGCCCAGCCAATCCCGAGCCGCGGCCACCACCTGCTCGTCTGCGCCCTTCAGCTCGTGGCGGCCGCCCTCGACCCAGACGTGGGTGACGGGCCCGGCGATCGACGCCGTCGCCGCGGTGAGCTCCTCAGGCGTGCCGAAGGTGTCCCGGGTGCCCGACACGAACAGGCACGGCACCTCGATGGCCGGGAAGTGTTCGTCGCGCTGCTTGTCGGGACGGCCGGGTGCGTGGAGGGGGTAGGCGACGAGGACGAGACCCGCCGCCCCGAGCCCCTCAGCCACGGCCATCGAGCACATGCGCCCGCCCATCGACCGGCCGCCGAGGATCAGCGATGCGGGCTCGGCGCCCAACGTCGCCGCGAAGGCCGTGGCTTCCTCGACGACGGCCGCCACCAGCTTCGGCGCCCGGTCCGGCGCTCGCCGTCCTGCCTTGCGATAGGGGAAGTCCATCCGCCGCACGGCGATGGGCGCCACGCCGGCCTCGAGCGCCACCAGCGTCCGGTGGTCGCGGCTCGAGCCCGCGCCCGGCGCGAGGAGGCACCCGGCGACGACGCTCGACGTGCCCTCAGCGCCACCCGGGACGGAACGAGGGGTGGGCACGGGCAGCACCCTAATCGTGGGCCGGACGCCGGTCGGGCCCGGTGGGCACGTCGGTGGTGGTCACCCGCCGTCTGACCTTCGCAGAGCTCATGCGCCGAGCAGGATCCGCCGGGCCTCGGCCAGCTCGGCGATCCGCCCCGCCGCCTGGCCCTCGGCCCCACCGTGGTCTGGGTGGGCGTGGCGCAGCGCTCGCCGGAAGCCTCGGCGGATGTCGGCGTCCTTCGGCCGAGGGCCTTCGGCCTTGAAGCCCAGCACGCCGAGCGCCCAGCTCACAGGGTCGACGCCGGCCGCCAACCAAGCGGCGACGTCGGAGCGGCCGGTGAGGTAGGCGATCAGGCTGCCGCCGATAGGGCCCTGCCACTTCAGCCCTCGTCGGATGGCGTCGAACGCGGCGACGCGGCCGGCCGTCTCGAGGCGGTCGGCGGCGTAGACGGCGCCGAGCACGTAGACGAGGGGGGACCCTTGATGGGCGAACTCGAACGCCGGCCCGTCCACGCGCTGCTCGAGGAAGATGAGGCTGCGGAGCAGGCCGACCCGGTCGGCCTGGAGGCGGTGGCTGACCCGAGGCTGGACGACGCGCATGCCCGCGGCGAGCTGGCGCATCAGCAGCTCGACGTCGTCGAGGTCCTCCTCGTAAAGGTCGGGCGCATAGCGGGCAGCGATCCCGCCGAGCAGCACGCCCCCGGCCCCGGGCGCGGGCTCGGTGGGGAGCTCGGCCTGGCCGACCACCAGCCGGCGAGTGGGGGCGATGGGCCTCGAGTGGAACAGCTCCAGCCCGGCGAGCGCCTGCGCCGTGCTCACAGCCAGGGGCGGAGGTGGTCGCGCACGACCCGAGCCCTCTCACTCACGGACTCGTCGTCATCGTCGGCGTCAGGGTCGGCCAGCAGGTCGCGCAGCGCGGTGGCGTCGGCCTGGAGGCGGCTCCACGCGTCCTCCTCGAAACCGACGGGCACGGCCACGCCTCCGAGCGTTGCCGTCGCTTCGGCGTAGCGCACCACGGCATCGGGGTCCGCCGGGTCCCGAGACAGGCGGTCGGCGCCGAGGTACACCGTGTCCAGAAGGGCGCTGAGGCCCTCGCCCTCGAGGACGACGAGCCCGTCGTCGGACCCGCGCAGGCCGAGCTCTTCGAAGAGGGCGTCGACTCGAGGCTCGTCGGACTCGTAGACGAGCAGGTCGCCCTCCTCGGTCCACTCCCGCAGGATGCCGGCGTCCTCGAGCGCGGCCTCGAGGGCCCCGATCTCGCCGGGCGGCCACTCCCCGAGCTCGTAGGCGGTACGGTCCTCGTCCTCCTCGAGTCGGGGCCGGTTGGCCTCCACGACCTCGTCGAGGATCTCCTGCACCTCGTCGCGTTGCGCGCTGGCCACGACGAGCTGGCCGTCCTCCCAGCTGTGGGCCACGTCAGAGGTGTCGAGCATGGACTGCACCAGGTGGAGCGCCTCCGCTGGCCAGGCTCGCAGGTCGAAGACGCGCTCCTCCCCGCGCGGGGCCCAGAAGTAGACGAGCTCCTGCCCCTCGGCGTCGCTCACTGGCCTTCCCGCTCCCGGCCGCTCGGGCCGCTCGCTGCGCTCACTGGGCCCTCCGATCGGCGGCCGCGGCCGCTCGCGGGCCGACTTCTCCTGTTTACCGCCTCGATCAGGGCTGCGCCTCCTCGGCCGACCCTGGCCGGCCCGTGTCGCTGAAGGTCGACGGCGCCGCTGCGGTTATCTTTTCGCCCATGAGCACGAGGCCGGCCCCCGATCGCAACCTGGCCATGGAGATGGCCCGGGTGACCGAAGCCGCAGCCATGGGAGCGTCCCGGTGGATGGGGCGCGGCGACAAGGAGGGCGCCGATGGCGCCGCCGTCGAAGCCATGCGCATCGTGCTCCAGACGGTGTCGATGGACGGGATCGTCGTCATCGGCGAGGGCGAGAAGGACGAGGCGCCCATGCTCTACAACGGGGAGCGGGTGGGCAACGGCCAGGGCCCGCCCGCCGACGTGGCCGTCGACCCCATCGACGGGACGACCCTCACGTCCCTCGGGCGAGGCAACGCCATCGCCGTCATCGCCGTGGCCGACCGGGGCGCCATGTTCGACCCCGGCCCCTGCGTCTACATGGAGAAGATCGCCAGTGGCCCCGAGGGCAAGGGGGTCATCTCCATCGAGCTCTCGCCCTCGGAGAACCTGCGCGAGCTGGCCAGGGCGAAGGGCGAGGCGGTGCGCGACCTGACCGCAGTGATACTCGACCGCGACCGCCACGCCGAGCTCATCCACGAGGTCCGCTCGACGGGCGCCCGCATCCGCCTCATCCCCGACGGCGACGTGGCCGGCGCCATCTCGACGGCCTGGCCCGACTCCGGCGCCGACATCCTCTTCGGCATCGGCGGCACGCCCGAGGGCGTGATCACCGCCGCCGCCCTCAAGAGCATGGACGGCGAGCTGCAGGGCAAGCTCTGGCCCCGCAACGACGGTGAGCGCCAAGCAGCGATCGACGCCGGCTACGACCTGGACGCCATCCTCAGCCTCGACGACCTCGTCTCCGGGGACAACTGTTTCTTCGCCGCCACGGGCGTCACCGACGGTGAGCTGTTGAAGGGCGTCCGCTACGACCGCTACGGCTGCACGACCGAGTCGCTCGTCATGCGCTCCCGCTCGGGCACCGTCCGCCTCATCCAGGCCCGCCACAAGCCGGAGAAGCTCACCTCGTTCTGATCCTCGTCCTGCACCCCTACGCTGAGCCGAGCACGGGCCCGCCGGCGTGATCGGCTCATGTCGCCTGGCGAGGAGCCGATGTACGCGGGCCCGAACGGGACAGCAGGAGGACGAATGAAGGTCGGGATCCTTGCCGGCGGCCTGGGCACGAGGCTCGCCGAGGAGACGGAGTACAAGCCGAAGCCGATGGTCGAGATCGGCGGCATGCCGATCCTCTGGCACATCATGCGGTACTACCACGCGCACGGCTTCAAGGACTTCAGCATCGCGCTCGGCTACAAGGCCGACTACGTCAAGCGCTGGTTCGCCGAGCAGGCACGCTACGCCCACGACCTCACGGTCGACTTCGCCACGGGCGAGGTGCACCCCCACGGCAGCGCGAACCTTCCCGACTGGCAGGTCCACCTCGTGGACACCGCCTTCGAGACGGCCACGGGCGGCCGCATCAAGCGCCTCGCCCCCTACATCGGCGACGAGGGCACCTTCATGGTGACCTGGGGCGACGGCGTCTCCGACGTCGACCTCCACAAGCTGATCGCCTTCCACAAGTCCCACGGCAAGCTGGCCACGCTGACGGCGGTCCGCCCGCCCGCCCGCTTCGGCCACCTGCAGATGGAAGGCGACCAGATCGTCGAGTTCGACGAGAAGCCCCAGATCGGCGAGGGCTGGATCAACGGCGCGTTCTTCGTCCTCGAGCCCGGTGTCTTCGACTACATCGAGGGCGACGACATCATGTTCGAGCGCGAGCCCCTGTCCAACCTGGCCAAGGACGGCCAGCTCATGGCCTACCGCCACCACGACTTCTGGCAGTGCATGGACACGGTGCGGGACAAGAAGCGGCTCGAGGACCTGTGGGCCGACGGTGCGCCCTGGAAGGCCTGGTCCGAGTGAGCGCAGCGAAACCGCCCGAGCGGCCGAGAGCGGGGGAGCACAGTGAGGGTAGCGAACCGCCCGAGCGGCGGAGAGCGGGGAGCACAGTGAGCGCAGGCGTGCCTGCCGAGCTCCGCAAGGGCGCGCTGGCCGAGCCTGTCGTCAGCCTCCCGGGGCTGCCGGTGTTCTGCAACGCCCTCTACCCCACCGCCGCCGAGGCCCTCGGCGCACCCCGTGGCGATCTCGAGCTGATGTACTCCCCGGTCACCGGCTACCTGTGGAACCGGGCCTTCGACCCGGCGCTCGTGGCCTACAACCCGGCGTACGAGAACTCGCTGCACTACTCCCCGCGCTTCGCCACCTTCGTCGAGAGCCTCGCCGACCGCCTGGTGCGCCGCTACGACCTCCACGGCCGCCAGATCGTCGAGATCGGGTCCGGAGAGGGCAACTTCCTGGCGCTCCTGTGCGAGCGAGGGCCGAACCAGGGCATCGGCTACGACCCCTCCTTCGACCCCTCCCGTACGAAGGTGACCACCTCGGAGCGCATGCGGATCGTCCGGGAGTACTACCCGACCGACCGCGACGTCGACGCCGACCTCGTGGTGTGCCAGCACGTCCTCGAGCACGTGCCCGACCCCGCCGGCCTGGTCGAGGGCGTGCGCCGCTCGCTCGAGGGCCGTCCGGGCGCGGCCGTCTACTTCGAGATGCCCGACGCCACCTACATGGTCGAACAGCTCGCGGTGTGGGACCTCATCTACGAGCACGCCTCGTACTTCTCGGCCCCGACGCTGGCCTGGTTGTTCGAGCGGGCGGGGTTCGAGCTGACCGAGGTCGACCGGTCCTTCGGTGACCAGTACCTCTACGTGGAGGCCAGACCGGGCTCGGCCAGAGCCGACGCCGTTCCCGACCCCGCCGCCCTGGGCAAGCTGACCGAGCTGGTCTCGAGCTTCGGGGGCCACGTCCGCCAGCTGGCCGCCACCTGGGGAACCCGGCTGGCCGAGCTCGTCGGCACGGGGCGGGTGGCCGTCTGGGGGGCCGGCTCGAAGGGCGTCACGTTCCTCAACCTGGTCGACGCCGGACGAGACGTCGCCTTCGTCGTGGACGTGAACCCGAACAAGAGCGGGCTCCACGTACCGGGGACAGGCCAGGTGGTGGTCGCGCCCGAGGCGCTGCGCGGCCAGGCGCTCGACACGGTGCTGGTGATGAACCCGCTCTACGTAGACGAGATCCGCCGCATCGTGACCGACCTGGGCTCGAATGCCCAGGTCATCGCCATCTCAGGTTGAACCGACCCGATTCGACGGGCGCGCCCAGCGAATCGACGTCGAATCGTCGCGCCCGCCAGTGCCGTGTCCACCATCGCCAACGATGGTGGTCGTGTCACTAGCTACCACAGAGCGCGCCGGGCGGCTCACCGATGGCGAGACCGATGCGCCTCGGCGACTACCAGGTCGGCCACCTCCGGCTCTGCCGCCACGACGCCTCCCTCCCAGGCGACGCCGATGACGACGCCCTCTCGCCGGGCGGTGACGACCGGGGCGCCGACGACCTCGGGGATGGCCGGGAACACCGCAGAGCGTCGGGGTCGGCCAGCGTCCCAGCCGCCAGCTCCGTGGGCAGACCTCCGCGCCCCACATCGCGTACACCGCCGAGATCGGCGTCGGCCACCGGGGCCCAGCGGCGCCGACGCTGCGCATCGCGTCCCTCGGCCAGTACGGTCACCCGCACGACGTCGAGCTGCGCGCGGTAGGAGCCGAGCGCCTGGGTGGCCGCGTGGACCCGGTGCAGCGGCGCCCCGTCCCGCAACGTGACGTGGGGGACGAAGGGGTGGTCCACGTCCCGCCACACGGGGGGCTGGAACACGCCAGCGCGCAGCGTCTCGAGGTCGCCCTCCGCGTCCGACACTGCCAGGTGGACCGTCGGCGTGACGGGATGGAAGCTCGCCACCGGCCCGAGGCCCACGGCGAACGGCCGGGCGGCGCCTGCCGCCGCCCGCACCACCCGTAAGGCCGCGCCGAGCTCGGCGGCGCGCACGTTGACCGGCGGCACGAGCGTCAGGTGCGGCGGGACGACCTCGAGGGCGGGGTCCCCCAACGCCCGGCGCAGCACGTCGGCCTCGACGGCAAGGTCGCCCGACAGCAGCACGGCCACGGCCAACCGCCACCGTCTCACGGGACCGAACGGTAGGCGCTACCCGGGACCGTGGGGCGCGACGCGCGGGCCGAGGCCGTATCGCCCAACCCCCCAGCTGCGGGTTGGCCACACAACGCGCGTCCTCCACACTCGGGAGCGATGCCCGCCGCCCCACCTACGCCACCTGTGCCACCTGCGCCGCTGCCTTTCGTCGACCGCTTCTCCGACGATCGCCGTCGAGGACAGGTGGTGGACGTCGCAGCTGGCCCGGGACAGCGGCGCGGGAGGCGAGGCGGCGTTGACGCCGAAGGGGTCATCAGCATCGACGGCGGCGCGTTGCGCATCCGGCCCCTCGCTCGACCGGGGTGGGGTCGCGCCGCGCTGGCCTACGGCCCCTACACCCGTCAGGCGGGGCTGAGCGCAGCGTTCGTGCTGCTCAACAGCCACCACGGCTCCGAGCACGCCGACCCCTGGCCACCACTCGCCACCTATCTGAAGCAGATCGTGCGGGGCACGCAGGTCGACCCGCTCCCCAACCGCCTGGTCGACCGCCCTCGCCACCACGCCCGTGAGACCCTGGCTCGCCGCCTGCGGTCCTGGCGCGGGCACCGCGGGGCCGCAGGGGACCCCGACGCCGGTACCAACCTCGCCATCGGCTGGCTCGGGTCGAGCACGCCCACCACGGCCACCGGTGGCGGCCAGGGACTCGTCGTCCAGTCGGCGCACGGCGAGAACGGGGACCTCCTCGTCGAGGTGGCGGGCGAGCGCCTGCTCGCCCAAGACCGCCTCCAGAACCTGCCCCTCTACGTCCTGGCCGTGCTGCGGGAGCGGGGCGCCACCTACTGGGCAGCCTCCCTCCCCGGCGCCGCGGGCCTTCCCGCGCTGCCCACCCTGCGCCCTCTCGGCGCCGACGTCTCCGGCACGGCGGCCGAGCTCTGGGCCGGGGTGCACCAGCGGGTCTCAGGCCAGGTCGGCTGGAGCATCGACACCCGCGTGCACGAAGTTCGAGTGGCTCGGCCCGAACCCTGGTCTTCGTGGTGGACCACGGCCCACGCCGCCGATCGCCCCGCCGGGGGCCGGCCCCGGCCGGGGGCGAAGTCTGCCCACGGCGGCGCCTGGCGCGCCGAGGGCGACCTCGTCCTGCTGGGCCCGGGGGCCCGCTCAGGACTGGTGCGCCTGGCCACAGACGCGGCGGCTGGCCCAATCGGAATCGTGCTGCGGGGCGACGGGCAGGGCGGCCACGTGCTCGCTCGTCTCGAGGCCGGCGTCGTCACGCTCGAACGGCACGATGGCGGCCAGGCGCGGGACCGCCAAGTCGCCGAGGCCCCCTTGGCAATGGAGGCGCAGCACACCTACGACCTCCAGGTGGTGGACGATGGCTGCTTTGTTCGTGTGCTCCTCGACGGCCACCTCGTCCTCGGGCCGACGGAGCTCGGGACCGCCCCCGTCACCGCCACCGAGGTAGGCGTCTGGCAGCCGGCCGGGACCACGGCCACCGTCGAGGAGCTCGAGGCCCACCCCCTGGAGCTCAACCTGCCCGCGGCGCTCGCCGTGGGCGCACTCCCGCTGAGGGAGGGCACGCTCGAGGTCTTCGCCGACGACTTCACCGCCGACGGCCTCGAACCGCGGGCAGACCTCGAGGGCCTGGCCTCCTCGGCCGGCGGTCGGTGGGAGCGCTCCATCGGCGCCCGAGCCTTCACGCTCGGGCCCGACGGCGTGGCCGTCCCACCGCCGCCCGCACGGCCCCGGCACCCCCTCGCCCGGGCGGCCGCCCTCACCCGTCCCGGCGGTGAGCGGCTCGCCTACACCATCGCCTGGGACCACCCCGGGCTCGCCGACCTGGCCGTCGACATCTCGCTCCCGGGTACTGCCCGCCACCAGGGGGAAGGCAGCCGGGCTGGGCTCCTGTTCTGGCAGGACGACGACACCTACCTCATGGTCAACACGTGGCTCGACGACGCCTACGACGGCACGTCGATCTCGTCCTTCCTCCGTTGCAACGGCTACGAGGACGTCTTCGACGCGGTGTGGACGAACATCGGCCGACGCGTCACCTGGGGCCGTCCGTTCCGCCTCCGCACCGTGTTCGACGGCGAGCTCCACACGACCTGGGTGGACGACGAGCCCGTGCTCTACCGGCGAGTCAGCGACGTCCTGCCCAGGGCGCAGCGCATGCGCGTCACCCGCGTCGGGATCCTCGCCAACTGGGAGTTCGGCCAGGATACGGGCAGCAGGTTCCGAAGAATTCGGGGCCGTACCCGCCCCAGCGCGAATCTCGAGAGCGACGCGGCCGATCACCTAGGACGATGAACCCTAGAAGTGGCGCGAAGGCCACCGATAGCGTCCGACCCGTGCTCAAGGTCGAGGACATGCCCGCTCCCGCGCCACCTCCGGGGTGGGCGGAACGCTCCTCGGCTGGTCGGGGTGACTGGCTCGTCGCTTCCCTCTTCGCCCTCGCCGGCGGACTCGGCGCCGGCCTGTTCGCCGCTCGGGGCGGAGGCGGCGCCGAGTTGGTCCTGGTGTCGGGCGCCTGCACCGGCCTGGTGGTCGCCGTCGTCGCCGCCACCCGCTTCTGGGCGGTGGTGGTCGCCCTCTTCGTGGTGCGGGCCAGCCTCGACGCCCTCAAGCTCGGCTCCTTCGGCAACACCACGAACGCCTTCGACCCGAGCGTCGTCGTCGGCCTGGCCTTCCTGCTCTCGGGCTCCCTGTGGCTGTTCGCCCAGTGGCGAGCGGGACCGTGGCACCGGCCCTCGCGCACGACCATGTGGTTCGCGGCGCTCGCCGCCGCCGGAGTCTTCTCGGCCGCGGGCTCGGAGAACCCCGTCCAGAGCGGCCAGGTCGGGCTGAAGATCTGCGCTGGGGCGCTCATGTTCGCCGTGCTCGAGCAGGCCTATCGTCACCGCCCCGACCGGGTCCGCCACGTGCTCGCCGCCGGCGCCGCCTCCCTCGTCGTTCCCGCCCTCGTCGCCATCGGCCAGTCGCAGAGCAGCGAGGTGGAGCAGTACATCGAGGTCAGCCGCATCCGCGGCACCTTCGTGCACGCCAACCCCTTCGCCACCTTCCTCGTGATCCTCGCCGTGGTGGCGGTCGCCGTCCGGCCCCACCTGCGAGGAGGCGCCCGGCTCGCGGCCACGGCGGTGATGGCGACGTCCAGCACCCTGGTGCTCTTCACCTACGCCCGCGGCGCGTGGGTCGCCCTCATCCTCGGCCTCGTGGTCATCGGCTTCAAGCAGGACCGCCGCATCCTCGTCGGCCTCGCGTCCTTGGTGATCGTGGTGGTCATCGCCGTGCCTTCCGTGACCGCCCGGCTCTCCGACCTCAGCGCCGAACGCGTGGAAGGCCGCGGCGACCCGAACTCCCTGGCGTGGCGATTCGGCTACTGGGGCCGGCTGCTACCCGAGGTGGCCGAGAGCCCGGTCACCGGGATCGGCCTCGAGCAGGTGCTCGCCCACAGCGAAGAGGGGCTCCAACCCCACAACGTGTTCGTCCAGACCGTCGTCGAGACCGGCCTGTTGGGCCTGACCTGCCTCGTCGGGCTCTGCGTGTCCATGGCCACCGAGCTGCGACGGGCAATGCGCCGAGCGTCTCCGGGCCTCCACCGTGGGGTGGCCATCGGCGCGGCGGCTGCCGCCGTCGGCCTCTTCGCCCAGCTGCTCTCCGAGAACCTGCTCACACAGGCGGCCATCCACTGGTACCTCGCCGCGCCCGTCGCCTTCGCCGTCGCCCTGTACGGGAGCCCGGCGCGAGACGACGGCGCCGAGGCGCTCGAGGCCCGCTGATGCGCATCCTGCACGTCGACAAGTTCCTCCGCCGCCAGGGCGGCGCTGCCGGCTACATGCTCGACGTCGCCGCGCTGCAGCGCCGGGCCGGCCACGACGTGGACTTCTTCGCCATGCAGCACCCGGCGAACCTGCCCGCCACCTACGAGGACCAGTTCCCGCCCTTCGTCCAGCTCGACCCGCCGCCCCGAGGTGCCCTGGCCCGGGCCGGCACGGTCGCCACCATGGTGTGGTCGGGCCGGGCCGCCCGCTGCCTGGCCGAGGTGGTGGACGACTTCCGCCCCGACGTCGTGCACCTGCACAACGTCTACCACCAGCTCTCGCCGTCCATCCTTCGCCCCCTCCAACGCCGTGGCATCCCCGTGGTGATGACCGTCCACGACTACAAGCTCGTCTGCCCCTCCTACCGGCTACTCGACCAGGACGGGCTGTGCGACGCCTGCGTGGGCGCCGGCCCGTTGCTCACCGCCCCCGTGCGACGACGCTGCAAGGACGGCTCGATCGGGGCGAGTGCTGTGCTCGCCCTCGAGTCGAGCCTCCACAGGCTCCTCGGCGCCTGGCGGCCCGTCTCCCGCTTCATCGCCCCGAGCGCCTTCCTCGCCTCCACCTTGCGTCGAGGCGGCTTCCCTGCGGACGAGGTCGTCCACCTGCCCAACTTCGTCGATGCCGACGCCATCGAGGCTCGGCACGGCCCCGGTGAGGGCTTCGTCTTCGTGGGGCGCCTGAGCGGCGAGAAGGGTGTCGACATCGCCGTGCGGGCGGTCGGGCAGCTCCCCGGTGCCCGCCTCACCGTCGCCGGTGACGGCCCCGAGCGGGCCGCGCTCGAGGCGCTCGCCGAGGACGTCGCCC
>WHTX01000032.1:0-19928 GCA_009377505.1 Acidimicrobiia bacterium
ATCCGTGCCGTGTCCGACAACCGTGACCTCGCCGAGTCCTCCGGCATCGACGTGCAACGGGTGGTGCTGACGGTGTGGGTGGCGGGCTCGGCCCTCGCCGGGTTCGGCGGGCTGGTCTTGGCCGTCACCCAGTCCGTGCAGTGGGACATGGGCTGGAGCCTGCTCCTCACCATCTTCGCCGGCGTCATCCTCGGCGGCCTCGGCTCGGTCTACGGCCCGATCATCGGCGGCCTCGTCGTCGGGATGGCGGCCGAGGTGAGCACGCTGTGGTTCTCGGCGGAGTTCAAGACGGCGTTCGCGCTGGGCGCGTTGATCCTCGTGCTGCTCGTCCGGCCCCAGGGCATCCTCGGCGTGCGGCAGCGGATCGGCTGAGGGCTGAGAGGGAACGGGCAGGACAGATGGACTACAGCCAGGTGCTCACCGACAGCCTGCGGGCGGCGATCGGCGTGCCCGCCATCGTCTACGCCCTCGCCGCCATCGGGCTGAACGTGCAGTTCGGCTACACGGGCCTGTTGAACTTCGGCCACGTGGGCTTCCTGCTCATGGGCGCCTACGGCACCGCCATCTCGGTGGCCGAGTGGGGGCTCCCGCTGCTGGTGGCGTTCTTCGTCGGCTTGGCGTCGGCCGCCCTGCTGGCCTTGCTGCTCGGCCTGCCCACGCTGCGGCTGCGGGCCGAGTACCTGGCCATCGTGACCATCTCCGCGGCGGAGATCCTGCGCATCGTGGTCCGCTCGGGCACCTTCGAGTCCTTCACCGGGGGCCCGCAGGGCGTCGGCGGCTTCGCCGACGCCTTCTTCGACCTGAACCCGATCGCGGACGGCTCCTACGGCATCGGGGCGGTCGAGTTCTCCGAGCGCCAGCTCTGGGTCATGGTGGTGGGCTGGGTGCTCGTCGGGCTCATGGTGCTCGTCACCCGCCAGCTCGTGGACAGCCCCTGGGGCCGGGTGCTGCGGGCCATCCGGGAGGACGAGGACGCGGTCCGCAGCCTCGGCAAGAACGTGTTCGCCTACAAGTTGCAGAGCCTCGTCGTCGGCGGGGTGATCGGCGGGCTGGCCGGCATCGTCCTCTCCGTCGACGCCAACTTCGTCGACCCGGCCTTCTGGCGCCCGATCGTCACGTTCTTCGTGTACACCGCCCTCATCCTCGGCGGGGTGGGGCGGGTGGTGGGCCCGGTGGCGGGGGCCATGCTCTTCTGGTTCGTGCTCCAGGCCTTCGACACCCTGTTGCGCCAAGCGGTCACCCCGGACAGCTGGGCTGGCGGCTTCATCGCCCAGTCCGACCTGGGCCTCGTTCGCTTCGCCCTCGTCGGCTTCGCCCTCGTCCTGCTGGTGGTGTTCCGTCCCCAGGGCATGTTCGGCCGCAAGGAGGAGGCGAGCATCGATGTCCGCTGAGGCGCCAGCCGACCGGCCGCTCGCGGCCACGGAGCCCGTGCCCGGGGCCCCCAAGCCCGCCCCGGTGCTCGTGGTCGACGGCGTGCGCCGCACCTTCGGCGGCCTCGTCGCCGTCGACGTCGGGCACCTCGAGGTGCAGCGCGGTTCGATCACCGCGCTGATCGGGCCGAACGGCGCGGGCAAGACCACGCTGTTCAACCTGCTGACCGGGTTCGACCGGCCCGACGCGGGGACGTGGTCCCTCGACGGGCGGCCCATCCACCGCCTGGGCGCGCACCGCATCGCCCGCCTCGGCATGGTGCGCACGTTCCAGCTGACCCGGGCCCTGGCGCGGATGACCGTGCTCGAGAACATGCTCCTCGCCGCGCCCCGCCAGCGGGGCGAGCGGTTCCTCACTGCGTTCGTGCCCCGACTGTGGCGCGACGAGGAGACGGCTGCCGAGGAGCGGGCGCTCGAGTTGTTGGCACGGGTCCAGCTCGTCGAGCACCGCGACAGCTACGCGGGCACGCTGTCCGGCGGCCAGCGCAAGCTGCTCGAGCTGGCCCGGGCGCTCATGGTGGAGCCATCGGTCGTCATGCTCGACGAGCCGATGGCCGGCGTGAACCCCGTGCTCGCCGAGTCGCTCCTCCACCATGTGACCGCGCTCCGTGACGAGGGCCGCACGGTGGTGTTCGTCGAGCACGACATGGACGTGGTGCAGTCCATCAGCGACTGGGTCGTCGTGCTCGCCGAGGGCCGCCTCGTCGCCGAGGGCCCGCCCGGCCACGTCGCCGCCGACCCCGTGGTCATCGACGCCTACCTCGGCACCCACCACGCCGAGCAGCGGGCAGAGCGGGCAGAGCGGGCGCCGTGACGCAGAGCACCAGCGACGACCGAAGCGCAGCGGAGGCCCGCAGCGCATGAGCACCAGCGAGGACCGAAGCGCAGCGGAGGCCCGCAGCGCATGAGCACCAGCGAGGACACCGTCCTTGCCGCCGAGGAGGTCGTGGCCGGCTACGTGCCCGGGGTCGACATCCTGCGGGACTGCACGGTCACGGTCGCCGAGCGGGAGCTCGTGGGGATCATCGGGCCCAACGGCGCCGGCAAGTCGACCCTGGTGAAGGCCATGTTCGGGCTGGTGCCCGTGCGGGCGGGGCGGGTGCTGCTGCGCGATGAGGAGATCACCGGCCGCCCTGCCCACGAGCTGGTCGCCCGGCGGGTGGGCTACGTGCCCCAACGGGACAACGTCTTCGCGACCCTCACGGTCGCCGACAACCTCCGCATGGGCGGCTTCCTGGTGGCCCGGCGGCTCGAGGAGCGCGTCGAGGTCGTCAGCGGGCTCTTCCCCTGGCTGCGGGAGCGGATCGGCCAGCGGGCCGGGTCCCTGTCGGGCGGGGAGCGCCAGATGCTGGCGATGGCCCGGGCGCTGATGACCGACCCGGAGATCCTCCTGCTGGACGAGCCCTCGGCCGGGCTGTCGCCGCTGATGCAGGACGAGGTGTTCGACAGGATCGTGCAGATCAACGACTCGGGCGTCTCGGTGCTGATGGTCGAGCAGAACGCCCGTCGCTGCCTCGAGGTCGCGCACCGCGCCTATGTGCTCGACCAGGGGCGCCCCGCCCACGAGGGCGCGGGGCGGGCCCTGCTCGCCGACCAGCGCGTGGCCGAGCTGTACCTGGGCACGCTCGGCCAGCGAGCCTGAGCCCCGGCCGAGGGCGTCGCCGGACGGCTGGGGCGGCTGGGGTGCGGGTGCGCTGGCTCCCGGTCGCCGGGATCGGGCGCACCCGGGCGGTCGGGGCAGTCCACGACCACCCAGCGGCCGCGACCACCCGGCAGCCGCGACCACCTTGTGTCCCCTGACCAGGCGTGATGCCCACACGATGGGCCCGACGGCCCGGCGAGCGACCGATCCGGGCGGGCTACCGGCCGATGATGATCTGGGGCTCGTCGAGCGTCTGGGGCTCGCCGGCGGGGTCGTACTGCCAGATGTCGTAGGCGCCGGACGTGACGTGGCCGCCTTCGTTGAGGTCGAGCGGGCCCGACGCGCCGGAGACCTTGATGCTGTCGCCGGCGGTGAGCAGCTCCTTGCACTCGGCGAAGCCGACGCAGGGGGTGTCGCCGCTGGTGATCTCGCCCATGGCCTCGATCATGGCGTCGACGTCGGTCGAGCCGGCGGCCTCGGCGGCGAGGGCCAGGGTGGTGAAGCAGTCGTAGATGTACGCCGAGAAGATCGTGTCGGTCCCGGTGGCGGCGAACTGCTCCTGGAAGGGGTGCTCCACGCCCTCGGGGGCAGCCGCGGGCGCCGTGCCCTTGATGCCCTGGACGAGGGCGGGCGAGTCGCCCACGGCCTCCCAGAAGCTGCTGCCCTGCATGCCGTCACCGGTGTAGAGGGGCAGGGTGGTAGGCCCGATGCCCCGTTCGATCATGGCCGAGACGACCTTGCCGCCGTCCGTGCTGAAGCCGATGACGACGGCGGCGTCGGCGCCGGACGCGGCCAGGCGCTCGGTCTCGGCGGTGAAGGAATCACCCTCGGGGTCGTAGGCCTCGTTGAAGGGCACGTCGACGCCGAGGTCGCCGAGCGCCTCGGCGACGGCGTCGCCGAAGCCCGTCCCGTAGGTGTCGTTGCGCACGAGGATCGCCACCGAGCCGTGGCCGTCGGCGACGACGACCTCGGCGAGGGCGGGGCCCTGGAGGTTGTCGTTGGGGGCGAGCCCGAAGTAGCGGCCGTTGTCCTCGAGGTCCTCGAGCCCGGCTGCGGTGTTCGAGCCGCTGCACGCGAGCACGTCGCTGCTGGCGATCTGGCTCATGAGGCCCTCGGTGAGCGTCGAGGAGGCCGGCCCGATCACCGCGTTCACGCCGTCGGAGCTCACCAGGCGGTCCCAGCCCGTCTGGGCGATCGTGAGGTCGTCGGTGCCGTCGTCGGCGGCCGCGATCCGTACGTCGCCGCCGAGCACGCCGCCGGCCCCGTTGATCTCCTCGAGCGCGAGGTCCATCGGCACCCGCAGCGACTGGATGATGGCGGAGAGCGCCCCGCTCTCGGGGAGCAGCGCCCCGATGACGAGGCCACCCTCGGTCGGCGCGCCCGTCGCCTCGGTCGACGCCGTGGTGGTGTCGCTGGCCTCTCCGTCCCCGTCGTCGCCGCACGCCGCAGCGACGAGCCCGACGGCGGCCACGGCTGTGACCATGCGCACCCAGGTGCTTGCCATGCCTTGAACCCCCCAGCTCGGTGGCTCCCGACGGGAGCACATCTGTCGTGAACATGCGGGTTGAGCTGGGCGGCAGCTTACTCGGGGGCGAAGGGGCGATGGTGGCACCCCTGCCAGGTGGCGGCGCTCGTGATTCGGCCCGCCCGCGGTGGGTACCGCACCCACCATGACAGTCGTCCACCGCGTGCTCCCCGCCTCGCCCTACAACGACCTCGACAGTTACGTCCGGGCCGGCGGCGGCCGGGCCCTCGACGCCGCGGGCAAGCTCGGCGTCGACGGCGTCATGGACGAGGTCGAGGCATCGGGCTTGCGGGGCCGTGGCGGCGCCGGCTTCCCCACGGCGCGCAAATGGCGAACCGTGAGGGACAACCTGGCCACGGCGTTGCGGGCCGCTGTCGTCGTCAACGCCGCCGAGGGCGAACCGGGCACGTTCAAGGACCGTGCCATCCTCGAGGCCGACCCCTACCAGGTCCTCGAGGGGGCGTTGGTCGCGGCGCGGGTCGTCGGCGCCAACGAGGTCATCATCGGGCTCAAGGCCTCCTTCGCCCCCGTGGTCGCCCGGGTGCGGGCAGCCGTCGAGGAGGTCGTCGGCGCTGGGTGGGCCGACGGCGTCCGCATCAGCATCGTCGAGGGCCCCGACGAGTATCTCTACGGCGAGGAGACCGCGCTCCTCGAGGTGGTCAACGGTCGTCCGCCCTTCCCCCGCATCGCCCCGCCCTACCGTCGGGGGGCGACCGACGTGGTCGAGTCCGACGCGGACACCGAGGCCTCGAGCGGGCTGTCGGCGCGCGTGGACATGGCCGGGCCGGGCGGCGAGGAGCTGGCCCCCCCGGCCCTCGTCAACAACGTGGAGACCCTCGCCAACGTGGCCCACATCGTCGCCGAAGGCGCCGAGCGGTTCCGCAGCTACGGCACGGCGGGCTCGCCGGGGACCGTCGTCTGCACGGTCACCGGCAGCGTGGCCCACGCCGGGGTCGGGGAGGTGCGCCTCGGGACGCCCCTGCGCGCGGTGATCGACGCCATCGGGGGTGGGGCGCGCAAGGGCCGCACCATCAGGGCGGTGTTGAACGGCGTGTCCGGCGCCGTGCTGAGCGGGAAGGCGCTCGACACGCCCCTCTCCCACGAGGCCTTCGCCGCCGCCGGCTCGGGCCTGGGCTCGGCGGGCTTCATCGTCCTCGACGACGCCGACGACCCCGTCTCAGTGGCCGCGGGTGCGTCGCGCTTCCTCGCCGTCGAGTCCTGCGGGCAGTGCTCGCCCTGCAAGGCCGACGGGCTGGAGATCGCCGCCAGCCTGGGCCGGATGAGCACGGGCCGAGCCGACGAGGACGACCTCGACGTGGTGCGCGAACGCATCGACACCATCGCGGACGGCGCGCGCTGCGCGCTGGCCTCCCAGCACGAGGTGGTGGTGCGCAGCATGCTCAAGGCCTTCCCCGCCGAGTTCGAGGCCCGGCTCCGGGGCGGCCGGTCCGTGGAACCGGCGATCGTGGCCGAGGTGCTCGCCATCGAGGAGGGCGCGGCCCGCTGGGACGTCGCGCACCGGGACAAGCAGCCTGATTGGACGACCGACGTCGTCGACTCGGGCCAGTGGCCGGCCGAGCGGCTCGACGAGCACCGCTTTCACCGGTCAGGTCGTTGAGCAGAGGCGGCCCAGCAGGTGGCTCAGCACGGGTGACGGGGTTCGATGCCGAGCTCGGTGCCGGCGGCGAAGGCCGCGGCCACGTCGCCCATGCGGGCGAAGCTGACGCCGAGTTCGCCGAGCTCGTCGAGCCACGCCTCGAGGGCTGCCAGCCGGTGCCCGCGGCCGATGACCTGGGGGTGGAAGACCACGTTGCACACCCCGTGGGCGACCTCGCGCACCATCCAGGCCACGTCGCCGGTGAAGTTGGCGAACATGTCCTCGGGCCGGCGCAGGCCGGGCATCAGCATGCGCCGGAAGGTCACGAACTCGAGGTAGACGTAGTCGTCGAGCGTCCAGCTCATGGGCAGCTCGACCACGTCGGTCTCCGCTCCCCAGGCTGCCGGGCCCGAGGCCGGCAGGGCGTCGCCCCGGCGCACGCGGTAGCGGCGGTAGTCGTGGCCCATGAGGGACGAGTCGTAGGCGATGCCGTGCTCGACGAGCAGGCCGATCGTCTGGTCGGTCAGCTCGCCCGACGGGGCGCGGTACCCGGTCGGGGGAGTGCCGCACAGCTTGTCGAGCACCTCGATGGAGCGGCCGAAGATGGCTCGCTCCTCCTCCTCGCCGAGCGTGGTGTTCAGCTCGTGCGCGTAGCCGTGCAGGGCGACCTCGTGGCCGGCGTCGACCACGGCCCGGGACTCGTCGGGGTAGGTCTCCACGGTGTGGCCGGGGATGAAGAACGTGGCCGGGATGCCGCGCCGCGCCAGGAGGCGGAGGATCCGGGGGACGGCGACGGCGCCGAACTCGCCCCGGGACACCGGCGTCGGCGTGGTCATGCGGCGCTGCATCCACAGCGAGGGGCCGTCGAAGTCGAAGGAGAGGCAGACGTAGCCGTTCTCGTTGGGGACGATGCTGCTCATCGAGGAAGGACGCTACTCCTGCCGGCAGAGCCGCGTAACCTGGCGCGCGAGACCGACGGAGGGGGTGCTCCGATGCAGGTGCAGCGACTCAACCACGTGGCCTACCGGTGCCGAGATGCCCGGGAGACGGCGGAGTTCTACACGGAGGTGCTCGGCCTCAAGCTCGCCCACACCATCGTGCAGGACGAGGTGCCGTCGACGAGGGAGCTGGCGCCCCACGCCCACGTCTTCTTCGAGATGGGTGACGGGAGCTGGGTGGCCTTCTTCGACGTGGGCAAGGAGGAGCACGTCGCCCAGGAGACGAGCCCCGACTGGGCGCAACACCTGGCGCTCGAGGTCGAGTCCCTCGAGGAGCTGGCCGAGGCCAAGGCCCGCATCGAGGCGCACGACATCGACGTGCTCGGGCCGGTGGACCACGGCTTCATCAGCTCGATCTACTTCTACGACCCGAGCGGCCACCGCCTCGAGCTCGCCACTCGCACCTACGACGACGGTGAGCTCGACCAGTTCGCGGCCGAGGCCGAGGAGGTGCTCGAGACCTGGGAGCGGCGCAAGAAGGACGGCGAGCTCGCCTCGGCCGACGCCTGAGGCCGGCGGCGCGGGCGCCGCTTCGGCGCGCCCCTCAGCTCAGCCAGTCAGGAAGCCCTCGACCAGGCCGGCGACCTTGTCGAACTGCTCGAGCTGGGGGAGGTGGCCGGCACCTTCGACCAGCTCCAGGCGGGCCCCGGGGATGGCGCGGGCGAAGTCCTCGCCGTAGACGGGCGCGACCAGCTTGTCCTGGCGTCCCCAGACCACCAGCGTGTCCGCCTTGATGCGGTGGAGGCGCTTGGACAGCCCCTTGTCGGGCAGGGGCCAGATGAACTGGTTCACCGCGGCGATGGTGAGCGACGCCTGGAACAGGGCCTCGGGATCGGTCGGGTCGGGCCGGGGCATGGCCTGGGCCACCGGCCCGGTCGGGTCGGCGAAGAGCAGGCCCGGGAGCTTGTCGGGGGTGATGGCCGAGATCTCGGGGACGGGGTGCTCGTCGCGCCACAGGCCGATGGGGCAGAGCAGCACCAGCCTGGAGACCCGCTCGGCGTGGGTGGCGGCGATCTCCGCCGCCACCATCCCCCCGAATGAGTGCCCGATGAGCGACAGCCGGGTCGGCAGGCCCAGCGCGTCGAACAGGTCGGCGTAGTACAGCACCAGGTCCCACAGGTCCTCGACGTTCTCGAGGCCCTGGGACTGGCCCGAGCCGAGGTGCTCGGGGGCGATGACCCGGTACCGCTGGGCCAACCGGTCGAGGAAGGGGTCCCACAGGAGCCCGCCGGCGCCGTGGGTGAACACCACCGGGTCGCCCTCGCCAGCGGACAGCACCCGTGTCTTGGTCCTGCCGCCCTGCAGCTCGACGATCTGTTCGGTCGGAGCCATCGCTGCGCCGCCTCTCAGCCCGTCACCGCGGCCGGTGCGTCGACCCTGGCGCCCTGGGGCCACCAGCGGTGCTCCCAGCCCTCGTCCGCCCACAGCCCCCGGATCTTCGGGATGACCTGCTCGGCGAAGAGGGTGATGTTCTGCTTGGTCAGCTCGTGGGGCATCGACCCGATCTGCAGCAACGCGATCAGGTTCCCGACCCTGATGCCCCGGCAAGCCTCGATGAGCCGGTCGGCCACCGTGTCGGGGCTCCCGGCGATGATGAAGCCCTCGTCGACGAGGGTCTTCCAGTTCTTCTCCAGTGCGGCGATCTGCGCGATCTCCGCCGGCTGGCCCGACTTGATGGCGAACTCCGTGCTTCGCCGCGTCCGGTAGCCCGGCGTCTCCATGTAGTAAGGCGGGATGTGCAGGCACTTGTTGAAGAAGTACGAGACGTGTTCGAGGTACTGCTCCTCGGCCAGTGCGTCGGTCTCGGCGACACAGATCTGCTGCGCGTAGCCGGCGCGGTAGGGGTTCTCGTCAGCGCCGAGGCGCGCCGCCGTGTCCCAGAACCCGTCCATCAGCTTCTTGGCGTTCTTGTAACCGAAGAAGCTGAGGTAGTTGTAGGTGTAGTCGTTGTTGACCGCCATCTCCCAGGTCTCCACCGAGCCGCCGCCGGCGAGCCAGATGGGCGGGTGCGGCTTCTGGAGGGGCTGAGGCCAGGGGTTGACGTAGCGCAGCTTGTTGAACCGGCCGTTGTAGCTGAAGGGGCCCGGCTGGGTCCAGGCCTTCATGATGAGGTCATGCGCCTCGTTGAACCGTGGCCGGGTCTCCGTCGGGGTCACGCCGTAGCAGCGGTTCACGTCCATCGAGGTGCCGACGGGGAAGCCGGCGGCGAGACGGCCATCGGTCATGCAGTCGAGCATGGCGAACTCTTCGGCCACCCGCAGCGCCGGGTTGTAGAGCGCCAACGTGTTACCGAGCACCAGGATGGCGCTGTTGTTCGGCGTGTTGCGGGCCAGCGCCGCCGCCATCAGGTTGGGCGATGCCATGAACCCGTAGGCGTTCTGGTGGTGTTCGTTGACCCCCAGCCCATCGAAGCCGAGGCGGTCGGCCAACTCGAGCTCGTCGAGGTTCCACTTGTAGTACTGCGCCACCTTGACCGGGTCGCAGAGCTCGCTGTTGGGCGGCGTCACCCAGACGCTCTCGTACTTCTGCTCGAAGTCCTCCGGCAGATCGCGATAGGGCATCAGGTGGAAGAAGATGGACTTCACGACGCGCCCCCCTTGGCGTTCGTAGTGCAGTGGCGCGGACGCTACCCACGGCGGGTGGCATCCGCAACGAGGTGCAGGTCGACGTGCGGAGTTCGGGGGCGGCGCCAGCACCGCGGCTACGGTGACCGTCGACATGACGTCGACCGACGCCGATCGCCACATCGACGACAGGGCGTCGGCGAAGGGAAAGCAGGGGGAGCCATGGGCGCGCCGATCCACACCCACCAGGACTCGATCGAGATCTCCGCACCGCCCGAGGTCGTCTACGACCTGGTCACGGCCATGGAGCGCTATGGGGAGTGGAGCTCGGAGAACACCGGCGGCTACTGGCGCAAGGGTGCCGACGGCGTCCCCGGCACCGGGAAGGTGGGGGACATGTTCGTGGGGGTCAACCAGCGCGCCGGACGCGAGTGGAAGGCGCCTGTGGAGATCGTCGAGCGTGAGCCCGGGCGCAGCTTCGCCTTCGTCACCGGCGGGCTCGAGTACGACATCGCCCTGTGGAAGTACGACGTGGCGTCGACACCCGCCGGCACTCGGCTCACCGAGAGCTACGAGCTCCACAACCTGTCGCCTCAGCTCGTCGAAGGTGGGGACGCGGCCTTCGAGGACCGCATGGACGCCATGCGCACGAGCATCCGGGCCACGCTCGAGGGGATGAAGGCGAGCGCCGAGCAGGCCCGGTAGGGGGCTGGCGCGAGGTCGCGTGGGGCGCCGAAGCCGCTGGCAGCCGCGGCTGGCATCTGGGACAGTGACGGCTTGGACGACGTTGCACTGTGTTCCCTTGAGGAGGGCGCGTGACCGCACTGGGCTCGCTGGTCGAGGAGTTGCTCGGCCCTGACATCCCCGTCCGCTTCGAGGCGTACGACGGCACGAGCTTGGGCCCGCCCGACGCCGCGGCCACCGTCGTGCTCCGCAACGAGGACGCCCTCCGCTACATCCTGCGAGCGCCGGGCGAGCTGGGCTTCGCCCGCGCCTACGTGACGGGCTCCCTCGACGTCGAGGGAGACCTGTGGGAGGCGTTCGAGCTTCGACGACGCTTCCCCCAGGCGAAGCTCTCGCCTCACCTCGTCGCCCGGCTCGCCCGCGTGCTCGGTCCCGCGGCGCTACGCGAGGCGCCGCCGATCCCCCCCGAGGAGATCAACCTCGGTTCGCCCCTGCGGCGCCACACCAGAGATCGGGACCGTGCGGCCATCGGGCACCACTACGACATGGGCAACGACTTCTACGAGCTGGTGCTGGGCCCGTCGATGACCTACTCCTGTGCCGTCTTCGAGTCACCGGAGGACTCCCTCGAACGGGCCCAGGCCAACAAGTACGAGCTCATCTGCCGCAAGCTCGGCATCGGCCCCGGGGACCGCCTGCTCGACGTGGGCTGTGGCTGGGGCGGCATGGTCCGCCACGCCGCCCGCCACCACGGCGCCTCGGCGGTGGGCATCACCATCTCGGCCGAGCAGGCGGCGTACGCACGCCGGCGGGCGGCCGAGGAGGGCCTGGGCGACCGGGTGGAGATCCGCTTCCAGGACTACCGCGACCTCGACGAGGGGCAGTTCGACGCCGTCAGCTCCATCGGCATGTTCGAGCACGTGGGGCTCGCCCACCTCGAGGAGTACTTCGCCAAGCTCCACAAGCTCCTGCGCCCTGGCGGGCGGCTGCTCAACCACCAGATCGGCCGGCCCCCCGCGGTGCAGGCCGGCCACCGCCACCACCGCTACCGCCAGCTGCGGGCCAGCCGCCCGGCGATGGCGCCTCGCGGGTTCCTCAACCGCTACGTCTTCCCCGACGGCGAGCTGCACGAAGTGGGCACGGTCCTCAGCGCCATGCAGCGCCACGGCTTCGAGGTGCGCCACCTCGAGTCCCTGCGTGAGCACTACGCGCTGACGCTGCGGCGCTGGGTGGCCAACCTCGAGGCTGGCTGGGACCAGGCGGTGGCGGCGACGAGCGAGGGCCGCGCCCGCGTGTGGCGGCTGTACATGGTCGGCGCCGCCCTCATGTTCGAGCGGGGCGCAACGCAGGTCCACCAGGTGCTGGGGGTGGCGACCCCTCGTGCGATCGGCGCCGACGAGGGGCGCAGCGGGCTCGGCCTGCGGCCGCAGTGGGAGGAGGTGCCCCTCGGCGATGTCGGCCAGGCGGGCCATGTCGGCCAGGCAGGGGAGGCATCGCTCGTGCCGCACGGCTGAGGCTGGTGAGGCTGGCCCCCGGCGGAGCCCCTCTGCGGCGCGCCGATGGTCTCGGGCCGTGGCTGTGACCATCTAGGCTCGGGCCCGTGGCTGTGACCGTAGGAGACCTGGGAGGGGCACCATGGCTCGTCGAGCCCTCGCGCTGACCTGCGTCCTGGTCGCGGGGGCGGGGCTCGGCGCCTGCGGCGACGACGGGCCCAGCGCCCAGGAGCGTGCCTGTGAGGCGCGCACCGAGCTGCGCACCTCGATCGACGATGCCGGCGACGACGTGAACGCGGCAAACCTGGGCGAGGCCCGCGACTCCCTCGATGACGTCGGCGAGGACATCGACGAGCTCACGGGCGCCATGGGCGACCTCGCCGAGGGCCAGGCCGAGGAGGTCCAGCCCCTCGTCGACGACCTGCGGGCGACCGTCGACCGGTTGCGGGCCACGGACGAGCTCGAGAGCGTCGGTGAGGGCCTCGCCGACGCTCGGGAGACGGTCGGGGCGCTCGTCGACCAGCTCGGCGCCACGCTCCAGTGCTGAGGGGGCGGGTACGACGGCGATGAACGGCCCGCGGCTGACACCGCGGCGCGGGCCTGGCGCCCTCACGCCCTCGAACGGGAACCGGAGAAGTCGATGAGCTCGAGCACGAGCCCGTCGGGGTCGCGGAAACAGCAGAAGCGGGTGCCGTCCCCCATGCCCACGGGCTCGGAGATGAACTCGACCCCCGCGGCGCGGAGCCGCTCGTACTCCTCGTCGATCCCGATGGTCCACAGGGCCAGGCGCACTGCGCCGACGTGGGCGAGGTCAGGCGCGTTCGAGCCCTTCGTGGCCGGCTCGACCCACTCGATGAGGTCGACCCGTGTGCCCCGGGGGTTGTCGGGCTCGAGGAGCATGAGCACGGCCCGGGCCTTGCTCCCCTCGGGCAGCCCCACCCCTCGCAGCATCTCCGGGGCACCGCCCAGGCCGAGCTCGACCACCACCTTGAAGCCGACCAGCTCGTAGAACGCCCGTGAGCGGTCGAGGTCGGTGCAGTTCACGTTGACGTGGAAGAAGTCCTTGATGGCCATGGTCCCCCCGAGGTGAGCACGGTGCCGCCCGCGGGCCGACCCTACCCGCGGTGCCATGCCGCCAGCCCGAGGGGTCCCCCCCTGGCGGCGCCCTCGGCGCTTCAGAGGATGGCGACGGCGTTGCCCGGCGAGCCCACGCCGCCCGGCACCTTGAGCGGTGCGGCCACGAAGAAGAAGGCCCAGCGCCCCGACGCCCGGCATCGGTCGGCGAGGGCCTCGAAGTCGAACATCTCGCCGAGGGCGAGGCCGAGGAGGGGCAGCACCCGGCGGTGCAGGGAGCCGACCGCGGGGTCGCCGGGCACCGGTTCCACCGCCGGGTTGTCACAGCACAGGGCGGCGACGTGGCTGTCCCACAAGAAGCGGGCCATGGCCTCGTCGGGCCGCAGGCCGCAGAAGCGCCCGGCTTCGGCGAGGGCCGCCCGGCCCCTGGGGTCGAGCGCCCGGTAGGCGCCCACCCAGCCGGTGCGGATGCAGAGCACGTCGCCGGTGCGCAGTGCGACGCCCTGGGACCGGGCCGTGCCCAGCAGCACGTCCACCGGCAGCTCGGTCGGGGAGAAGGGGTCGAGGTCGCCCAGGTGGCCGGCCACATCGAGCAGCACCCCCCGGCCGGCGATGCCGTACTCGGCCCAGCGGTCGATGCCCAGGTCGTTGCCGGACGAGGACGGGTTCTCCGTGCGCCCGCCCCAGAAGCCGAACTCGCGGCAGCGGATGTGGGAGAGGGCGTCCCACTGGGTCGAGGCCTGCAGGTGGAAGTTGTCGAGGCGGTCGTCCATCTCGTTGCGGGACAGGGCGAAGACCTCGTGGCGGAAGGGCTTGCGCCCGAACAGGGGCGGGTCAGGCTGGTCGAGGGGCAGGTCGAGGCTGATCGTCTCGCCCGTGCGCACGAGGGCGGCCGCCTCCGCCACCCGCTCGGCCGTGAGCAGGTTCACCGTGCCGAGCACGTCGTCCTCCCCGAAGACGCCCCAGGCATGGCGGAGGCCGAGGTCGGCGAGCAGGGGGAGGTCGTCGAAGGCGGGCAACGGGTCGAGGGCCATGGGCAGGGGACCGTATCCGACGCTGCGGGGCGCGACGATCCTCCTACAGTGGCGCCGGTGCCGCAGATCGGGGAGGACGAGATCCGCGAGCTGGGGCGGAGGCACCTGCCCAAGAAGGCCGTGGAGTCGCTGCTCGAGCTGGCCCTGCCCTCCCTGGCGCTCGAGACCAGGCCGGCCCGGCCCGGGCTCGGCCACGAGAGCCGCCTTGGCGGGCGGCCCAAGGTGGCGCCCGAGTTCTCGTGGCCGGCGACGGAGGGGCGTCCCCTGTACCTGCTCACCGTGCTGCAGCTGGCTGCCCTGGCGCCCGAGGACCCGACGGGCCTGCTGCCCAAGCGCGGCTACCTCGACCTCTTCTTCGACGTGGGGGCGCCCGACCTGCCGACCGGCCTGTGCCCGGCCCAGGCGTTCCACGTCGAGCACAGCGACGTCGAGATCTTCGAGGAGCGGCCCACCCCGGCGGGGGCGGAGCAATACCCGGCGGTGGCCGTCGAGCCCGCCAACCAGCTCTCCCTGCCCCACCACCGCGAGCCGGAGGTGGCCGAGCTCGCCGAGCGCTACGGCTCCAAGCTCCGCCGCTTCCACGACGAGTACATCGAAGCGGCGGGGGTGCCCCGTCACCGGATGTTCGGCTGGCCCGACCTGGTCGACGGCCCGATGCACGCGGCCCTGCCGAAGTACCGGGGGGCCACCTGGCAGCTCCTCGCCCAGCTCGACAGCGACGACGAGCTCGACTGGTCGTGGGGCAACGTGGGCCGGCTGTACCTCTGGGTGCCGCGGAGCGACCTGCGCAAGGCCCGCTTCGACCGCTGCCAGATGGTCCTCCAGACGTACTGAGCGCGCTCGGGTAGCGTCAGCGCCGTGCGAGCGCTGGTGATCGGGGGGACGGGGCCGACCGGTCCGACCGTGGTGCGGGGGCTGCAGGACCGGGGCTACAGGGTGACGATCCTGCACACGGGCCGCCACGAGAGCGACGAGATCCCGCCCGAGGTCGAGCACGTCCACACCGACCCCTTCTCCGGAGAGGCGACGGCGGCGGCCCTGGGCGAGCGCACCTTCGACCTGGCCCTCGTCATGTACGGGCGCCTGCGGGTGCTGGCGCCCCTGCTCGCCGAGCGGGTGGGGCGCCTGGTCACGATCGGGGGGATCGCCGCCCGCCTCGGTTTCGTCGACCCGCGAGACCTGTACCCCGGCGGTATGCCCGTGCCCACGCCGGCCGATGCCCCGAACGCGCCGCCCGACGAGCCCCTCGTCAAGGTGCGCCGCATCGTCGAGACGGAGGCGACGGTCTTCGAGCACCACCCCACGGCGACGCACCTGCGCTACCCCCTCCTGTACGGGCCGCGCCAGCTCGTGCCCCGCGAGTGGCCCTTCGTGCGCCGGGCGCTCGACCGCCGGCCCGTGCTGGTCCTGGCTGACGGTGGCCTCACCCTGGAGAGCGCCTGCTACGGGGAGAACGCGGCGCACGCCGTGCTCTGCGCCGTGGACCGGCCCGAGAAGGCCGCGGGCCGCACCTACGACGTGGGCGACGCCGTGGCCATGACGCTGCGGCAGGTGGCCGAGGTGGTGGCGACGACGCTGGGGCACGAGTGGGACGTCGTCTCGCTGCCCTACGAGGTGGCGGTGCCGGCCCGGCCGATGGTCAAGCACTGGTCGACGGCGCACCGGGTGGTCGACACGAGCGCCATCCGCGCCGAGCTCGGCTACGAGGACGTCGTGCCCGCGCTGGAAGGGGTGGAGCGCACGGTGCGGTGGTTGGCCGAGCATCCCCCCGAACGGGGCGGGACCGTCGAGCGGAGGCTGCAGGACCCCTTCGACTACGAGGCCGAGGACCGCCTGGTCGCCCGCTGGCGAGCGGCGCGGGAGGAGCTGGCAGCGGTGCGCTTCGCCGTGGCGCCAGGCTACGGCGGCGCCTACTACGGACGGGAGCCCAACCCCGCTGGGGCCAAAGACCTCGAGGCCTGACCTTCCGACCGCCCCCTGTCGCCCTGGCCCGCCACCGCGCCGGCCGCCGCGCCGATTGGCCGCTGGGACTGCGGTGCTCTGTCGTCTGGGCTGCTCGCCGGCCCCTCGCTCGGCGGGCCGCGGGCGAACCCCACGGCGCGCGCGTCTCCACCCGAGGGCTGAACCCCGCTCCACCGCCGGACGGACGCCCCGGCCCACTGGGCTGGGTACGGTCGCCTCATGCGCGACATCGGGCCGCGCGCCCGCGAGGTCTGGCGGGCGCGACCGCTGCTCACCGACACGGTCCTCATGCTCGTGCTCCTGTCGACGGCGCTCGTCGACCTCCTGCTCTACCTGCGTGTCGACCGCCTCAGTGGCCGCCCGAACGCCATCCCCACGTGGCTGGCCATCACCTGGACGGTGGGGCTCCACGTGCCCCTCGCCGGGCGACGGCGCTGGCCGCTCGCGTCCTTCGCCATCATCAGCGCGGTCTTCGCCGGTTACCGCCTGTGGCTCGTGCCCGAGCCCACCATCTCGGCCCTGACGCTGTTCCTGTCCATGGCGAGCGTCGGCGCCCACGGGCGGGCACCTCGACGTGACTGGTTGCGGGCCGTCTCGATGGCCCTGATGGCGTTCTCCCTGGTCGTGAACGTGGTGGCCCAGGAGATCCCCGCCGAGCTCGAGAGCGCCGTGCGCCTCTCGCTCATCTACAACATCGGCTTCAACGTCGTGTTCTTCGTCGCGGCGTGGTTGATCGGCGACGCGATGCGGCACCGCCTGGAGCGCGAAGCGGCCCTCGTGGAGCGGGCGGAGCAGTTCGAGTGGGAACGGGAGGAGAACGCCCGCCGCGCCGTGGTCGACGAGCGGGTCCGCATCGCCCGGGAGCTGCACGACGTCGTCGCCCACCACGTGTCGGTGATGGGCGTCCAGGCCGGGGCGGCCCGCCGCGTCCTCGACCGCCGGCCCGACCGTGCCGCCGAGGCGCTCGCCGTGGTCGAGGCCTCGAGCCGCCAGGCGGTGGACGAGCTGCGCCGCTTGGTCGGTTTCCTCCGCACCGAGCTGGACGGCGGCGGCCGCGCCGCCGATTCCCTCGCCCCCCAGCCCGGGCTCGCCCGCCTCGGCGACCTCGTGACCGAGTCCCGCACGGGCGGCCTCGACGTCCATCTCCACCTCGACGGCGAGCCGGGCACCGTGCCCGACAGCGTCGAGCTGTCGGCCTACCGGATTGTGCAGGAGGCGCTCACCAACACCCGCAAGCACGCGAGGGCCACGGCGGCGGAGGTGACCGTGCGCTACCGGGCTGACCGCCTCGAGATCGAGGTGGACGACGACGGCCACGCCGCCCTCGCCGCGTCGCAGCACGAGGAGGGCCACGGCCTCGTCGGGATGCGCGAGCGGGTGACGCTGCACGGGGGGACGCTCGAGGCTGGGCCCCGCGCCCAGGGCGGCTTCCGGGTGGCGGCCCGCTTCCCGCTACGGGGTGCGGCGTGATCCGTCTCGTCATCGCCGACGACCAGCTGCTCGTCCGCTCGGGCCTGCGCATGATCCTCGAGGCCGACGAGGACCTCGACGTCGTGGGCGAGGCGTCCGACGGCATCGAGGCCGTGGAGCTCGTCCGGCGCCACCGCCCCGACGTCGTGCTCATGGACATCCAGATGCCGGTGCTCGACGGGCTGGCCGCCACCCGTCGCATCGCCGCCGAGGTCCCCGGCCCGAACGTCCTCGTGCTCACCACCTTCGACCGCGACGACTACGTCTTCGAGGCGCTGCGCGCCGGGGCGGCCGGCTTCCTGCTGAAGAACTCACCCCCTGAGGAGCTGGTGGCCGCCGTGCGCGTCGTCGCCGCCGGCGACGGCCTCCTCGCGCCCACCGTGACCCGCCGGGTAATCGCCGAGTTCGCGCTCCGCCAGCCCGACCTGCCGCTGTCCGCTCGTCTCGAGCGGCTGACGGAGCGGGAGACCGAGGTGCTCGAGCTGGTCGCCGCCGGTTGCACCAACGCCGAGATCGCTGAGCAACTGATCCTCGGGGAGGCGACCGTCAAGACGCACATCTCCCACCTGCTGGTGAAGCTGGAGCTGCGCGACCGGGTCCAGGCGGTCGTCTTCGCCTACGAGAGCGGCCTCGTCACCCCCGGGCAGTGAGCACCGCGGGCCCCCTGCGCTGAGCAGGACGAATGTCCTGGTAGTGGGACTTTTGCATCTGCCGTACCGTCCGGGCCGCAACGAAGCCGAGGCGGGAGTGGCACATGCGCGGGCCCAGGTGGCGAAGGACGGTCGCGGCGCTCGCCGTGGCCGTGGTCGGGGTGAGCTCGGTCGGCATCAGCCAGGCACTGGCGGGCGACGCCACCGGCTTCGGCTCGAACGGGCTCCAGTCGCTCACGAGCACGGACAACCTCCTCACGGTGACCCGGCCGAACGGCAACGTCGTGGCCGTGGGCACCCAGATCTTCTCCAGGCTGGTGGCCAGGGAGTGGCGGGCCGACGGCGCCCCCGAGTCGGGCTTCGGCTCCGATGGGCAGGTGTCGATCCAGGTGCCCGGCTCAACCGACCAGGACGACGGGACGCGGATCTACGAGGGCCACGGCATCCGCCTCCTGCCCGACGGGCGCGTGCTCGTCGTCTTCAGTCGCGGCGGTGGGAGCTCCCTCGCCATGCTGACCCCCGCGGGCACGCTCGACCCGAGCTTCGGTGGAGGCGACGGCTACGCCACCGACAGCCACTGCGGCAACGTGACCGACCTGCTCGTCGACCCCGCCGACGGCTCGATCTACACCGTCGCCTACGGCAACGGCGAGTGCGAGGGAACGACCGTCCGCCGCTACGACGCCACCGGCACCCGCAGCACGTCGTGGGGGAACCAGCAGGTCAGCGGGGGCCACCGCGACGGCCGCGTCTACGCCAACGCCGCCGTGCTCGACGCCGCTGGCCGTCTCGTCATCACTGGCCAGTCGAACGACAGCCGCTACGGGGTCCTGCGCATCACCAAGGCCGGCACCGCCGACCCGACCTTCGGGCCCAACGGGTTCGCCGGCGTGGACCCGAGCCCCGGCCAGGGTTCTGAGTACTTCGGCTGGGAGACGGGGTACCCGGCGTTCTTCACTTCGAAGTTCGCCACCTCGGTGGCCCTCGACAGCACTGGCCGCCTCCTCGTCACCGGCAACAGCCGTGCCGCCGCCGGCCAGGACCTCAACGTCGTGACCGTCCGCTTCCTCGCCGACGGCACCCTCGACACCAGCTACGGCACGGCCGGCCGCTCCGTCGTCGACAGCGCCGAAGACCGGGACGACTACCCGCTGGTCTCGGCCGTGGACGGCGCCGACCGGCTCGTCGTCTCGGGCTCGACGCGCTCGGGCAGCGACCGGCGCCTTCAGTTCGTGGTGCGCCTCGCGCCCGACGGGGCCAAGGACACGACGGTCGACAACGCCGGCTCTGTCGTCAGCAGCTTCGGCACGACCCACGCCTTCGTGCCCTTCGGCATGGCGCTGGGCCCCGCGGGTCGGGCGTACGTCTCCGGCTCCTACATCGAAGCCGGCACCGGCTGGGTGCGCGGCTACCTCGGCGCCGTCGAGTTGGCCGAGGGCGGGGGGGCGACGACCACGACGGCCGCCCCCACCACGACGACCACGGCGCCGCCGACGACCACCACCACCACCGCTCCCACCACCACCACCACCACCACCACGACGGCCCCGCCCAGCCCGGGGCTCTCGGCCCCGGTGGGGGCCGCCCGGGTGGTGGGCGACTTCGACGGTGACGGCCGGGAAGACGTCCTGTGGTACCGCTCGGGCACGGCATCGGACCTGCTCTGGCGGGCCACGGCCAACGGGTTCGTGGCGAGCGACGTCGCCATGGACGAGGTGGCCGAGCCCTCCGTGGGCGACTTCGACGGCGACGGCCGGGACGACGTGCTGTGGTACCGGGCCGGGACGGGCCTCACGCTCTGGTCG
>WHTX01000032.1:19938-27670 GCA_009377505.1 Acidimicrobiia bacterium
GTCTCGCCGAGCTGAGCGCGCGGGCGCCTGGGCCGGCTACCGCCGCCGGCCGAACACGAAGTACGAGACGGCGCCGGCCGTGTTGAGGCTGGCGACCCGCCACAGCAGCTTCGGCCCGCGGACCTGGTTGGGCGAGCGGGACGACAGGTCGCGTTGGGCGAAGGCGGCGGCCACGGCCTGGAAGGCGACGAGGGCCAGGATCCCGGCCTTCTTCCCGCCCGACAGCTCGGACCAGGGCTGGGCACTTTTCGATCTCGGCATGGCCTGACCGTACCCAGCTGCGACGGGCGAGCCCGCGCAGCTGGGCACCCGCCCAGCGATGCCCGCCACGTTCGCGCCGGGCGACGGAGCACCCAGGGTTAGCGGCGGCCGCGACGGAGAACACAAGAGGCATGACGAACGACCACGTGTACCGCGTCACCGAGATCGTCGGCTCTTCCGCCGACGGGCTCGAGCCCGCCATCAAGAACGCCATCGCCCGAGCGGACAAGACCTTGCGCAACCTCGACTGGTTCGAGGTCGTGAACGTCAGGGGCCACCTCGAGAACGGTGCGGTGGGCCATTACCAGGTGACCCTCAAGGTCGGCTTCCGCCTCGAGGACTAGCTGCACAACGAGCCGGAGGCCACCGTCGCCCACCTGCGCTCCGGCCGGCTGCGCCCGGTCGGTAGCGGGGGGCGGGGGGCTACGATCCGCCCGTGGCCCCCCTGCCCCGGTTGACCTACGTCGGCCACGCGACCGTGCTCATCGAGGCCGCGGGCGTGCGGGTGCTCACCGACCCGGTGCTCACCGACCGCATCGGCTTCCTCCGCCGGGTGGTGCCGCGCCCCGACCCCGCCGACCACCGCGGCGTCGACGTGGTGCTCCTGTCGCACCTGCACCACGACCACCTGCACCTGCCCTCCCTGCGGCGCGTCGGCGAGCTAGGCCACCAGGCGCGCGTGCTCGCCCCCCGAGGTTCGGCCCCCTTCCTCGCCCGGCGCGGCGTCACCGACGTCGTCGAGGTGGTGCCGGGCGACGTGGTGGTACACGGCCCGGTCACCTTCAGGGTCACGCCCGCGGCCCACGACGACCGGCGCTGGCCCCTCCGCGGCCCCCGCGCCGACCCGGTCGGCTTCCTCGTGGAGGCGCAGGGGACGTCCACCTACTTCGCCGGGGACACCGACCTCTTCCCCGAGATGGACGAGCTCTGCCCCGACGTCGCCCTCCTGCCCGTGTGGGGCTGGGGGACCGGCGTCGGCGTCGGCCACCTCGACCCCCAGCGTGCCGCCGAGGCCCTCGTCCGCCTCGGCTCCGCCTACGCCGTGCCCATCCACTGGGGCACGTTCTTCCCCCACCAGCTCCAGCGCCTCGTGCCGCGCCTCGTCCGCCACCTCGAGCACCCGCCCCACGAGTTCGCCGAGCGCGCCCGCGCCCTCGGCGCCTCGGCCCGAGTGGTCGTCGCCGAGCCCGGCAGCCGAGTCGGGCTCGTCGAGCCCGACGCCGAGGTCGGTGCCCCGCCCAGGGTGGCATGACCACCGCTGCCGAGCGCCCGGCCCCGGTGGGGCGCCACCACTGGCGTGACCTGGTGCTCGAGTTCCTCGGCGGGGTGGTCGTCCTCGCCGTGATCGTGGCCGTGCTGCCCGGGCTGTCCGTGACCCGCTGGTACGCCGTGCCTACCGTGGTGGCCGTCGCCGCCGTCGTCGGCGTCGTGGCCCGCCCCGTCCTGTGGCGCCTCGCCGGCCTCCTCGGCCTCGTCGGCGTACTGCTCGTCGGGGTGTTCGGCCACGCCGTCGTCGTCGACCTGGCCATGGTGGCCTCCCCCCACTTCGAGAGCCGTGGCTTCTGGACGACGTTCCTGGCCGCCTGGCTCTACGCCGCGGGCCGTGGTCTCCTCGACTGGGCCCTGGTCTGTGACGCCGACGAGGTGTTCCTCGCCCGCGTCGTGCGGGACTCGCGCCACGAGCGGGGCCCGCCGACCGAGGAGCCCGGCGTGGTCTTCGTCCAGCTCGACGGGCTGCCCGCGCCGCTGCTCGACTTCGGGCTCCGCTCGGGCAACTTCCCCACGTTGGCCCGCTGGGTGCGCTCGGGCAGCCACCGTTGGCGGCCCTGGACGGCGTCGGTGCCCTCCACCACGCCGGTCAGCCAGGCCGGGATCCTCCACGGTCGCAACGACGGCATCCCCGCCTTCCGCTGGTACGAGAAGGAGCTCGGGCGCCTCGTCGTCGCCAACCACCCGGCCGACGCCGCCCTCATCGAGGCACGGGTCTCGGACGGGACCGGGCTCCTCGCCGGCGGCGGCGTGAGCATCGGGAACCTGTTCACTGGCGACGCCGCCGAGAGCTACTTGGTGATGAGCCGCACCAGGCTCCGGCCGGGCGGGCTCGGGCCCACCAAGGCGTACCGCTCGTTCTTCTCTGACCCCGCCGGGTTCGTCCGGGGCGTCACCCTCGCCGTCGGGGAGATGGTCAAGGAGCTGTTCCAGGCCCGCCAGCAGGCTCGTCGGGGGATCGAGCCCCGCGTCGACCGGGGCGGTTCCTACATCCTGCTGCGGGCGGTCACGAACGTGCTGATGCGCGACCTGTCGAGCGCGCTCGTCGTGCGGGCAATGGTCCGGGGCGCGCCCAGCATCTACGTCGACTTCGTCGACTACGACGAGATCGCCCACCACGCCGGCGTGGCCAGGGCCGAGTCGATGGACGCCCTCGTCGGGCTCGACCGGGTGCTCGGCCTGTTGGAGCGGGCCGCAGTCCTGGCGCCCCGCCCGTACCACTTCGTGGTGCTCTCCGACCACGGCCAGAGCCAGGGCCCGACGTTCCGCCAGCGCCACGACGGCCGGGGGCTCGAGGACGTGGTCCGCGACCTGCTCGACCAGCGGACGCACGTGGTCGCCGCCACGTCACGGGCGGAGGCCTGGGGCCCGGCCAACATGCTGCTCGGCCACGAGGCCGAGGGGAAGGGCGTGTCGTCCACCGTGGTGCGGTCCGCGCTCGACCGGCGCGCCCGCCGCGGCCCGGTGACCGTCGGCCCCACCGAGCAGGAGCAGGCCGCCGTGTCCGCCCACGACTCCCAGGCCGAGGCCCCCGACCTGGTCGTGGTGGGCTCGGGGAACCTCGGCGGGGTCTGGTTCGCGAACCTGGCCGGCCGGGTGGGGCTCGAGGCCCTCGAGGACGCCCACCCCGGCTTCGTCGACGCGCTGGCCCACACCGAGGGCATCGGCTTCGTCGTGGTCGCCACCTCCGATCGGGGCCCTGTGGCCATCGGGGCGCGAGGCCGGCAGTGGCTCGCCGACGGCATGGTCGAGGGCGAGGGCCCGCTGGCCCCCTTCGGGCCGCGGGCACGCGTCGACCTGGCTCGCGTCGCCGGGTTCGCCAATGCCCCCGACCTCTACGTCCACTCCGACCTCGACCCCGCTACCGACGAGGTCTCCGCTTTCGAGGAACTGGTCGGCAGCCACGGCGGCCTCGGCGGATGGCAGAACCAGGCCGTGCTCGTCCACCCGGCAGGCTGGACCGTCCCGCCCGACCTCCTCGAGGACGGCGAGCTGGTCGGCGCGCCGTGCGTCCACCAGGTACTCGTCACCTGGCTCGAGCGGCACGGGCCACGGCGCCGTGGCCCGATCACGGCGGGTGACGAGGGGGGAGCCGCCCTGCCCGGCGACGCTCCCCGCGTCATGGGCTGATCAGCTCCGGCCGGCGCCCACGGGCAGCGGGGCCTCCTCGCCCTGCTCGCCCTCGTCGGGGCCGTGGACCGACGTGCCCTCGACGTCGATCCTGGGCAGCGCCCGGTCGAGCCAGCGGGGGAGCCACCAGTTGCGGTCCCCGAGCAGCTCCATCGTGGCCGGTACCAGGAGCATGCGGACCACGGTGGCGTCGAGCAGGACGGCGAAGGACAGCCCGAGCCCGAACAGCTTGATGATCCGGTCCGACTCGAGCAGGAAGCTGCCGAAGACGAACACCATGATGGCCGCGGCGGCCGTGATCACCCGGGCGGTGGCGGCGAGGCCGTCGGCCACGGCCCTGCCGTTGTCCCTCGTGCGGTCGTACTCCTCCTTGATGCGGGAGAGGAGGAAGACTTCGTAGTCCATCGACAGCCCGAAGACGATGGCGAACATCATCATGGGGATGAACGGCTCGATGGGCGCGCCCTCGCCCACGCCCACGAGGTCGGCGAGCCAGCCCCACTGGAAGACGGCGATGACCACGCCGTAGGCGGCGCCGATGGACAGCAGGTTCATGACCACTGCCTTGAGCGGCACGAGGACCGACCGGAAGACCGACATGAGCAGCAGGAAGGACAGGGCCAGCACGACGCCGAAGAAGAGCGGGATGCGCGCCGCCAGGTAGTTCGAGAAGTCGATCTGGGCGGCGACCGCGCCCGTGACCTCGACGGCCAGGCCGCTGCCCGCCGTCGCCGCCGGTAGCACGTCGTCACGGAGCCGCTCCACGAGCTGGCTCGTCGCCTCGTCCTGGGGGGCCGTCGAGGGGATGACCCGCCACATCGCTGCCGTCGGCGCGCTCGGGTCGTCGAGCACGGGCGGGGTGGCCACGACCACGCCGTCGGTGGCGGCGAGCGCGTCGGTGACCGCCCCGAGAGCCTCGGGGGCGGTGCCCGGGGGCAGTTCGGCGGCGAGGACGAAGGGGCCGTTGAAGCCGGGGCCGAAGCCCTGGGCGAGGAGGTCGTACGCCTTGCGGGTGCTCGTCTCGGCTGGGTAGTTGCCCTCGTCGGAGAAGCCGAGGCGCAGGGAGAAGACGGGGATGGCGAGGATGCACAGCACCACGACGCCACCGATGGCCGCGGGCCAGGGCCGGCGCTGGATGAGCCTGCTCCAGCGATAGGCCAGGGTCCGGTCGAGCGGCCGAGGTGCCCGGCGGGGCACCTCGCGGCGCAGCGGGGCGACGGCGAACCCGGCGAGGAGCACGACGAGGGCCAGGGGGAGCCCGACGAGCAGGGGCTCCACGCCGAGGCCCAGGCCGACGAGGGCCACGGCGACGAAGCCCGCGGCGATGATGCCCCGCCAGCGGGTGACCTCGACGCGGGGCCCCGCCAGGCTGAGCAGGGCGGGCAGCAGCGTGATGGCGGCGATCATGGTGAGGGCGACGGTCACCGCCGCGCCCACGCCGAGGCCGCTGATGAAGGCCACGCCCATAACCAACATGCCCGAGAGGGAGATGACGACGGTGATGCCGGCGAAGATCACGGCCCGCCCGGCGGTGTCCATGGCCTTGGCGACGGCGTCGGGCACGGACATGCCCAGGTGCGCGCACTCCCGGTAGCGGGTGACGATGAACAGTGCGTAGTCGATGCCGACGCCGAGGCCGATCATGATGCCGAGCGTCGTGGCGAAGTCCGGCATGGACATGACGTTGCTGAGCAGCGTGACAACCGCGGCGCCGAGGCCGATGCCGGCGATGGCGGTCCCGATGGGCAGGCCCATCGCCAGCACGGACCCGAATGCCAGGATGAGGATGATGATGGCGAAGGCGAGCCCGAGCACCTCGGACTGCGGGGGCTCGAACTCGGCGAAGATGGCGCCGCCCAGCTCGACCTGGAGGCCGTCGATCTGCGGCGCCGCGGCCCGGATGTCCTTGCCGACGGCGAGGGCCTCCTCGAAGTCGATGTCCTGGGGGACCTCGATCCGGGCGTAGGCGATCTGGCCTGCCTCAGGGCCCTGCTCCACGATCTGCGTGGCCCCTTCGGGGGTGTACGGGCTGGTCACCCGCACGTCCGGGAACTGGGCCACCTCGTCGAACAAGGTGGTCATGGCCGTCTTGACCTCGGGGTCCTCGACGCCCTGCTCGGCCCGGAAGACGAGGGCCCCGGTCTGGCCCCCTCCCTCGCCGCCGAAGCGATCCTCGATGATGTCGAAGCCGCGGGTGCTCTCGCTGTCGGGGAGGTCGAACTGGGAGCGGAAGCCGCTGCCCACGGCGCCGGAGGCCGCGCCCACGAGTACGAGCACCGCCACCCAGGCGATGATGACGATGCGGCGGTGGACGGCGCACCACCGTCCGAAGCGAGCCAGCATGGGGGGACCTTCCAATGGGAGCGGGGGGTACAGCGGAACCGTCGGGGATCGTCACCCAGCACAAGCAGATGAGTCAAGATGTCTCATCTGAATGTTGGTGGCGGTGCGGTGGCGCCCGCTGCGTCGCAGCCGGGGGGGAGAACTGACCCGGGGATCGTATGACCAGCCTCGACGCCGCCCCAGCGGATTTCGGCCGCCAGTGCTCGCTGGTGTCCCCCCGGTCGTCCTCAGCTCGGGGCGAACTGGCGCAGGACGTCGTCCACCAAGCGCACCACCCAGGCGCGGTCGATCTCGCGGCGCACGACGAGCCGGCTGAACACCACCGGTCCCACGATGCGGGCGACGGCCTCGTCGACGTCGAGGTCGGGGCGGAGGCTGCCGCGGTCCCGGCCCGCCTCGAGCAGCTCGGCGAGGTGGCGCGTCCCCTTCTCGCACATCCGGCCGAGCAGCTTGGCCGCCACCGGGTCCCAGTCGGCGCGGCCCACGAGCGACGTCACCACCGAGCCGAAGCGCTCCTGGCACAGGCCGTCCTGCAGCATGGCGAGGTAGGCGAGCAGGTCGGCGCGCAGGTCACCCGTGGGCTGGGGCTCGTGGGGGCCCTTGGCGCCGGCGAAGGTGTCGAGGATGAGGGACTCCCGCGTCGGCCAATGACGGTACAGGGTGGCGCGCCCCACGCCCGAGGCCTGGGCGACGCGGAGGTGGGTGACGGCGTCGAGCCCCTCGTCCTGGAGCAGGGCGAACACGGCTTCCTGCACGCGGGCCCGGGTACGGGCGACGAGCACCGCCGCCGACGATCGGAGTCCCTCGAGGGCCTCGGCCATGAGGCGACCGTAGCCGGGAGGCGCCGCCTCCCCACCGCCGGACGAGGCGAGCGGCGGGGCCCTCAGACTGGCGGCGGAGCGCCCCTCGGTCGGCCCGGGCCGAGCGCCCCCACATCGAGGCCCGCCAGGCTCGCCGGCGCGTCCCGCCCGAGGACCAGGCTCGCCACCAGGTCGGCCAGGGCGGGCGCCATCTGGATGCCGTAGCCGCCCTGGCCGGCCAGCCACCAGAATCCGGCCACGGCGGGGTCGGCGCCGACGACGGGCAGCCCGTCGACGGCGAAGGTGCGCAGACCGGCCCAGGCCCGCACCACCGAGCGCACCCCCAGGGTGGTGGCCTCCCGCACCCGCTCGAGGGCGACGGCGACATCGGCCTCCTCGGCCCGGGCGTCGCTCGGCTCGACCGGCGTCTCGTCCGCGGGGGACACGAGCACGTGCGGCCCCTCGGGCTTGAAGTAGAAGCGGTCCTCGACGTCACAAGCCAGCGGCCACCCCGCGCCGACGGGCACGTCGCTGCGGGCGATCGCCGCCGTGCGCCGCTTGGGCACGAGCCCGACCGGGCGCGCCCCGAATCGGGTCGCCACCACGTCGGCCCAGGCGCCGGCGGCGTCGACCACGACGTCGGCCTCCACGGCACCGCCGGAGAGCGACACCCGCCAGCGGCCCGCCACCCGCTCACCACCGAGGACCGGGGCGGCGGTGCGCACCTCGGCCCCCGCGGCTCGGAGCCGCCGGAGGTGGTGCTGGTGCAGGCCGGCCACGTCGATGTCGGCCGCGCCGCCCTCCACCGCTCCGCCGGCCGCGTAGCCGGGGCGGAGGGCGGGCAGGAGCGCCTCGGTGGCGCCGGCGTCGAGGCGTACCAGGCTGGGCTGCGCGCCGACCAGCCGGTCGAGGAGGCCGAGCTGGTCGGC
>WHTX01000375.1 GCA_009377505.1 Acidimicrobiia bacterium
GATCATCGAGCGCGGCCACCAGGTCCTGGCGCGCCCAACCGGACCGGGCGAGGAGATCGGCCGACTCCGGGGGGACGAGGACCAGTGAACGGGCGGCGCCCGAGCCGGCGAGCACCCCGGCGAGCACGCCGGCGAACCGGTCGACGACATCGTCGGGGGTGGTCGCCGGGAGCACGACCTCGACGTTGCCCACACCGGGGAACACCGTCACCGCCGAAGCGCCCTCCGCCATCCCCCGCTCGACGGACAGCGGCTCCCAGGGACTGGCCTGCTGGTTCTCGGCCACCAGCCACGTGTACTTGCCGGGGTGGCCGTGGGTCGCCATGTCGCCCTCCCCGGGGCGGCACAGCCCGACATCGGCCAGCGCGAGGCGCACGGCCCGCCCGATCGTGGCGTTCGCCCGCCAACCAGGCCCGAGCGCACCGCTGCCCGCGTTCAGGCCGAGCCGGTCGACGACGGGCCCGTGCACGACCACCAGGGGCGCGGCCGCGCCGGTGGTGGTCTGCACGCCGAGCAGGTTGAAGGCCGGGTCGGCGGCGGCGTCGAGCGCGGCGGCCACCACGTCGACCAGGCCGGCCGCATCCGGTGGGCAGCCCGCCAGCACCGAGCACGCGGCGACCTCCCACCAAGTGGGGGTGGCGAAGCTGATCGGCAGCGGCCCGGTGGTGGCGGCGCCATCGACCGGACGACCGCCGAGCACGGCCTCGATCGAACCCTCGTCGGGCAACACCACCGGAAGGCCGTCGCCCAGCCCGCACCGGGCCAGCCGGTCCACCACCCCGCCCGGGCCGCCCAGCTCGACGCCGGCCAACGCGCCGACCAGGCGCTCACGAAAGGGCCGGAGGTCAGCGAGGGGTTCGTCGGGATGTCCGGGCACCGCGCCCTCAGCGCTCGAGCTTGCGCATCACCGGACGGGTGTCACCGCCGAAGGTCGGCATCCAGCACGAGTGCTTTCCCGGGCCACCGGCCACGATGACCTGGATGTTCTCCGGCTTGGAGGTGATGGGCACGGCGTCGGCCGACCCGGTGATCGACTCGACCCGGGCGGCCACCCGGCCGTCCTCCAGCCATTCCGCGGAGAGCCGGTGGAGGGGGAAGCGCCCGTGCTCCCACAGGAACCGCTTCACGTCGGCCTTCGAGTAGCCCGACACCGCGACCTGATGGGCGTGCTCCGGCCCGAACGCCACCACCGGGAAGCCTGTGCTGAACATGATGTTGTTGCTACCTGCCTGGCCCAACGCGCCCGCCACGGTGGCGAGCACGCCCGAACCGCTGATCGAGAAGTGGTCCTGGATGTTGTGCGGGCCCTCACAGGCGATGACCGTCACCACGCTGTCGTCCCGCCCGAAGCCGTGCTCGACGTGGTACGGCTCCCACGGCGACTCGAGCTGGTTCTCAGCCAGGCAGAAGCCGATCTTCGCCGGGCTCCCCTGCGTGGCCCGATCGCCGTCGCCGGGGGACCCGCCTCCGATGTTCAGCAGCACCAGCCGCATGGCCCGGCCGATGGCCATGTTGGCCCGCCAACCGGGCCCCAGGCAGCCGGGCCCCGAGTTGATGCCCAACTTGTCAGCCACGGGGCCGTTGACCAGGATCATGATCGCCGTCGGATGGGTGGTGGACTGCATCGCGTTGAGGTTCAGCTCGGGGGCCGCCACCGCCTCGACGGCGGTGACCACGATGGGGAAGTCCTCCGGGCGGCAACCGGCCATGACGGCGTTGGCCGCGACCCGCTCCACGGTGGCCTCACCGTTGCGGGGGGCCAGGGAGCAAACCACCTCGTCGGCATCCCGTCCGAGATGGCCGATCAGGCGGGCCACCCGCTCCCTGGTGGGAGGGATGAACGGCAGCCCGTCGCTCCATCCCCGCACCTCGAAGTAGGCCTGGACCTCCTCGAGGGAGTCCTCGAGCTCGACGGTCGCCTCGTGCTGCGCGTTCGGCACCGTCACGGCACCCTCATCGTCGGTCTCCCAGCAGCTCGACCACCGCGGCCACCGCCCCTTCGGCCTTCTTGCGCACCTCGTCCGGCTCGATCCCCCCCAGGGGATGGTCGATGACGGCCACGGCCAGGTCGGGCATGCCCATGGCCCGGGACTGCAGCGCCGCGAGACGGGTGAAGGAGCTCGTGGCGAGGGTGATCGTGGGCGTGCCCCGCTTCTCCAGCTCGACGGAGGCGTGGATACACCACGCCGTGCACGAGCCTCAATCGGCGGAGCCGACGAGCACCCAGTCGGCCAGCCCGACCAGCTCGTCGATGACCTCGGGGGACGCCGGCGCGGCGACGCTCTTGTGGGTGACGGTCACCAGCTCGACGCCGTGCTCGGAGCCCAGCAGCCCGGCCACCGTCGTCAAGAGGAGCTCGGCGTGCTGCTTGCCGTTCTCCAGCACGCCGACCCGGGAGCCGGACAGGCGGGACAGCCCGCCGCTCCCGACGACCAGCCCGGGCTCGGGCGCTGTCGGGTTCACGATCTGCAACCTCATGGGCGCAGTATCCCAGCACCGCGCACGCCCTGCCCGCTCAAAGGCCCCGAGCCTCGGGGAGCGAGGGCCTGGCTCGGCCGGCGAGCTCGATCAGCTGGCGCACCCCGTCGCTGGGCAGCTCGTCGAACCGGTCGGCCAGGTCGACGAACCGCTCGACGTCCTCGTCGCTGAGCGCGCCTCCCAGGCAGTCGCGGACCTTGCCCAGGTGGTCAGCGTCCGAGATCGGTGCCGACCCCCAGGTGCCGGGCGGCCCGTCGCACCGCTCCCGGATCGCCCGGCCCTCGGCGGTGTCGACCTCGAGCAGGACGTGCATGTCCTCGAACCGCCCTGGGATGTCCGGCGACATGGTCAACTCGATCTTGGGCAGCAGAGCTTGCACATCGGGCTGGCGCACGCGTTCGTCGGTGAACGTGGACCGACCGACGGAGCCATCGAGGAGCGCGGCCGCCACGGTGTACTGCAGGCTGAACTTGCCGGCCATACCGGTCGCCGGGTTCGGCCGGTCGACGTAGCTCATGACCGGCGTGGTGAGGCGGGCCGCGGTGATGAGCCCTGGTTCGCGCACCTGGTCGTGCACCGACAACGCCGCGGTGATCCCGAAGTGCGTGCCGAACTGGCAGGGGAACAGCTTGATCACGTAGCCGGGCTCGACGACGCGGAACGGCGGGCCGAACCTCAGCAGGTCGGCCACCACGCCCTGGGGGAAGAAGGCGTCGGCCAGGCCCCGGGGGGCGTCAAAGATGTCGGGATGAGCCGTGAACCCTCGGGCGGCGAGCAGCGCGGCCTCCAACCCCGAGGCCGCCGCCTCCCCGCAGTGCGTGGCCTTCGTCATGGTCCCCACGTTGGCCAGCAGGCCGCCTGACCGAGAAGCGGCGATGCCGACGGCGTGGCGCAGCGCCGGGGCGTCGAGCCCCAGGAGGTGGCCGGCCGCCACCGCCGCGCCGATCGGCCCCACCACCCCCGGCGGGTGGAAGGCCAGGTCCTCGGCCTGCCATTGGCGTGAGGCGTGGCGGGCCCACCCCTGGACGTCTGTGCCTTTGACCAGGGCGGTCAGCACATCGGCACCGGACGCCTCGGTCACCTCGGCGAGCGCCAGGACGGCGGGGAGCGTGGTGGAGAGCGCATGGTTGGCCGGGCTCCACATGGGCTCGAAGTCCAGCACGTGCATGGCGGCACCGTTCAACGCCGCGGCCGGGACCGTGCCCACCTTGAAGTCGAGCCCGAGCACGGTCGCCGCCGGGCGCGAACCCTGGGACCGATGGTGGTCGGCGAGTATCCCCACCGCGTCCTCTCGGGCGCCGGCCACGGCCACGGCCAGCCCGTCGAGGACCAGTCGGCGGGCGGCGCCCATCGCTGCTGGGCCGATGTCGGCGCTACCCGTCTCGACGATCCGCTGGCACAGGTCCGACGTGACCGTCATGCCCGCACCCCGATGCTGCCGTGCACGCGCTCGCCTCGGGCGCGCTGCTCAGGAGTCGAAGACCACGACCGAGCGGGTGACCTCGCCTCGCTTCATCATCTCGTAGCCGTCGTTGATCTGGTCGAGCGACAGTCGGGCCGACACCATCTCGTCGAGTTTGAGGCGGCCGTCCAGGTACATGCGCACCATGTTCGGCATGTCGGTGCGGAACTGGTTGGAGCCCATCATGGAGCCCTGGAGCTTCTTCTCCGAGAGGAGGTCCATGCCCCGCACCTCGATCTTCTGGCTGGAGGGCACCATGCCGATCACCGTGGCCGTCCCCCCGATGTCGAGCATGTTGAACGCCTGCTCGGAGGTGGCCTTCAGCCCGATGGCCTCGAAGCTGTAGTCGACGCCGCCGCCCGTCAGCTCCTTGACCGCCGCCACCGGGTCCACCTCGGCCGCGTTGACCAGGTCGGTCCCGCCGAGCTGGCGGGCGATCTCCAACTTGTCGGCGTTCACGTCGACCACGACTACCTGGAGCGCGCCGGAGATCCGCGCCGCTTGGATGGCGGCGAGGCCGATCCCTCCCGCCCCGATGACCGCGACCCGCGACCCCGGCTCGACACCGGCCGTGCGGAACACCGCGCCCATGCCCGTGGTGATCCCGCAACCGATGAGCGCCGCCCGGTCGAGGGGCATGTCCTTGGTGATGGTGACCACGGCGTTCTGGTGGACCAGCATCAGCTCGCCGAAGCCGCCCAGCCGGGCGAACTGGTCGACCGGGGTGCCGTCGGGCTTGGTCAGGCGG
>WHTX01000376.1 GCA_009377505.1 Acidimicrobiia bacterium
GACGCGGCGTGACTCCCCGAGCGGGCAGCGGGGGAGCACCGTCGCCGCGCTGTGCTCGGTGAGGCTGAAGCCGCCCAGGCCCGTGGCCACGACCTCGGTGTCGGCCAGGGAGGCCCAACGCCAGGCGAGGGGCTCGCTGATGGCCACGCCGCGGAGGCGATGCTCGTCACGGTCGATCTCGCGGGTCTTGAACAGGCCCTGGGTGCTGCGCAGCACCGAGCCTTCCGGCCTCGTCTCCCGCACGAGCCGGTAGTCCCACCACTCGCCGACGAAGTAGGCGCCCAGGCCGATGGCGCCCACCCCGGCGACGATCCCCGCGCCGACGAGCACCGCCAGCGGCAACGGCAGGTCGATGACCCAGCCGACGACGGCGTCGCGCCGCCCCTCGACGTCGAGCCCGCCGATCCCGAGGACTTGGCCGGTGCCCAGGACGAACAGCGGGGCGAACAGCACGCCCCACACGTTCAGCACGTTGCAAGCCAGCCACGCCCACCGGAACCGAGCGATGAGCGTCCCGCCCCCACCGCTCGCCGGGCCCTCGGCGCGCTCGCCCGGGCGCTCGTCGTCGCCCTCGGTGGCGCCGTCAGAGCTGGCTGAGGCCACGGCCCCCGCCTCCGCGCCGGTGGCGCAGGTGGCGCAGGTGGTGGTCGCGCCCGCGGTGGCGGCGCCCTCGGCCGACGCGCCCGGGGACCGGGCGGCGAGGACGCGACGGAGCCGCTCGGCGTCCTCGATGGAGAGGGCGTCGAGGGAGAACGTGGCCTCGCCCGCGGCCACGTGCTGGCCGGCATGGACGGTGACGACGCGCAGGCCGGCGAGGCGGTGGTGGACCTTGGCCGTGATGTCCACGCTGCGGATGCGGTCCCGCCGCACCGAGCGGTGGTTGCGCACCGCGAACCCGGCCCGGAGCTCGACGTGTTCGGGGGTGACCCGGTAGCGGGTCTTGGCCCAGCGGGCCAGGTCGCCGATGGCGGACACGATCCCCGACCCGAACAATGCCAGCAGGGGGACCATGACCGCGGGCCCGGGCTCGGCGCCCAGGACGAGGACCGGGAGGACGAGGGGGACGACCGAGACGACGATGCGGGCGGCGTCGACCCAGATCATGCGCCGGTCGAGCCGCAGCCAGGGGACCTCCACGTCGTCGACGGGACCGTCCGGTCGCCCGTCGAGGCCGGCGGCGGTCACGTGGCGTCCCCCGGCGTGGCCTGCGTGATCTCGGTGAGGTGGTCGGCCAGCTCGACGGCCACGTCACGGTCGAGCCCGACGATGGTGAGCGAGCCGGCCCCCGAGCGGGGCGACGCCGTCGTGACGGTCACCGTGGCCAGCCCGAGCAGCTGCTGGAGGGGGCCGCGGACGGTGTCGACCGACTGGATCCGCGAGATCGGTACCACCCGCCACTCCCGCACGAACCAGCCGGTCGCGGCGTAGACCGCCTGGTCGGTGGTCTCCCAGCGGTGTACCTGGTAGCGCCAGCGAGGCACCACCGCCGCACCGGACACGCCGAGCACCGCGGCCACGACGAGTGCGGCGACGAACCACGCCCGGGCGGGCTCGACCAGCGCGGCGGCGGCCGTGAGCCCGGCGAGGACCACGACCAGCGAGCCGAGGCTGCGCAGCGTCCACCAGGTCACCGCTCGCCGCTCTACCCGGTTGCGGGGCGGGCGGAGCCCGACCGACGCTTCGGCGAGGCGCGTGCGCGGCTCGTTCACGGCGCGCCTCCAGGCGGTGGGGGTCGGGTGGCGAGCTCGAAGATGGTGGCGAGGTCGCGTGCGTAGGCGTCGACGTCGGTGCCCGGCCGGGCGATGAGCTCGGCCGGTACGGACTCGAGGGCGGCGAGCATGGTGACGGCCATGGGCCGGGCGGCGAAGTCGCCGAAGTGGCCGTATTGCTGGCCCTCGCGGAACATCTCTTCCAGCTCGGCCAACGTCTTCCTGCGCATCGACCTCGCCATGTTGGGGACGCCCTCGCCGTCGCGCACGTCGGAGAAGATCTGGCCGAGGGCGATCATCTCCGAGACGTGCGCCCCGAAGTAGCGGACCTGGGCCTCGATCATCGCGCGCAAGGCCGCGCCGTAGCTCTCGAGGTGCTCGGTCTCGGCGGTGATCGCCTGCTCCATGGCGGCGTCGATCTCGGCGACGATCTGGCTCATCAGCTCGTCCTTGCCGGCGAAGTGGTAGGAGATCAGCCCGGGGCTGATGCCGGCCCGCTCGGCGATGCGGGCGAAGCTGGCCTTGGCGTAGCCGACCTCGGCGATCGTCGCGATCGCGGCCTGCACGATCTGGGCCCGGCGCGCCTGCTCGATGAAGCTGCGCCGACGGCCACCAGGGGCCCCGCCGGTGTCGCCTGGTTCGCCCGGTTCGCCGTCTCCGGCTGGCGTGCCGCGCCCTTCCGTCGCACCGGGCGTGTCGGAAGGGTCGCTGGCCACTAGTGTCCTGTCAGGCTGATCATGTCGGCAATTCGCCGGGTCTGAACGCCGCTCGCGGCGTCCTCGTCCTCACCAGGGAACCCCACCCTGCCTGCGTCCTCGTCCTTGCGAAGCGACGCCCAGCCCTCGCCGAATTCCTCAACGGACCAGCCTGACAGGACACGAGCAGATCGTCACCCGTCGCGTCGGGCGAGCACAACGTGGGCCCACCCGAGGAGCCCGGCCAACCACACGGCGAGGACCAGAGCGGCGACCACGGGGTGCAGGTACAGCTCGGACGCGTCGAGGTGGCCGATGGCGAGGCTGTCCGATGCCGGGCCGGGCAAAAGGCTGGGCACGTGCCGCTGCCACCAGCTGGGGAGCAGCGAACCGAGGACGCTCGGTACGAAGATGAGGGCGAGCACGGCGGTTGACACCGACCGCGGCGAAGAAGATGGCCGTGAACAACGAGCCCGACAGGGGGTAGAGGATGGGGTCGAAGCTCTCCTGCTCGCCTGCCGGCCAGCTCTCGAAGGTGGCGCCGACCACGACCGCCAGCAGCGCGGAGACCCCGATCCCGAGCACGGTGCCCAGGACCAGGTTCCGCCGCGGCGCCCTCGACGTGGCGAGCTTCGCCCACTCCGAACGGAAAGCGGCGGCGAATCCCGGGTCGTCCATCCGGTGTGGCCGACACGGTGGCACCGGACCGCTCCAGCAAGGCCCTCAGGCGCTCGGGCTCGGGGGACACCACGCGCACGTGCGCCCCGGAGCCGAGCGTCGTGAACTCGCGAACGGTCGTGTCGGCGATGAGGCGCCCGCGGCCGATCACGAGCACGTGGTCGGCGGTCGCTTCCATCTCGCTCATCAGGTGGCTCGACACCACCACGGTGCGCCCCTGCGCGGCGAGGTCGCCCATCAGCGCCCGCGCCCAACGGATGCCCTCGGGGTCGAGCCCGTTGACCGGTTCGTCGAACAGCAACGTCGGCGGGTCGCCCAGCAGGGCGGTGGCGATCCCCAAGCGCTGGGACATGCCGAGGGAGAACCCGCCCACCTTCTGGTCGGCGACGTCGGCCAGGCCGCCCAGCTCCAACACCTCGCCCGCCCGTGACCGGCCGATGCCCCCGGCCTGGGCCAACCAGCCGAGGTGCTGGCGGGCGGTGCGCGTCCCCGCGATCGCCTTGGCGTCGAGCACGGCGCCGACCTCGCGCATCGGGGCAGCCAGCTCCCGGTAGGCCCGCCCGGCGACGGTCACCGTCCCGCTGCTGGGATGGTCGAGGCCGACGATCATGCGCATCGTCGTCGACTTCCCTGCCCCGTTGGGGCCGAGGAACCCCGTCACCGCGCCGGCCCGGATCGTGAACGACAGCCGGTGGACGGCGACCCGGTCCCCGAACCGCTTCGACAGCTCCGACGCCTCGATCACGCTCGCCTCCTCAGCCGGCCTCGCCGGGCAGCGCGCCCGCGTCCTGTTCGAGCCCGCAGAATATTGGTCAGCCAACCAAAAAGCTAGGGAGAAGCAAAACTTTGCCTTGGTCGTCGAGGTGTCAGGCGGGCGGATCTCGGGGATCCACAACTTCCTGTACCCCGAGCTCTTCGCCGCCTTCGGCCTCCCCGCCCGTCTCGAGGGGTAGCTCGGGGCCGTCGACGACCACGTCGGCGAGGACGTCGGCCAGCCCGACCAGGTCGAGCAGCCCGCGCAGCTCCTCGCAGGGGTTTCGCAACCTGATCGACCAGCCCAGCCGTCGGGCGGCGAGCTGCAGCCGGGCCAGGGCGTCGACGAAGACGAGATCGGGACGGGCCCCACTGGGCACCCGCCAGATCGTCACCTCCACGTCGTCGTCGACGACGAGCACCACCGCTCTTGACCCGTCGCCTGTGCCCACACCCGGACCTCCTCGTCGCCCGCCGTCGTGGAGTAGACGGCGGTGGCCGCCCGAACTCACCGCTCCGCGGCGTCGTCGCGCTCGCCAGCGTGGTCTCTAGTGGGGCACCACTAGGACCGATCCTGTCCTCGAAGGGGCTTACGGTCGCCGTCATGGACGTGTCGTGGAACCAGGAACTGACCGACCAGCTCGACTGGCACTGGCGCAACCAGCTGCGGCCCCGGCTCGACGGGCTCGTCGACGAGGAGTACCTGTGGGAGCCGGTCGAGGGCGCCTGGAACGTCCGGCCCCGCGGCACCAGCGCGGCGCCGATGGCGGTGGGCGGGGGGGACTTCACCATCGACTTCGCCGTGCCCGAGCCCCAGCCCGCGCCCGTCACCACCATCGCCTGGCGCCT
>WHTX01000377.1 GCA_009377505.1 Acidimicrobiia bacterium
TTCCCCGCCTACAGGAGCGCGGCGTGACCGGGCCCCGCGACCGCTCCTCACCGTCGGCCCCCCGCCGGGCCTGGGCCTCGTCGGCCGGCCTCGCCGCCCTCGCCGCCCTCGCCGGCCTGGCCGGTCTGGTCGGCTGTGGCGGCGCCTCGGCCACCCAACCGGTCACGTCGAGCATCGTCTCCGTCAACGACACCCGCGCCCCTCTCCCCCCGGGCGCTGACCTCACCCACTGGCCGAACCCCCTGGCCCCGGGCACGTACGGCCTGCCCATCGCCGCCGAGTCGGGTCTGTGGGAAGCACGGCTCAGCGGCAGCCGCGAGGTGTCCAACCGGTTCCTCGCCCCCAAGAGCGGCGTCCTGTCCACCGTGACGGCCTACCTCGTGGACGAGTCCTGCTCGGAGGACGACGACTGGCAGGACCGGGGCTGCACGAGCCCCGGCGAGTGCAACACGGCGGGTACGGACACCCACGCCTGTGGCACCGGCGGGCTGGTCGAGATCTCCCTCCACGCCAACGACCCGGCGACGAACCAGCCGACGGGGCCGCCGATCTGCACCACGCCGGCCCCCTACGCGCCCGGCTTGGACGCCGGGGTGGCGCATGACAACGACCAGCTGTTCGTCCCCATCGCCCTGCCCAACACGTGCGTGGTCGCCGGCGGGGAGCGTTACCACCTGGTCTACCGGAACGTCGACCCGGACCCCGAGGTCAACTGGATCTCCCTCGACCCGCTGTGGTCCAGCCAGGCGGGGAACACGTTCATGCCCCGCACCGACCCCCTCGACTGGGGCGTCCTCTCCAGGGGCAGCTACGAGCCGGAGGACGCTTGGGTCGACCTGACGACGCAACGGCCTGACGGCTTCCGCACCAACAACATCGCCATCGCCTACACCGACGGGTACTCGTTCGGCCACGGCTACCTGCACTCCGCCGACGCCTACGGCATCACCGTGACAGGCGACCAGGAGGTCCGCCAGGTCTTCACTCCTCCCCGCGCCTACGAGGTCGACGCCGGCTACCTGTACGCGGACGCGCAGGGCACCCTGCACGGCGAGCTGCGGACGGCGACGGGCGAGGTCCTCGCCCAGTTCGACGTGGAGGCCACGGGCGGCTACCACTTCAACGGGGCGCCGTTCCCCGCGGTGGCGCTCCAGGCGGGCACGACCTACCACCTCGTGTGGCGGATGACGAGCGGGACGATGGACGTCCACGCGGCGCACGACGGCGCCGCCGACTACGGCTACCCGCCGGGCAGCACCTTCTCGGACGGGTTCGCCCAGTACAGCGACCCCGATTGTGAGGGTGGGTGGACGTCGTGGGACACAGAGCAGGCCGCGCCAGCGTGCGGCGAGGAGCGCGCCGACCTGATGTTCTACCTGGACCTCGTCGGCTGAGCTGGGGAGCGGCATGGCAGGGACGACCATCGAGTGGGTGAACCACGCCGGCTTCGTCCTCAGCTACGGTGACGTCCGGCTGCTCGTGGACCCGTGGCTGTCGGGTCCCGTCTTCGACGAGGGGTGGGACCTGCTGGTGCCCTCCGTGCACGAGCCGAGCGCCCTCCGCCCGACGCACCTGTGGGTCTCCCACGAGCACCCCGACCACCTGAACATCCCGACGCTGCGGGCGCTGCCGGCCGCCGACCGGGAGCGTGCCGCCTTCCTCTACCAGCGGACCTCGGACGGGCGGGTGCTCGAGGCCGTCCGGCGACTGGGCTTCGGCGACGCCCGCGAGCTGCCGCCCGCGCAGTGGCACCCCCTGGGCCCCGACGTCGGCCTCTGCTGCCAGCCCTGGGGCCAGGGCGGGGACTCCCTCCTGGTGGCCCGGGCGGGCGACGTCACGCTGGTCGACCTCAACGACTGCGTCGTCAGCACGGTGAACGAGGCGCGGGTGGTCCGCGACCTGCTCGGAGGCCAGCCGTGCGACGTGTTGCTGACCCAGTTCGCCTACGCCAGCTGGGAGGGCAACCCCGTCGAGGGGGCGCGTCGGGCGGTGTCGGCCCGGGAGAAGGTGGCCCGCATCCTGGCCCAGTGCGAGGTGCTCGAGCCGCGCTACGTCGTCCCCTTCGCCAGCTTCGTGTGGTTCTCCCACGAGGAGAACCACTACCTGAACGACCACCTGCTCGAGGTGGGTGAGGTGGTCGCGGCCGTGGCCGACCGCTCCGCCGTCCCTGTGGTCCTGCGACCGGGGGACGCCTGGCAGGTCGATGGCCCACCGGAGCGGGTGGCACCACTGCGGGAGGCCGCGCTGGCCCACTACGCGCAGGCGCGTGCGGAGACGACGTCGGCGCCGCTGCGGAGTGCCGTCCCGGTGCCTTTCGAGGACCTCCAGGAGGCCGCCACCGAGCGCTGCGACCAGCTCCGCGGGTTCCTCGGGCCGTGGGCCGAGCTGCTGCGCGCCGGCCGTGCCCTCGCGCCCCTCCACCTGCGGCTGGCCGACCTCGGGCTCGTCGCCCGGCTCGACCTGCTCGACCGGTCCGCAGCCCTACAGCCGGTGGGCCCGGAGGGCGCCCGGGTCGACGTCGAGCTGGGCTCTGCCGCCCTGGCCTCGGCGTTGTCGGCCTCCTACGGGTTCGGCACGCTCGAAGTGAACGGGCGGTTCCGCGAGGTCAGCTCCAGAGGGGTGGCGAGGCTGCACCGGTGGAGCCTGGTGTGCGGACTCGCCAACCAGCGCCGGCCGCTGCACCGGGCGCTGGCCGAGCGGGCGGCATCGAAGCTGCGGCGGCGCCTCATTCCTCAGAACCGGCCGACCGGTCTTCGAGGGCGAGCTCGACGAGCCGGCTGACCAGGCCCTCGAGCACGGGGTCGACAGCGATCCACGGGAGGAAGGCGACCGACCCTGCGTTGAACAGCCACCCGCCCCCCGGCGTCGGCTTGGCCACCATGAAGGCGGGGCCCGAGGCATTGGTGCCCACGGCGAGCACCGTCAGCTCCCCGCTGGCGCTGTGCAGCTTGTCCGTCTCCCAACCGCTGGCACCGAACCCGGCCAAGGGCGAGGTCGGCGCCTCGGACGGCGGCACCCAGCCGATCACGTCGCCGTCCTTCACGCCGAGCCCCCTGAGGAACGGGTGGTCGCTGGCGGCGACCCGGTACCCCCCGTAGCTCTGGTAGCCGGCGGCGTCGTAGGCCACGCCCAGGAGCGCCGCCACCGCTGCCCCGTCGACCCTCTGGTCCACGACGCCGAGGGCCCGCTCGTCGAACCTGACCCGCCGGTACATGTTGTTGCCCGAGAGGAAGGCCACCTTGCCCTCGGTGTGCAGGTACGCCTGCAGGCGCCCGACCATCTCCTCGGCCCAGTACTCGCTGTGCGGGGCGAACACCACCAGCTCGGCGGATGTCGGGCGGTGGTCGAAGGCGAAGTCGTGGTCGCTGAAGAGGCCGGCGTCGACACTGTCCCGCTCGAGCTTGGCCAAGAGCGGCCACAGCGCCTTGACCAGGTGGGAGCCGTCGGCGACGGGCGAGGCCTCGAGGTCGGCGAGGTCGGCGTCGAGGGCGAGGTTCGGGCGGCAGAGGGGCAGCGGGGCAGCGGGCACCGTGTGGCGGTCGCCCACCACCACGTGCGCGTTGAGGACCTGGAGCGCGGCCTTGACGTACCTCCACGGGTGGGGGCTCGCGGTGTCCAGGTAGTTGGAGAAGCCGCCGAAGGGGTTGTAGGCCTGCCACGTGTTGGTCGACGCCACCACGGCCACCCGCCGCGGCTCGCGGGGCGTGACGACGAGGGGGAGGCGGAAGCGCTGCCGCGGGTCGCCCGTCTGGTCGAGCGTGAGCACGTGCAGGCCCGAGCGCAGGCCCGGCGCGTCGACCACGAGGTCCACCGGCCACTGGCAGCCTCGCCAGTGGTCGTAGCGGGGCGCCTGAGGGCACGCTCCCCCTTCAGCTCGCCAGCCGGTGTCCTGCACGCCGTGCCCGAGACGGTCGAGCCTGGCCCGGTAGGGGGCCGTGCTGTGGACGCGCACGGGGACGGGATCGCCCTCGACGACCGAGGGCGCTTCGACGTAGGCGGCCAGCGGGGGAAGCTCGATGGCGCGCGCCCACTGACGGCGCACGTCGAGGCGCAGAGCCTGGTAGCCGACAAGCCCCGTGGCGGCGGCCGCCGCCGACCCCATGGCCCAGGCCGAGGCCCGGGCCGCGGCGCCCAGCCTGGCGGCCCGAGCCGCCGTCACTCGTCCTCAGCCGACGGTGACGACGACGGCCGGCGCCGTGCCCACAGGCGGCGGACGGAGGCCTGGGCCTCGCGGCCGCCGTAGTAGGCCGATTCGGCGACTCGGACCGCCTGGGACAGGACGGGGTAGCGGGCACCGAAGACCAGGGGCACCTCGAAGTACCTGCCCCCGTACTTGGCCTTGTAGTCGCCCCCGCCGCCCCAGTCGAAGTGGCGGATGCCCCGGGCCTTCCAATGGCGCATGGCGTACCAGTTGATGGCCTCGTTCGGGCGGAGGTGCTGGTAGCTGCGCTCGCTGGCGTTGCCCCAGAAGAAGGCGAAGTCGCCGAACGCCGGGTAGACGCCCGTGGCGATGCACCGCCCGTCGGCGTCGCGTGCCCGCAGGCAGAGCAGCTGCCCGGTCGGGCCGATGTGCTCGACCAGCTTCTCGACCCGTTCGAGCCCGTAGGTGGGCACGAGCTGCTGCTTGGCGAACACGTCGCACAACTGCTCGTGGAAGTCGCGGGCGAAGCCGTCGT
>WHTX01000378.1 GCA_009377505.1 Acidimicrobiia bacterium
TTCACCCGCTTCGAGCACCCCGACGTCGGCGTGCGGGCCCTGCCGGGGGTGCCGTGGCGCACATCGCGTTCGCCCATGCGGGCCAGCACGCCCGCGCCCCTGCTCGGCCAGCACACCGCCGAGGTCGTGGGCGACCTTCGGGACGTTTAGCGATGTGCGCCCCGGCGCTCCGCATTTCGTCACCGGGGAAAACGCCCATGGCGCCGGACGCTCGCCGTCGCCGCGTAGCTGGGCACGGCGGCGCCCGGGCTCAGGGCCGCACGGCGCGCTTGGGGCGCTCGGCCAGCTTGGCCAGCATCGGCTGGGCGAGCTTGACGAACGTGCAGGCCAGGCGGCGGGTATCGCGTGGGTCGATGAGGTCCACGACGTCGCCCTGGTGGGCGGCACGGAACGGCGAGCGCAACCGGAGGAGCCGCTGCTCGATCATCTCGCGGTGGGCGTCGGGGTCGGGCGCCGCGTCGATCTCCCGCCGGTAGGCGGCGGCCACCCCGCCCTCGATGGGGATGCCGCCCCACTCGCCGGCCGGCCACCCGAAGCGCAGGTTCACGCCATCGGGCTGGCCGATGCTGTTGGGGGCGTCGGCGGCCACGCCGTAGGACTTGCGCACGTTGAACTCGACCTTGGGGACCTTGGCCTCGGCGCTGGCGATCAGCGCCCTGACCCCTCGCCGCATGGTCGCCTTCCGCTCGGCGGCCGAGCCCAGCATGAACCCGGGCATGTCCAAGAAGATGACGACGGGCAGGTTGAAGGCATCGCACAGGTCGAGGAAGTGGGCGTACTTGTCCGCCCCGTCGCCGTCCATGGCCCCCGCCATCTTCATCGGGTCGCTGCCGATGACGCCCACGCTGTAGCCGTCGAGGCGGGCGAAGCCGGTGATCAGGGCGCCGGCCCAGTGCCGCCGCATCTCGAAGAAGTCGCCCTTGTCGACGACGAGGCGGATGAGCTCGCGGGCGTCGTAACCCCGGCGCCGGTTGGCGGGAATGATGTCGAGCAGCTCCTCGGGGCGGCGGTCGGGCGGGTCGTCGTTCGCCAGCCGCGAGGCGACCTCGCCCGTGGTGTTCGGCAGGTAGGAGAGGAACTGCTTGATCTGCTCGAACGCCTCCTCCTCGGTCTCGGCCTCGTTGTCGACCTGCCCGCTCTCGTGCACGTGCACCTGGGCGCCGCCGAGCGCCTCCTTGTCGAGCGTCTCGCCGATGGCCCGGCGAACGACGGGCGGGCCGGAGGGAAAGATCTGGGACTGGCCCTTCACCATCACCGTGAAGTGGGAGAGCAGGGCGAGGGCTGCAGGCCACCCCGCCACCGAGCCGAGGATGGCGGAGGCGACGGGCACCCGGCGCAGCAGCTCGACGTTCTGGTGCCAGAGGTCCCCGGCGGGCAGGCCCATGTGCCCCGAGGCCTCGTCGGCCTTGGAGCTGTGGCCCACCCCCTCGACGAGGTGGACGCACGGCAGGCCGTACTGGACGGCGAGCGGGTGGATGAAGTCGTGCGGGCGCTTGTGGACGTCGTGCGGGCTGCCGCCGGAGATGGTGAAGTCGTCCCCGCCGACGGCGACGGGGCGCCCGTCGATCTCGGCCAGCCCCATGACGTAGGCGCCGGGGGTGAAGGCCGTCAGGTTGCCGTCCTCGTCGTACTCCGCGGCGCCCACGAGGGGGCCGGCCTCGACGAAGCTGCCCGGGTCGACCAGCTTTTGGAGCCGTTCCCGCACGGTGTAGCGGCCGCCCTGGTGCTGGCGCTCGACACGCTCGGCGCCGCCCATCTCACGGGCCAGGGTGCGGACGTACTCGATGTCGTCGATGGCCTGGGACCAGCCCATGCCGGGCTTCCAGCTCTCGCGGTTCGGGTCCACAGGCATGTCGCGCCGCTCCTTCGGGGTCCCGCGGGAGGCTAGGCGAGCGGGCGAGCCGGGGCGGTGGCCGTGGGGCCCGGCGTCGTGGTGACGGCCGACGCACGCCCTGACGACGGCGTCGGGTACGGTGGCCGCATCGTGGAGCTCGCCTTCGCCCCGCCTGCGCCGTCCCCGCCCTCCGCGTCAGCGGCGGCTGCACGGCCCGCTCGCCGACGACGGCGCGTCCTGGTCGCCCTCCGCTGGGCCACGCTCGTCACCCTCGCGGCCCTCGTCCTCGGCAACCTGGCCATGATCGTCACGTCGCTCCTGGTCCACCGGGTGGTGGGCACCAGGGAGGTCCCTGTCCTCGTCGAGGGCGTGGCCAAGCTCGGGGCCGTCTCACCCCAGGTGTGGCGCGGCGCGGCGCCCGAGCTCGAGGGCTACCGGTCCCTGGCCGCCGCGGGGGTGACCACCGTCGTCGACCTGCGGGCCGAGGAGGACGCCGCCGCGCTGGACGAGCAGATCCAGGCGACCGGCCTACATGTCGTCCACCTGCCCATACGCGACGGCCAGGTACCGACGGGCGAGCAGGTGGAGGCGTTCCTGGACGTGGTGGGCTCGAGCTCGGGCAAGGTCTTCATCCACTGTGGCGCCGGGGTCGGGCGCACCGGGGCGATGGCCGCCGCCTACCTCGTCGACACAGGCCAGGCCGATGGCGTCGAGGCCCTGACCCGGAACCTGGCGGTCGGCCCGCCGTCCCTCGAGCAGGTCGTCTTCGCCGCCGGCTTCGAACCGGCCGACGTGGCGCGCCCCCCGCTGCCGGTGGTGGCGCTCAGCCGCTTCCTCGATGCGCCCCGCCGCATCTGGCACAACCTCTGACCTCAGATCTCAGAGGCGCGACGACTCCAGGGACACGACGTCGCCGCGGACCCGGGGGATGGTGAGGTCCTCGAGGCAGCCCACCAGCCGGTTCTCGCCGTGCTCGCCGACTGCTGGGTGCAGGACGGCCCGGAACCGGCCCGGGGACTCCTCGACGACCCCTTCCGGCCCGAGCTGGCTCTCCACGGTCCCCAGGCAGACGCCCCACACGGCCTGGGCCGCCCCGGCGGTGGAGTGCGCCCAGCCCTTCGTGTCCACGTCGAGCACGACCTCGGTGGTCGAGCGGGCCGTGACCGGGTCGGGCCGGTTCTGGGTGAGCTCGGCGAGGCCGAAGACGCCAGCGACCGCGGCCGCCACCAGAGACGCGGCGAGGATGGCTCGGTTCACGCCCGGTCCCGGGGGAGGGGGGCGCGCAGCAGGGCGACGGGGTCGACGACGGGGTCGAGGAACCCGTGGGCCGGTGGGGCCAGCTCGCCGAGGCGGCCGGCCAGGGACCGTTCGAGCGTGGGGCGGGCCGTCACCCGGGCGACGCGCTCGACCAGCCAGGCGAGGGCCGACAGCACGACCCCGGCGCCGAGGAGCACGGGCACGAACACGTTGGTGTGCTCGGGCCGGGCGAGCCAGGCGAAGCTGGCGCGGGGCGCGGGCGCGGTCTCCTCGAGCCGGCGCAGCACCCGGTCGTGGCGGACGTCGACGAGGGTGTCGAGCCTCGCCTCGGTGGCCCGGAGCCGCTGGTTGAGCAGGAACGTCGTCAGCGCCACCTCGCAGGCGAGGAAGATGAGCCCGGAGACGAGGGCGCGGTTCCACTCCCACCGGTACAAGTAGACGAAGACGTAACTGCCGGAGGCGAGGAGCGTGACGACGCCCACGGCGAGGCCGATGCGGCGGGTGTTCATGAGCAGCACGCCTCCCGTGCCAGGGTGGAGGCATCGGGCGGCGAGCCTGTGAGCTCGACCCGGCCGGTGGTGCCGTCCACCACGGCGTGCGCCCCGGGGGCCAGGAGCCGGCGGGCGTCACGATGGCCGACGACGGTGGGCACGCCCAGCTCGCGGGCGAGGATGGCGAGGTGGCTCAAGGGGCTGCCCGTCTCGGCGACCAGGCCGGCGAGGCGGGGGAGCACGGCGGCGAGGCCGGGGTCGAGGGTGGCCACGACGAGCACGGCCCCGTCGGGCAGGTCGTCTGCGTCGTGGTGGACCGGGCCGCTGGCCCGGCCTCCGCCGGCGCCCGTGCCCCCATCGGAGGACGAGGCGGTGACCCGGTCGGGCACGACGCGGCCCTGGTGGTCGAGGCGGAACGAGGCCGGCAGCGGCGCCGAGGACGGCACGACGCGATCGTGCAGGTCGGCGGGCGCGGCGCGGCGGAGCGTGAGGGCGACGAGCTCCTCGTGGCGCAGGAGGCGGACGGCGTCGGGTTGGGGGAGGAGGGACAGGGCCGAGAGCCGCTGGCCGAGCTCCCACGCCGTCCGGGCCGTCAGCTCCTGCACCCAGCGAGCGCGCAGTCGCAGGGCCTCGCGGGCGAGGGCAGCGGGGTCGGGCTCGGCGCTGGGCAGCGTGGTCACCAGCGTCGGGACCTCGGGCAACACCGGCCCGGCGCCGACGCGGGGCGGGACGAGGGCGAGCACGCCCGGGTACTGCTCGAGCACGGCGTCGGCGTCGAGCCCCTCGGCCTGGGCGTGGGCCAGGGTGTTGAGGGCGACGGCGGCCGCCGTCGTGGCGCCGTCGCCCGGGGAGCTGAGCAGGCCGATCAGCACCTCGTGGGCGTGGAGGGCGACGAGGGTGGGCTGGGCGTTGCGCAGCACGCCGAGGAGTTGCTGGTTCGACAGCCCATCGAGGGCCGGGACGGAGGTGAGGTGCCCGTCGACCTCGGCGACGAGGTCGGTGGCCAGCGAGGGGAGCGCGACGCGCAGGCGCCCCACCCGCCACGCCGCTCGTAGGCGCCGGGCCGGCGGGCGCGGG
>WHTX01000033.1 GCA_009377505.1 Acidimicrobiia bacterium
AGGGGTTTACGGCCGGGGGGGCCGACGTCGTGGTCGAGCGCGGGCCTGACGCGGTCCGCTGCACCGATCGCACGTCGGGCCGTTCGGTGACCTACCGGGTGGAGGGCCCCGAAGGCTTCGTCGTGTCCGCGGTGACGTCCGACGGGCGGACGGTCACCTACGACTACGACTCGGTCGGCCGCCTGGTCGGGGTGCACCGCGACCGGGGGGACGTCACCTACGAGCTCGATGACAGCGGCTTCCTGGCCGGTGTCGTCGACGCCGACGGGATCGTGGTCTGCCGCAACCGCTACGACGCGGTCGGCCGGGTCCTGTCCCAGGTCGAGAACCACGGCCGGGAGACCCACTACGAGTACCGGTCCGACGGCGTCTCCACCGTGACCGCGTCCGACGGCGCGCCGCCCAACGTGATGGTCCACGACCGCCGCGGCCGCCTGACGGCCATGATCGACGGCCTCGGCAACGCCATGCGAGTCGCGTACGACGACGACAACCTCGTGCAGATCGTCGAGCGCACGGGAGCGGTGACCCGCTTCTCCTACGACGACCGCGGCAACCCGGTGGAGCGGGTCGACCCGGACGGGCTCTCCGAGACCTTCGCCTGGGACGACGCCGACCGGCTCGTGGCCCGGACCGACCGGGCTGGCGGCACGACCCGCTACTTCTACGAGGGCCGGCGAGTCCCGGTCCGGGTGGTGCAGGCCGACGGCTCCGAGGTCCACGCCACCTACGACGACCTCGACCTGGTCACCTCCGTCGTCGACGCCGACGGCGTGTCGGCCCGCATCGAGTGGGACCGCGACGGCCTGGTCGCCGCGGTCGTGGACGGGCTCGGTGCCCGCATCGCTTTCGAGTACGACACGGCCGGTCGCTCCCTCGGCCTCGAGGCACCCGACGGCATCGCGGCCTCGGTCGACCTCGACGGGGCCGGTCGGGTGTTGGCCTTGCGCACGGCCGACGGGGAGCAGCTGTTCGACTACAGCGCCGCCGGCCGGATGCGCGGCGGTCGCCGTGCCACCGGCGCGGCATGGCAGGCCACCCTGGACGAGGCCGGCGACGTCGCCGCCCTGGCCGACGCGGTGGGCCCCCTGGTGGCCTACGAGCGGGACACGGTCGGCCGGGTCGTGGCCTCCGTCGCCCCAGGCGGCGGGTCGGCCCGGTTCGAGTACGACCCGGTGGGCCGGCGCGTCGCCACCACCGACCCGGAGGGGCACCGCACCGAGACCGGCTACGACCCCGAGGGCCGCCCGGTGCAAATCACCGATCCGAGCGGGCACGACTGGTCCCGCGACCTGGACGTCCTGGGCCGGACCAGCATGGCCGTCCGGCCCGACGGTGGGACGACGATCCGCAGCTACCACCCGAACGGCGAGCTGGCCACACTCACCGATCCCGCCGGCAACCAGTGGGGCTACGAGGTCGACGCCATGGGTCGCGTCGTCGCCTCCACCGATCCGCTCGGCGCCACCACCACCTACCGCTACACGCCCGGCGGGCGCCTGGCCGAGGTCCGCAGCCCGCTCGGGCGCACGCTGCGCCGCGAGTACGACGCGGCCGGACGGCTGGCTCGTATCGTCGAGCCCGACGGCGCCGAGGTGCTGTTCGAGCGTCGGGCCGACGGCGCGGTCAGCCGGATCACCCGTGACGCCGTGCCCACGTCGTTCGACTACGACGAGTCAGGCCGGGGCTCGGCCATCGCCGGGATGTGGGGCCGCCTGCGGGCCGAGCGGGCCGCGGGCGAGGTCACCCGCCTGGCCGGCCGCGGCGCTGCCGCCACGTTCGAGTACGACCCGCGTGGGCTGCTGCGGCGGGTCGTCGACCCGGCCGGCGTCGTCACCGAGTTCACCCACGACCAGGCCGGCCGGGTCGTCGCCCACACGACGGGCGGGTCGACCGTGTCGTTCGACCGTGACGGCGCCGGCCGCCTGACGTCGGTCACCGATCCGGACGGGAACCGGACGAGCTTCGGCCGCGACCCGCGGGGCGCGGTCGAGCGGATCGCCCGCCCCGACGGCACGGTCACGCTGCGGACGTTCGGGCCCGACGGCCGCCTGGCCGCGGCCCACGACGCAAACGGCAACGAGCTCCTCGTCCTCCGGCGGGACGACAACGGCGGGGGTCTCCGCGCGACCGGGATCGACGGGTCGGCGCTGCGGGCCCGCCGGGACGTCCTGGGCCGCACCACCGAGGTCGGCACCGACGCCGGGACGGTCCGCTTCGAGTGGGACGCCGACGGCTACCTCTTGACCGTGGCCGACGACTCGGGCCACCACGTGACCTTCGAGCGCAGCCCGGACGGGCGCCTGCTCGGCTTCGGCCTGGCCGGCGGCCGGCACGTCGAGCTTCCGGTCGAGCCCGAGCTCGGGCGCGACCCCGACGGCCGCATCGTCGTCGACGAGCACGGCCGCCGCTACGGCTACGACATCGCCGGCCGGCTGGCCGAGGCCACCGTCGACGGCACGACCACCACCTACGGCTACGACGATCGTGGGCTGCTGGCCATCGAGCGCGCCGCCGACGGCGTGCGCACCTACCGGTACGGCCGATCGGGCGAGCTGACGGCCCAGGTGCGGGAGGACGGCGTCGAGGTCGGCTTCGAGCACGACGCCACTGGGCGGCGCACCCGGGAGGTGCGCTCAGACGGCAGCCAGGTGACCTACGGCTGGGACGCGCTCGGGCGGCTCGTCGCTGTCACCCGGGTCGACCCGGCCGGCCGGCGCACGGAGCACCGGATCGAGCACGACCCGGCCGGGCGGCCGGTGCGGGTCAACGGCGTTCCCGTCCTGTGGGACAGCGCCGCCACCGGCAGCCTCATCGGCATCGGCGACGAGCGCTACCTCCGCTGGGGCCGGCACGTCTGCGTGGCCACCGACCCGGACGGTCGCTGGGACCGCCGGGTCGACGGCGACCCGTGGGCCGACGACGGCAGGACCGGCGTGCGCCTCGGCTACCGGGGCGAGCTGGCGCTCGACAACCTGCTGTTCCTCGGCGCCCGCGTCTATGACACGCGGGCCCGCACGTTCCTCAGCCGCGACCCGCTGCCGTCGGTCCCCGGGATGCCCGCGTTCGGCGGCGTCTACAGCTACGCCTGGAACGACCCGGTGAACCTCGTCGACCCGTCCGGTCGTCGTCCCCTCAGCGACGAGGAGTACGCGGCCTGGCGGGAGGCGAACACCAAGGGCTTCTTCCGCGAGGTCGGCGAGGCCATCGTCGAGGACCCGTGGGGCTTCGTGGCCAAAGCCGCCATCGTCGTCGGCGGCGTGGTGGTGATGGCCGTCGCCGTGGCCACACTCGGGCCCGTCGGCGTAATCGCGGCCGGCGCGGTCGTCGGCGCGCTGTCCGGCGGCCTGAACGCCGCGATCGACGGGAAGGGCTGGTCCGACATCGGCCGGGAGGCGCTCATCGGCGGGGCGTTCGGCGCGGTGAGCGGCGGCATGACCAGGTTCATCCCGTCGTCCACGGCCGCCACCTTTGGCCAGCGGGCCCTGGCCAACACGGGGCTCACCGCGATGCAGGAGTACCCGTTGGCCTACGGCCAGGAGGCAGCCAAGTCGTACCTGCCCGGCGGCGACGGCCGGATGGACTGGGACCAGGCCTTCCTGGACGGGACCATGGGCACGATCGGCGGTGTCGGCGGGGCCGAGCTGGAGTACCGCATCAACTTCGACCGCACCTTCGACGACATGGGCGGCGCCCTCGACGGCGAGACCCCGAGCTCGCTGCTCCCCGACCCGACCCGCAACACGGTGCTCGACGTCAACAGCGTGAACACGGCCGACCTCCAGCGCATCGACGGCATCGGCCCGGTCCTCAGCGAGCGGATCATCGAGCACCGCAACGCCCTCGGAGGGTTCACCTCGACCCAACAGCTGCAGGACATCCCCGGCATCGGACCCGAGCGGCTCGAGGCGATCATGGACGCCGGAGGCATCGCGGCGTGAGCGGGCGCGCGCGGCGCCCGCCTACCCTCTGAGCATGACCGGACCGACCGCAGGGGTGACGCCACCGCCTCTGGACCCCGGCGACGTCTACCTCTACTCCCACGGCAACGGTGCGATCTTCGTCCTTGAGGCAAGGGGCCGGTCGAGGCTGGTGACGCTCGAAGATGCGGAGGCCGTCGTCGAGGGCTGCCACACCGCCGGCGGGCGCGTGGTCCTCGGGTCGGACGACAGCGCGATCGCTCGGGCCGTGATCGAGCGCATCCGGTCCGCCGGTGTGCCGGTGGTCGAGGTGGCCGCGGCGCAGCCTCCGCACACCTGGGGAGAGGGGACCAACGCCCTCATCGAGGCGGCCGCCGTCGGTGCCGATCGCCTCCTCGACGACCTGCTGGCCCGGAGGGTCGACGTCCACCACCGCGACGACTCCGGCTCGACTGCGCTGCACCACGCCGCCGCGCACGGCAACCTCCACGCCATCGAGGCGCTCGTCTCGGCTGGCGCCGACCTCGACCTGGCCAACCGCAACGGGTTCACCCCCCACACGCTGGCGCTGGCCACCCGTCAGCAGGCCGCGGCGCAGCGGTTGGTGGCGCTGGGGGCAGGCGCGTCGGCGGGCCAGGAGGCGGAGCTGCGGTTCCGGCGCAGCCACCACGGCACGCTCTACTGGTGGGCGCTGATCCCACTCGGGCTGATCGCCACCGCGATCGGGGCCCTGTGGCCCCTCTCGGTCGTCGATGTCCTCGTCGTGGGCGTGGTGCTCGTCGGCTACGCCGTGCTGTCGCCGCCCCGCGCCTTCTGGTCCGGAGGCGTACCCCGTCGCCTGCGCGGCACCACGCTGACGCTGCGCGGCGTGATGGGCAGGGCCCGCCAGCTCGACCTGAGCCGGGTTGCGCTCGCCGCGATCGGCGGTTCGGCCTCGAGCTCGGGGGCCTTCGGCGCCCGGTGGCTGGTGCTGGCCCACCCCGACGGCCATCCTGTCAGCCGCCGGGCCCTGCGCCGCTTGCGGATCCCGGCCGGCGAGCTCGACGAGGTGGCCGCCCGGATGGACCGGGCCGTCGTTGTCCCGCTCGACGGCTTCGACCGTGACGAGGTCCTCGTCCCGGTGGGCAACCTGCTCTCAGGGCGCGGCGTCGACCTCTCGGCCACGTTGCGCCGACAGCTGGCCCGGGCCCGGCACGCCGATCAGCCCGACAGCCTCCAGTAGGTCCCGGGGAGAGTCAACGAGCAGAATGGTGGCCGCCCGGCCGGGCAGAGTCGACGGTGACGTGCGGGGCCGAGGAGGTTGAGATGACCGAGTTCTACGCCTACCGAGTGGACCTCTTCGAGATGGAGCCGCCCGACGTCACCGGTTTCGACGTGGAGGCCAGCGACGGGGCACATCGGAGAGGTCGACGAGGCCACCTCCCACACCGACGCTCGCTGCGTGGTGGTCGACACCGGGATCTGGATCCGCGGCAATAGACTCTTCAGCGGATAAGCGTCAGGTCCGGTGACCAGCCGTTCCGCCAGTCGACGAGCTTCGCAGTGAGCAAGAAGGCGAGGGCGAGTCGGTGGGCGGGCTTGCGGTCGGTATTGCGTCGCAGCTGGCCGCTATCCCGAGTTCGGTGTAACGGACATTACGCCGAGTGTCGAGTTGTGCCGACCAGGTGGTGCGGGTTGCCTGTACTGGCTGGTCAGCGCACTGATTGTGGGTGACGTGCTCGGCGTAATCAGAGCGCCTCGAGGAAGGCGAGGACCGGGCCGGGGGGTCGGTCGCGGCGGGCGCTGACTGTGGTGGGCGCGGTGCGTGCCAGGGCTCGTTCTTTGATGCTGAGGTCGGCGTGTAGGTACACGACGTTGGCCACCGCCCGCTACGAGCCGACCCTCGCTGCCGCATCGGCCGCCCAGTTGGGGAGGTGACCGGCGAGCTCGGCGCTGCGGGGGTCACGGTCTCGTCGGTGGTGTTCGCCGAGCTGCCGCTGACCGCCGCGTCCACGCGGACGAGGTGTCGGTGCAGGTCGAGGTGTGGGTGGTGTCGATCATTGTGGTGCCCGAGATGGCGGCGCCGAGGCAGGTGTGGCGCACGGTCACCGTCGAACTCGCCTGGGAGACCGGCGACTGGCGGGTCGACGGGTGGGCGACCGTCTCGGGGCCGACCCCGGCGTTGGCGGCGCACGCGCCGGTGGCCACGGCCGACGAAGTGCTCGACCTGACCTCCTGGTCGCGGGTGGGGAGTCGGTGATGTTCGACCGAGCGAGCGGCGGGCTCGGCAGCCTGTTCGGCTTCGTGGGGGACGCCCTCGGCGGCGCGGTGAGGTGGGCGTGGGACACGGTCATCACCGGCATCTACACCTACCTGGCCAACGGGCTCGCCCTGCTCACCGCCAACGAGGGCTACGTCGTGGTCGTGACGACGGCGACACGCTGACTTCGCGGTGAACTCGATCCGGCGCTGGTGGTTCGAGGTCGGCCCGTCGCCAACCCCGACGCCGACCGCTTGTTGATCACCGCCGATGCCGGCGGCTCCAACGGCTACCGCACCCGGCTGTGGAAGGTCGAGCTGGCCGAGCTCGCGGCGGGGATCGGTATCGAGATCACCGTGTGCCCCTTCCCGCCCGGCACCTCGAAGTGGAACAAGGGTGGAACACCGCCTGTTCTCGGCCATCTCGATGAACTGGCGGGGCCGGCCGCTCACCAGCCACCAGGTCATCGTGGAGCTGATCGCCAACACACCACCAGCCGAACCGAACTCAAGGTCCGAGCCCGCCTCGACCAGGGCTACTACCCGACGGGGATCAAGGTCACCGACAAGGAACTGGCCGCCCTGCCCATCACCCGTCACAAGTTCCACGGCGACTGGAACTACACCTTGGAGCCACGCGGCGACATGAACAACAACCATGTAGTTTCCTTTCGGGCCCCAGGGTAGTCATACTGAGTCGATGGCCATCGACGTGAGCGACCCGATCATGGACCTGATCGCACGGGACCGGGCGGTCCTCTGGCATCCCTATGCGGCGATGCCGATGGCGTTTCCGCCGCTCGCCGTTGCCAGCGCGAGTGGGAACCGGCTCCGGCTCGAGGATGGTCGCGAACTTGTCGACGGTATGTCGTCGTGGTGGGCGGCGATCCACGGCTACGGGCACCCGGTGCTCGACGCGGCGGTCCGGTCACAGGTGGACGACATGGCACACGTGATGTTCGGTGGCCTCACGCACCGACCGGCGGTCGAGCTGGCCGAGCTGCTCGTCGGGATCACCCCGGCGGGGCTTGAGCACGTCTTCCTGTGCGATTCGGGGTCGGTGGCCGTGGAGGTCGCCATCAAGATGGCGGTTCAGTACTGGGCTGGACGAGGAGAGCTGCGCCAGCGGCTGCTCACCGTTCGATCTGGCTACCACGGTGACACTGCTGGCGCGATGGCGGTGTGTGATCCTGACACCGGCATGCACCACCTCTTCTCGGCGATGCTCCCCAGGCACCTCTTCGCCCCCACTCCAGAGCCGACCTTCGGCAAGCCATTCTGCACCGATCACATCGCCGAGCTGGCCCAGCTGCTCGCGCACAACCGTGACGAGATCGCCGCGGTGATACTCGAACCGATCGTCCAGGGCGCCGGCGGCATGCGGTTCTACGCCCCGGCCTACCTCGCCGCTCTGCGGGCACTGTGCGACGAGCACGACGTGCTGCTCATCGCGGATGAGATCGCCACCGGGTTCGGGCGTAGCGGGAAGCTGTTCGCCTGCGATCACGCCGAAATCTCGCCTGACATCATGTGCGTGGGCAAGGCCATGACCGGCGGCTACTTGTCGATGGCGGCGACGCTGTGTACCCGCGAGGTGGCTGATGGCGTGAGCGGGGCGGAGCCGGGCGCGCTCATGCACGGCCCGACGTTCATGGGCAACCCGCTCGCCAGCGCGGTGTCGCTCGCGTCGATCCGGCTGCTGCTCTCAGGGCCGTGGTGTGACCGCGTCGTTCGGATCGAGGGCCGGCTGCGCGAGGGACTCGGGCCAGCCAAGGGCTTGGCGAACGTCGCTGACGTCCGTGTGCTCGGGGCCATCGGCGTGATCGAGGTTCGGGAGGCGCTGCCGATGGCGGCCATGCAGGCGGTCCTGGTGGAGCATGGTGTCTGGCTCCGCCCCTTCGGCCGTCTCCTCTACACGATGCCCCCTTACATCTCGACCGACGACGACGTCGATCTGATCGCGTGTGCCATGGTCTCGGTGGCGGAACAGGTTGGCGTGGTGCGCTGAGCAGTGGATCAGACAGTTGCGACCGTGGTGTCGAGCCGGTCGAGGAGGTTGCTGTCGTGGTCGCCGCCCGGGTTGGGGGTGGTAAGCAGCCGGTCGCCGAGGAAGATGCTGCTGGCGCCGGCGTGGAGGCACAGCGCCTGCAACTCGTCGGTCATCTGGGCCCGGCCGGCCGAGAGGCGCAGGACCGAGCCGGGCATCATCAGCCGGGCTGCGGCGATGGTGCGGACAAGCTCGAGCGGGTCGAGCTTGTCGGTGCCGTGCAGCGGGGTGCCGGGCACCTGGACGAGGAGGTTGATCGGGACGCTCTCGGGATGGGGGTCGAGCCGAGCGAGCTGGACCAGCAACCCCGCCCGGTCGCGGCGGTGCTCGCCCATACCCACGATCCCGCCGCAGCAGAGCTTGAGCGCAGCGTCGCGCACGTTCGCGAGGGTGTCCAGTCGGTCGTCGTAGGTGCGGGTGGTGATGATCTCACCGTAGAACTCCGGTGACGTATCGAGGTTGTGGTTGTAGAAGTCCAGTCCGGCCTCCGACAGCCGCTGCGCCTGCTCGCGGGTGAGCATGCCGAGGGTCACGCAGGTCTCCATGCCGAGGGCTTTGACCTCGGTCACCGCCTCGGCGACCTGGCCGACTTGTCGGTCGTTGGGCGAGCGCCAGGCTGCGCCCATGCAGAAGCGGGTGGCGCCGCTGGCCCGGGCGTTGCGGGCCGCAGCCACGATGTCGGCGGCCGCCATCAAGCGCTCCGCCTCGACCGCCGTGGACCACTTCGCTGACTGCGGGCAATAGGCGCAGTCCTCCGGGCAGGCGCCTGTCTTGATCGAGAGCAGGATGGCGGCCTCGACGACGTGGGGGTCGAAGCGCGCCCTGTGCACGGCGTGCGCGTCCGCCAGCAGGTCGTGGAACGGGCGGCCGATCACGGCGAGGGCTTCGTCGACGGTCCAAGCGTGGCGAGGTTGCATCACCTGATCCTGTCCGTTCAGCCACAATCGGTCCACCCGACCGCCACGTCGAGTGGCTCAGATCGACCAGCCGATGCAATCGTGGCCCCCTATGCGCTGGAACACGTGGGTCGATTCGGAGCTGGCGGCGATCCGTGCCGAAGGCCGGTGGCGACAGAACCGCAGCTTCGACGCCTTCGGCCTGAGCGGCGCACTGGACGGGGGTCCGGTCATCTCGTTCGCGTCGAACGACTACCTGGGCCTGTCAGCGCACCATGAGGTCGTGCAAGCCGCGCAGCAAGCAGCTGGCCGCTGGGGCACGGGTGCCACCGCGTCCCGCCTCATCGTGGGCACCCGCCCCTGTCACGGCGATCTGGAAGCGGAGATCGCCGACTTCAGGGGTTGTGAGCGGGCGCTCGTCTTCCCCACAGGCTACGCCGCGAACCTCGGCGTGCTCGGCACCCTCGGCGGCCCCGACGTCACGGTACTCAGCGACGAGCTGAACCACGCGTCCATCATCGACGGGTGCCGGCTCAGCCGCGCCGTCACCCGCGTGTACCGCCATCGCGACATGGACTACCTCGAGTCACTCCTCCGGGAAACGACCGGGCGGTCCATCGTGGTGACCGACACCGTGTTCTCGATGGACGGCGACGTGGCACCGCTCCACACGCTGGCCGAGCTCGCCGCCCACCACGGCTCCCTTCTCGTCATCGACGAGGCCCACGCCGTGCTCGGACCCCACCTCGACCCGGTTGACGTGCCCGGCCTCGACCTCGTTCGCGTCGGCACCCTATCGAAGACCTTGGGGTCCCTCGGCGGCTGGGTCGCCGGCCCAGGACCGTTCATCGACCTGCTCATCAACCGGGCGCGGTCGTACATCTTCACCACTGGCCTCAGCCCCGCCGATGCCGCGGCCGCGCTGGCCGCGCTGCGGATCGTGCGCTCGGCGGAGGGCGAATCGCTCCGCCAGCGCCTGCGCTCGATCATCGATCGGGTGCAGCCCGGCCACCCGTCGCCGATCATCCCCCTCATCCTCGGCGATGAGGGCTACGCCCTCGACGTCGCAGCACAGCTCCTCGCCCAAGGCGTGCTCGTGCCGGCCATCCGCCCACCGACGGTGGCGCCGGGGACCTCCCGGCTGCGGATCGCGTTGTCAGCCGGCCACACGGACAACATGGTCGATCACCTGACGGCCACCCTCGATAGCCTCGGCTTGGGATGAGCTGCCCGGCCACCGAGGGCGAACCGGATCGTGTCGTCGTGATCGTCGGCACCGGCACCGAGGTGGGCAAGACCTGGGCCACGTGCGTAATGGCCGCGGAGGCCCGGTCGCGCGGGCGGCGGGTTGCCGCCCGCAAACCGGCCCAGTCCTACAAGTCCGGCCCCACGGATGCCGACCTCCTCGCCGCCGCCACGAGTGAACAGGCACATGAGGTGTGCCCGGCGCACCGTTGGTACCGCACGCCCATGGCGCCGCCGATGGCCGCCGCGGTCCTCGGCCGGCCGCCGTTCACCCTCGACCAGCTCGTCAAGGAGCTGCGCTGGCCGGCCGCCACCGAGCTGGGCTTCGTCGAGACCGCCGGCGGCGTGCGATCCCCGCTCGCCGAAGACGGCGACAGCGTCGACTTCGCCCACCGCCTCCAGCCCACCCTCACCGTGCTCGTCGCCGACGCAGCCCTCGGCACCATCAACGCGACACGCCTGGCCATGAACGTACTCGCCTCGCTCGACGTCGTGGTGCTCCTCAACCGCTACGACGCCAGCGACCGCCTCCACCGTCTCAACCGGCAGTGGCTCGAAGATCGCGACGGCCTCCCGGTCGTGGTTGATCCTCTGGCAATCAACCTCTGACAGAGAAGTCACTGGGCGACCGCTTGGTCGATCGAGACGGTGGGAATCCTCATCGCGGCGCGGGATCGGGCCAGTGGTGCCCCCGTGGTCGCGGTCGGCCATTGCTATCACCCGCCGGCGGTTCCGTTCGGCCAGGGCGACGAGGGCGGCACCAGCCGCGTCGCCCGCGGCCTGGAGGAAGGCCTGGGGCGGGGCCGAGATGCGCGGGCCGCCCTCGACGAGCTCGTGCGGTCGGCCGACGCCCTCCTAACTTCCACGCCGGGCGGCCCCTTCGGGGGGGCCGGCCTCAGGCCAGCGACAGCGGCGCTGAACCCGGCTGGTGCACGTGACGATGGGCCCGGGCTCGTCGCCGGCGAAGGGCCCGGCCCGGCGTGCGCCGGTGCCCTCGGGCGGCTCCACGGCGACCACCTTGGCCCCGAGGGCGGCGAGGATGGCCCCGGCCAGCTGGCCGCGTTTCGTCGGTCAGGTCGAGCACCCGGTAGCAGCTCAGCACAGCGATCCCCCCGAATCGGCAAGTCGCCCCCCGGCCGGGAGCCTAATGGGGGCCAGGCCGCCCCCGCGCCCCCGCCGCGCCGTGCGCCGGCGGTGAGGGCGACCGCCCCGCCGCCAGCACCTCGTCGGTGTGCTCCCCGAGCAGCGGCGCCCGCGACCAGGTCCACCAGCCGCCGCTCGCCGTCAGCGGCGGGCCCGGCGTCGTCACCCGCCCGAGCACCGGGTGGTCGTCGGTGTGCCAGAAGCCGGCTGCCTCGAGGTGCCGGTCACGCCGCAGGTCAGCCACGGTGTTGACCGGGGTGGCCGGGATGCCCCGCCGCTGGGCCTCCTCGAACACCTCGACCTTCGAACGGGGCCTGGTGACCCGCTCGGCCAGCTCGTCGACATAGTCGGCCGCCTCCCAGCGCACGGCCAGGTCCTCGAACGCCTCGGCGAGCACGGCCGACTCGCCGGTCTCCTCGGCGATCCAGGCGGCCATGGCCTTCCAGTGGGCGGGCTGCAGCACGACGAGGGACACGTAGCCGTCGGAGCAGGGGTACAGGCCCCACGGCCGGGTCGTGGCCCGGCGGTTGCCGCTCCGCAGCCGGGGGACCAGGTCGTCGAGGTATGCGGGGGCGCCGTTCTCGGTGGTGACGGCCAGGCAGATCTCCTGCATCGACAGGTCGACCTGCTGGCCCCGACCGGTGCGCCGCCGCGCCCGCAGGGCCAGTTGGGCGGCGATGGCCACGTAGAGCGAGGTCACCTGGTGGGCGAGCTGGACCGGCCCAGCGGGCACCACTGGCGGCCCGTCCGGGAAGCCCACGGCGTTGAGCAGGCCCGACGACGCCCAGGCCACTAGCTCGGAGCCCCGCCACGCCCGGCGGGGGCCGCTGGCCCCGAAGGGGCTGATGGACACCCAGGTCGTGCCGGGCGGCGCCGCCCGCCGCAGGGGCGCTAGGGCTGCGCTGGTGCCCGCGCCGGCGGCGCCGCCCGACACCACCACGTCGGCCCGCTCGACCAGCCGGGCCAGGTCGGCGTCGTCGGCCACCACTACGGACCGCTTCCCCTGGCTAAGGTAGGCCCACCACAGCGACGCTTCCGGGTGGGCCACACCGGGGGCGAAGGGGCCGAGGCGGCGCAGCGGGCTCCCACCGGGCGGTTCGGGCACGACCACCTCGGCCCCGAGGGCAGCCAGCCGGCGGGTGCCGTAACCGCTGGCCGTGCCCCCGAGGTCGACCACGGAGGCCCCGGCGTACGGCCCGGCGGCCGGGGCGCCGCCCGCCACGCCCCCGGGAGCCGCGGGGCTCACGGCTCCACCAACCCGAGCGCACCCAGGTAGGCGTCGTAGCGGCGCTGGAGGCGACAGCCGGGTTCGACCGGGAGGTAGGCGGCCCCGGCCGCGACCAACTCGTCGACCTCGGCCGGCGAGTAGCCCGCCACCTCGCCCAGCACCTCAGCGGTGTGCTCGCCCAGGGCGGGGCCGGCGACGTCGGCCCGCCCCGGCGTCTCCGACAGGTGCACGGGGTGCCCGCCGAATACGTCGCGGGTGAACCGGTACCCCGGTCGCACCAGGTACCAGCCCGGTGGCGCACCTGCGGGTCGGCCAGCAGGCCCGGGGCGTCGAGCACCGGGTAGGCGGCCACGCCCGCCTCCTGCAGCCACGCCGCCACCTCGTCGGCGGTGTGGGCCGCCGTCCACGCGCCCAGCAGTTCGTCGAGCTCGTCGTGGTGCTGGTGGCGGCCGTCCGCGGCGGCGAAGCGGGGGTCGCCCGCCCACGCCAGGCCGCCGGCCACCCGTCCGAGGGCCAACCAGGCGGCGTCGTCCGCCACGGTGATAGCCACGTGTGGGTAGCGGCCCCGGCACGGGTAGGCGCCACTCGGTGCGGCGCCGGCGTCGCGGTTGCCGGTCCGCTCCTGCACGTGGCCGCTCAACTGGTGGTCGAGCACGAAGGCGCCGAGCAGCGACGCCGTCGTCTGGAACTGGGCCACGTCGACGAAGCTGCCCTCGCCGGTGAGGTCGCGGTGCTCAAGGGCGGCGAGCACGCCGACCACGGCGTGAAGGCCGGCGATATAGTCGGGCGGGGCGGTCGAGGTGATCCCCGAGGGCTCTCGCCCCGGCTCCCCGGTCAGGTCGTCGAGGCCGACGAGGGGTGCCTGGTTGGGCCCCCACGACACGAACTCGTGGTAGGGCAGGGAGGCGTCGAAGCCGAACCCGGGCCGGCCGACGTAGATGAGGTCGGGCCGCAGGGCGGCGCACCTCCTCGTCGCCGAGGCCGAGCCGGCGGACGGCCGGCGCCGACAGGTTGGTGAGCAGCACGTCGCTGTGGCGCACCAGCCGGTGCAACGCCTCGAGCCCGGCGGGGTGCTTGAGCTCGAGGCCCACCGACCGCTTCCCCGACGAGAACTCGGCCACGAAGGGGCTGGTGTCGACGAAGACGGCGGCGTCGTCGCCCGACCGGGCCCACGGCGAGCCCATCAGCCGGATGGTCTCGGGGCTGCGCCGCGACTCGACCTTGAGAACGTCGGCGCCGTGGAAGGCCAGCACCCTGCCGCAGGACGGGGCGGCGATGCCGATGGACAGCTCGACGACGCGCACGCCGCCGAGCGCCCGGCCGGACACGTCCGTCACCGGCAGGCCGTCGCCGCCACGTCCCAGGCGCAGGGCGGTGTCGTGCCGGAGAGGTCGACGGTGGACTGGATCACCCAGCGCTGCCCGGCGGCCTCCCACCGGGAGATGTCCGAGCCTTCGAGCAGGTAGGCGTCGTCGGCCCCGTCCATGCCCACGGAGATGCCGGGGACCAGGCCGGGGTGGGTCATGTCGAAGAAGCGGGCGGCGAGGGCGAAGTTCGAGCGGGTCAGGCCGCCGGGCAGGGCGCCTGCGACCTGCAGGGCCTGGGCTAGCATCCAGCCGGTTGCCGTGCCCTGGCCGAGGGAAGCCGAGCTCCGGTAGTCGTAGCCGGCCGCCGCAAGCTGCTCCCGGGCCCACGCCACCCAGGGGTCGTCGTCGAGGGCCTCGGAGTTGAAGTCCTTCCAGCCGCCGCCGACGATCATCCAACCGTCTGCCGCCGAGCCGTCGCCGCCCACCCGCTCGGCCCCGATGAAGCTCGAGGCCTTGCAGTTGCCGGGCTGGAACGCCGCCGTGAGTTCGTCCTTCAAGCCGGCCTCGGCCACCTCGATGATGGCCTGGGTGCAGGTGACCGACGCCGGGCCCATGTAGATGAAGATGTCGGGCTGCTGGGCGGCCAACGTGGTCATCGGGTCCTTAATGGTCGGCGTGCCCGGTTCGATCATCTCGGAGACGTACTCGATGTCGGCCTTGCGGGGCGACTGGGCGATGAAGTTCTCGAAGCCCCGGTGGTAGGACATCCCGGTGTCGTTGGTCGCCACCAGCGAGGCGACCTTGACCTTGCCGCCCCACTCGTCGAGGTGCTCCTCGATGTAGGTGCCCCAGATCAGCGCCTCGGTCGAGCCGAGCAACAGGAAGTTGGATGACCACGGGTGGTTGACCGGGTCGCCCGACGCCGGGTGGCCCTCGGCGTTGAACGGCATCGGGATGCAGCGCTGGTTGAGCTTCTCGTAGGTGCGCAGGAAGTTCGACTGGCCGATGACCGTCAGGGCGAACACCTTCTCCGAGTCGATCAGCTCGTCGACGAGCGCCACGGTGCGGCTTGGGTCGTACATGTCGTCGCGCACCACGATCTCGGCCGAGCGGTCGACGCCCTCCGAGTCGGTGAAGGCGTGCTCGCGGGCGTAGGCGGCCAGGATGGCCTCGGCCGCCTTGGGCAGATTGCCGGCATCGGCGACGGGGCCGGACTGCGGGCTGGGGAAGCCGAGCTTGAACGACGTGAGGCTGACGCCCTCGGTGTTGCCCCACCCGGCCGGGCAGGCCGACAGGTCGATGGTGAAGCCGCCGGGTCCGGTCGCCGTCGTGCCGTCGGCCGACGTGCCGCCGCCGTCGCTGCTGATGCGCTCGACGATGGCGGCGCGCTCCTCGGCCCAGAGGGCCTCCCACTCCTCCATGGACGTGGGGACCTGGCTCGCCTCGGTGGAGGCCGTGGCCTCGTCGAGCTGGCCCTCCACGGCGGAGCGGACGGCCTGGTCGACGGTCGAGGTGGTCCCCGACCCGCTCTCGCCATCGTCGCCGCCGCAGGCGGCGACGATGGCGGCGACGACCACCAGCGACAGGGCCACGCCCGCCCTCCGCCGATGGGGCCGTTCGCCCCACTCGCTTCGACGCAACTTCATCTCTCCCCCTCGCGTATGCTGGGACGGTGCTCGACGCTCGGTCGACGCTTCACCCGGCGAACTCGGGCAGCACGTGCTCGCCCATGAGCCGCATCGATGCCATGACGTTCTCGTGCGGCATGTCATACGGGTTGAACAGGCACAACAGCTCGTCGACGCCCGCCGCCTCGTACTGGCGGGCCCGCTCGATGACCTCGTCGGGGTCGCCAGCGATGACGCTGTTGTTGCCCATCATCTTCTCGAAGGTCAGGGCCACGTCGGCCCGCCCCGACCGGGCGGCGGCCCGCATGCGATCGGTGTAGCCGTAGGTGCCGAGGTCGCCCGAACGCTCCTCGAGCCAGTCGGAGAACTCGGCCGCACCGGCGACGGCGTGCTTGGCGTACCACTCGTAGGCGGCGCGCGAGGCCTCGTAGGAGGCCCCCTTGGTAGGCGCGCAATTCACCATGGTGAAGGCCACCACGTGCTCGTTGGGCGTGGCGCCGACCGGCTTCTCGCAGCGGCGGAAGGCCGCCCGGTACTTGTCGACGCGCTCCTCCAGGTTGTGCATCGACGTGCCGATGCTGAACGAGCAAAGCCCGATGCCCATCCCGCCCACCAGCTCGTGGCCGTCGACCGAGCCGGTGGCGCCGAAGATCGGGGGGTGGGGCGACTGGATGGGCTTGGGTAGCACCCGCCGCTTGGGCATCGACCAGTGCTTGCCCTCGAACTCGTACTCGTCGTTCGTCCAGCAGCCGACGATGTGGCCGAGGGACTCCTGCCACATCTCCCGCGTCTGGTGGGGGTCGATGCCGAAGCCCTCGAGCTCGTCGCGGCTGGCCGAGCGGCCCGTCCCGAAGTTGACCCGACCGTCCGACAGGAGGTCGAGCACGGCGGCCGACTCGGCCGAGCGCACCGGGTGGTTGTACGGCTTGGGCAGCAGCCGCACGCCGTAGCCGATGCGCAGGCGCTCGGTGCGGGCGGCGATGGCCCCGTAGAGCACCTCGGGGTTCGAGCAGTGCGAGAACTCCTCGAGGAAGTGGTGCTCGACGCTCCACACGGCGTGGAAGCCGAGCCGGTCGGCGAGGATGGCCTGTTGCAGGCACTCGTGGTAGGCGCGCCGCTCGCTGTGCGCGTCCCAGGGTCGAGGCACGGGGATCTCGAAGAACAGCGAGAACTTCATCTGAGAGCCTCCTGGTGGGACAGCACGTCGGGCACACGCCAGCACGAAGGCGCGACCAGCCGGTGCCTGCGGCCCGCCCCGTCCCGCTTGCCGGGCTGGGCGCCTCTTGCGGGGCCGCCATCCTCACATAGGCGCACAGTTCAACGCAATGGTTGCACTATGCGCCCAAGTCGGTGTGGTCGCTGGGCTACGCTCCTCGGATGCCGCGGCCCTCCCCCCAGACCGACCGGGTCGTCACGCTCATCGGCCTGCTGGCCGCCAGCCCCGATCGCCACCTCACCCTGGCCGAGGTCACCCGCCGCCTGGGTGTCAACAAGTCGACCTGCCACGCCATCCTCAGCGCCCTCACGGAGGCGGGGTGGCTGTTGCGCGACCCTCGCCGCAAGACCTACCGGCTGGGGCCCGCCCTCATCGGCATCGGGCGCCAGGCGGCGGCGGGGTTCCCGGCGCTCGAGTTCGCCCGTTCGGCCATTGCCCAGCTCAGCCTGGAGCTGCACCTGCACTGCGCCGTCCTCGACGTGAAGGACGACGTGACCACGGTCCTCGACCAGGTGCGAGACCCGGCCGCCCGGGGCATCGGCCTCCACCCGGGCGCGAGCTACCCGTTGCAGCCCCCCTTCGGGGCGGTCGTCGTGGCGTGGTCCGAGCCGGAGGTTGTGGAGGCGTGGCTGGGCCACACCGCGCCCGAGCGCCGCCCGGGCCACCGGGCCGCACTCGCCGCCATCCGGCGGAGGGGGTTCGTGGTCGAACTGGCGCCCCCCTCGGCGGCGGGCTACCGGCGGCTCCTCACCGAGCTCGACCAGCGGCTGCCCGGGCCCCTCGCCGACGGGCGCCGGGTCGAAGAGGTGCTCTCCGAGCTTGCCGCCCTGGCCGACGAGGAGCGCTACCTGCCGACCGACCTGCTCGACGACGCCGTGTACCGGCTGAACGACGTCAACGCGCCCATGTTCGGTGCCGACGGCTCGGTCGTGCTGGTGATCACCCTGTCCGGCTTCACCACCCCCCAGACCGGGCGCCAGGTCCGCGCCGTCGGCGAACGCCTGGTGCGGGCGACGACCGAGCTCAACCGCGCCCTGCGCCACATCGCCTGATCCCCTATGGAGGATCGGTTGTCAAGTGGCTGTTGTAGCGGGCTGCTTGACCGTTCGGTGAGCGGGCGACGATGATGCTGGTCGGGGAAGGTCGCCTCGTCTGCGGGCGCTTCGAGCGCTTGGCTTTACCTGTGCTGTGAGCACGTGTTGACGGGCATTCCCCACCCTCTTGCTGCGCCGGCGGGCGCGGACCTCGGCGGTGACAGTCCAGTGCTCGGCGATGATCGTTTTGGCCTCGTCGGCGGTGATCGGTTGACCGTCGTTGTCGCAGATGACGTAGGCAAGCCGCGCTGCATGACGGCCCAGGCCCGCTCGGCGAGGTTGGTGGCGACGACGCAGAGGGCGCCGACGTGGTCCTTGCCTCGCTCGACCATCTGCAGGTAGTAGGTCCGGGCGAGCTGGGGGTCTTGCTTGGAGGCGGTGTCGGCGGCGCGGACCAGCGTGGTGCGCAGCAGCGAGGAGCCGCCTTCGACATGGGTTGGCCCTTGCGGTCGATGTCGCCGGTCTCGGAGGCCTTGGGGACCAGGCCGGTGAAGGACCGGAACTGGCTGCCCCGCTGGAAGCGGGCGGGGTGGCCCATGGCGGCGACGAGGGCGGCAGCGCTCGCGCTCGACGGCGTGGGCGGCGAGCTCGGCCTGGATGGCTCGCAGCAGCCGGACCTCGGCGGCGAGGTCGGCGAACGCGACCGCCGTATGGTCGGCGTCGAGCTCGATCGATGCTTGGGCGGGGGTCAGCCATGCGGCGGCCCGTTGCGCGCTTGATGGTTGTGCGACGTCTTGGCGATCACCGCTGTCAGCCGTTTCACACCCGCCTTGAGGAGGGCGTTGGGATCGGTCCACCGTTCCAGCACGGCGAGGTCGGCGACGCCCAGGTCGCCAGTAAGCGGGGTCATGGGCCCAAGGGCGGCGACGAGAGCCGGTAAACAGAGACCTTGTGGAGCTGGCAGCGTTGGATGACGGGGTGGTCGCTGAGCGCCGGTCGTGGCACGGGTATGGTTCGTGAGCAGCTTGACGCCCGCATGGGCAGCTCAGCGCTGAGGTCGATCAGCTCCTTTCTCGGCTCGGACTCGAGCTCGTTCTCGACGTTGGGCGGCGAGGAGTTCGGGGTAGCGGGCGTTGGCGTTGCGCCAGCGCAGGTGCGCGGGAGGCGCCGGATGAGCACGACGTGCTGGGGTGGTTCGAGTTGTTGAGCACAAACTGGCGCAGCGGCCCGAAATGGGCCTCGATCGGATTGGCCCATGAGCTGAAGGTCGGGGGGAAGCAGAGCCCGACACGTCGACCTCGCCCCTTCCATACCGCGATCCGCACAGCGATCCACGGCGGCGACCTCTCCCAGACCTCCTGGGACGCCTACCGCGACCACCTCCTCCGACGCGCCTTCGACCCCGACACCCGCCTGTGCCCCAAGCCACAAACGCACCACCGCGTCCCGGACGGCGCGCACTCTGCTCGACTTGCCGCGGGTTGCACTGATCAGCGCCACCCTCGGATGATCAGACGGGGCCGCCTCTCCTGGGAGGCACCCCGTTCCCGTGCCACTGCTTGCGCGAGACTGCCCACTACTGGAGGGGGGCCATGGGCAGGCGTCGAGGGTCGAACGACATGGGCGAGCTGCTCGTGTTGCTCGTGCTCGGCGCCGTGTTCCTTGAGGGCGTCTTCGTCTCGGCAACGATGGAGACCGACCAGCTCCTCGACACGCTCTTGAAGCCGGCCGTGCTCATCGGCGGAGCGTGCTTCGTTCTTGCCCTCCTACTCGGCTGGGCGAGCTTCTGGCGCAAGCGCCGATGCGGGGCCCTCACTCGAGCAGGCCATCCGTGCCGGAACGGGGTGAGGGGCACGTGGGGCCGCTGCATCTACCACCGGGGCAGCGAGCGGTTAGCCCCCCGGGCGCCCACAGCAGGCGAGGCCGCCTCTCTCTGGTGGACTATCCGAGGGGCAAGGACCTCGATGGCTGCCCTGGCCCTCGGCACGCTCATCGGCGCGGCGCAGCTCCTCGTCGACTGGCTGGCATTCCGGGCCGGTTGAGCCGCCAGTCCGCCAAGAGAACTCCTGGCTCCTCCGCTCGACCAGCCCGCCAGCGGTTGAGCTCACTCCCTTTCCGGGCTACTCGCACCCAATCCCGTCGCCGTCCCGGTCGAGGTGGCTCCCGTAGCCCGGACCACCTGCGTAGACCGGCGCCGCCCCCGCCGCCCGTGCCTCGGCGCAGTTCTCGTAGTAGGCGGCCGGCGACACGACCGCCGCCCTCGGCGGGATGTCCACCGTCGTTGGGGGCGGCGGCGGAGGCGGCGCTGCGGTCGTCGGAGGAGGTGGCGGCGGGGCTGCCGTCGTGGGCGGCGGTGGAGCGGTCGCCGTCGGAGGCACAGTCGTCGTGGTGGGCGCCGTCGTCGTCGTAGTCGGCTGCCTCACGGTCGTCGTCACCACCCGCTCACCGGTAGTCGACGGCGCCTCGGTCGTCGACACGAACCGGGCGACCTCGGTCGTCGCTGCCGGCTCCGGCCCGCCCTCTTCGTCCGCCCCTCCGGCCACTCCCGCCACGCCGACCATGACCACAAACGCAATGGGGACGCCTGCCTTCACCCACGTCGGTGACCCCTGGATGAACGCCCACGTGTCCCGCCCGAAGCTCATGTTGTCCCCTCCCGCCGTGCACACAGGGTGCTCGGCCAGGCTAGGGCCGTGAGATCAGATCACCACTCGCAGCCGAAGCCATCCGCGTCACCGTCGAGGTGGCAGCCATAGCCGGACTCACCGACGTGGACCGGCGCCACCTCCGCGGCTCGTGCAGCCGAGCAGGCCGGAGGCGTTCTCACCCCGTCGGCTACCACCCCGACATGGGTACGGCCGCTGGCGCAGCGGGTACCCAGCCCTGCATGCCACGGTACGGGCCCGACCTGGGCGCGCTCGGCGACCTATGGGGACGCCCGGAGTGGCATGCCGACGCCGCATGCCGTGGCCACGGCATCGACGCATGGTTCCCGGTCCCGGCCAACGCCCGGAACGAGGTGGCCGCAGCGAGGGCCGTGTGCTCGACGTGCCCGGTGCAGAGGGCCTGCCTGCGCTGGGCGCTCGCCCAACCAGCAACCCTCGCCGGAGTGTGGGCCGGCACCACGCAGGGCGAACGGGCGCATCTACGCGCCCCCTCCTGAGGGGCCCCGTCGTCACTCGCTGGCGACGACGACCTCGACGGAGACAAGCCCGGCCACACCGGCCAAAGTGGCGGCGTCCTGCACCATGGCCGCCACATCGTCGAGGCTGCGCACCTGCGTGAACACGCCGGAGAGCGCCAGCACCTCGACCGCCCACCACGCACCCCTGCGCCGGCACACCGCCTGCGCGCTCGCTCCGATCGCCTCCCTCATCGCCTCCCCCTCGCGGTCCACCGCTCACACCCGATCGCAGCCGCCCTCGGCCCGCCGCCGCCTGCGCCGCGCGTTCCCGCCACTGCATCAGAGACCTAGCCGTTACCAGTGTGACCGACCTAGCGTCGACTCGAAGCGGCTCTCGGAGGTGGACCATCAACGTCGGCGCACCCGAACTCCTCGTGGTCCTCGTGGTTGCGCTGCTGCTCTTCGGCCCGGCGAAGCTCCCGAGCCTCGCCCGCTCGATCGGAGAGGCGCAACGCGAGTTCCGCCGGGGGAATAGCGACAAGGACGCCGCTCCAAACGCTGCCGACCACGACAACCCGGAGGCCGGCACCGTCCCCAGCCCCGACAGCCAGTCACGCCACGAGTGACCGGGGCCCGGGCGGGCGTTGTGCCGCCTGCCTCCTGGGCGGCCTGGTCACCCACCTCCCCGAAGCTCCACACCTCGCTGCCTCAAGATCCTGCACACCGTCCCGCGAAACCGGGCACAGGGCCAGCTTCGCCCCGGCCACGTCCCACACATCGAGTACGAGACCGCGTACTAGTGCAGCGTTTCGTTAATCCCGCGCGTCTATTAGGAGACTGTCAGTTTTTCGGTGTAACTGACGCTGGAAGTGTCGGTTACTTCGGTTGGATGCGGCCTTCCAACATGATAGCAAATGCGTTGAGTGCGGGCTTCTATCTGGTCACCCAGCGGCGCTGTCCTCGCCCGGTGGGGTCGATCCTGGCGAGGACGAGGCAGAGGTGCTTTCAGCGCGGCTTGCTCGTTGGGGAAGTGCCCTCTCGCGTTGACCGAGCGGCGGAAGCGGGTCCTTGAGGCTCTCGATGGCGTCGGTGCTGTAGAGGATGGTGCGGGTCTCGACGGGGAAAGCGAGGAACGGGAGAACTCCTCCCAGGAGCGCTCCCACAGCTTCACGATGGCGGGGTAGCGGTCCTCCCAGGCGGCGGCGAACTCGGCCAGCCGTTCCCGGGCCGCCTCCGCGGTGGGGGCGGTGTAGATGGGCTTGAGGTCCCGGGCGAGCTGGGGCCAGCACCGCTTGGACGCGTACCGGAAGCTTGCTCTGAGCAGGTGCAGCACGCAGCTCTGGGTGATCGCCTGCCGCCACGTCGCCTCGATGGCGTCGGGCAGGCCCGACAGCCCGTCGCTGACGACGTTGCACACGTCCTCGACCCCGCGGTTCTTGATCTCGGTGAGGACCGGCAGCCAGAACTTGGCGACCTCCCCGCCCTGGCCGGCCCACATGCCCACTCCCCCGCACGCGCCCACCACCCCCCCACGCGCGACGTCAATGGCACCACCGCCGAACACAGCAACCACGAAATGACCCGTCCGGCCGCCCACCACACCATCGGCAAGACAAGCCCAACCATCCCAGACCTCTCACGACCGACTGGGGCTAGGTGACCAGGCCGTCCGGGAGGCAGGCAGCACAGCGCCCGGACGGCCCGATCGTGTCCCCCGGGCGAGCGTAGACGCCAAGCGGCCCGCTCTCGCTGGCGTGAGGCGGGAGCGGCGCCGATCTACGTCGGTGAGCCGAGCTATGGGGCCGCACCTCGACGGCGACGGGGATGGCATCGGCTGCGAGTAATGAATTGATCTCACGCCTAGCCTGACCGCCACCCTGTGTGAGGTTGTCCCGGTAGTCGTGGACGTTTCCCCCCGCTCGAGTCCTGCCTGCTGGTAGGGCTCGAGTGTCCGCTGTGAGTTGAGGCAGTGATCGGACTGACGGTACAGGCGGAGCGGTTCGGTTTCTCGGCCGCGCGCCACGAGGACAAGGACCTGGACCGCCGGCAACACGAGCAGTCCGATGCCGACATCGACCAGGCTCGGCTCCGACAGCAGCGCAGCGGCGATCATGGCGACGCCCACGACAAGACGGGCGGCCGATCCCCAGATCCGGATCTGGCGATGGCCTCGACGGGGACGGTGGAAGTGGTGTCCGTCATGGCCTCACCATCGGATATCGATCTCTACTGCGCATCGACGTGTCGGTCGGTTGTGGATGGCCGAGCGGTGGACTCCTCGATCCACCGTTCGGTGGAGGCCACACCCGTTGCCCCCGGGCCTGTCCGTCCGTCGCTGGTGCCAGCCCGCATGTGCGGCGTGCGGAGTTGATGGTCTCGGCGCGGTGGCGGCTGCTCCAACTCGTCACATACCCCAAGGTTGCCGTGATGCGCGGCTGGCCTCGGGGACGCGCAGGATGCCCCGTTCGAGGGCGACGGTGACGGCGTGGGTGCGGTCGTCGACGCCGAGCTTGGCGAACGTGTGCAGCAGGTGGCTCTTCACGGTCGCTTCACCGATGTGGAGCTGTCGGGCGACGTCGCGGTTGCGGCGGCCGGCCGCCACCAGCTGGAGGACCTCGATCTCCCGTCGTGTGAGCGCGGTCGGATCAGCGCCGCGGACCTGGTCGAGGACGCGGGAGGCGACCTTGGGGGCGAGGGTGGTTTCGCCGCGGGCGGCGGCGCGCACCGCGGTGTGGAGCTCGTCGCGGCGGGCGTCCTTGAGGAGGTAGCCGGTGGCGCCGGCGTCGATGGCGGCGAGGATGTCGGCGTCGGTGTCGTAGGTGGTGACGACGAGGACGTGGACGTCGGAGTGGCGACGGCGGATCTCGGCGGTGGCGGCGACGCCGTCCAGGTCGGGCATGCGCAGGTCCATGAGCACGATGTCCGGCCGGTGGCGAGTGGCAGCGTGCACCGCTTCGGTGCCGGTGGCCGCCTCGGCCACGACCTCGATGTCCTGGGCGGTGGCGAGCATCTGATCAGGCCAGAACGGACGACGGGGTGGTCGTCGGCGATCATGACACGCACCGTCACGGCGTGCCGCTCGGCTGGGTTGCGTCCGCGGACCGGACGTCGAGGGGCAGGGCGACGCTGATGGTGGTGCCCTCGGCGGGTGCGCTGGCGATGGTGAGCGTCCCGCCCGCGCTGCGGGCACGCTGGGCAAGACTGGTGAGGCCGAAGCCGCCGCCGTCGTCGCGGACAGGCACGTGGTCGGGGTCGAAGCCGCGGCCGTCGTCGGCGACATCGAGGATCACACTGTCCCCGAGCCAGCTGAGGGTGACGCTGATGTGGCGCGCCGCGGCGTGGCGGCGGGCGTTGCCGACGGCTTCCTGGGCGGTACGCAGCACCGTGAGTTCGCGCTCGGCGTCGAGCGGGGCGGGTTCGCCGGTCACGACGATTTCGACGGCGGTGTCGCCGCCGGCCGCGGTGCGTTCGGCGAGCCGCTCGAGGGACGCGATCAGCGCGCCCGGTTCGTGGGGGCCGGGTCGGAGGGCCCACACCATCCGGCGGGCCTCGGCCAGGCTGTCCCGAGCGGTCTGGCGGGCCTGGTCGAGTGGGGCTCGAGCTTCGGCGCTGCCGGTTGGCAGTTTGGCGTCGGTGGTCTCGAGGAGCATGACGATGCTGGTGAAGCCCTGCGCCAGCGCGTCGTGGATCTCGCGGGCGAGCCGTTCGCGTTCGGCCATCGCCCCGGCCGCCCGCTCGCTGGCCGCCAGCTCGGCGCGGGTCGCGTCCAGTTCCTCGATCAGCCGTCGGCGTCGTTCGCTCTCCGCGGCGATGGCGCCCATGGTGGCGTGGCCCAACACCACGAGGGCGGCGATGCCGACCACGACCGCGACGCGGGTCGCGTCGACTGGTGAGCCGCCGCCGAGCTGGTCGGCGAGCAGGATCAGACCGCTCAACACCACGACGCTGGGCACCGATCGACGCAACCAGGGGCAGGCGGCCACCCCGTAGGCGGCGAAGATCGTCCAACCGAACGCCGGGTGCCATACCAGCAGCGGAAACCACAGCCCGGCGGCGACCAGCGTGGCGACGGCGAACCGGCCAGGTGGGGCTTCCCAGTAGCGCCAACGGACCGCGATGAGCACATACCACCCGCCGGCCAGCGTCGCGACGGCAGCGATGACCGCCCGGTGGACGGCCGACTCATCCGGGTCGGTGACCGCGGCGGCGGTCGCCCCGATGAGCGTGGCCAGATAGATGGCCTGCCACACGCCGATCCACCCGCCGCGTACGAACCGCGTGGGCAGCGGCGAGAGGAGTGCGGTGGACGAGTCGTCGAGCATGGTGATCGCCTTCGATGCTACGACCGGCATCCGGGACAGAGACCCACCAAACGGTGGACCGCCACGTCAGCCCGGTCGCCGCCACCGAACAGCACACGGGTCGATGTGGGCGAGCCCCGGGGCGCTCATCGTGAGCGCATGACCATCAACCCGCGCACCCCTGTCGCCACCCGGGCGCGGCAGGGCCAGATCGGACTGCTCGGCACCGCCGCCCGGCTCGGCGTCGGCACCTGGTTCATCGTGCAAGCGTTCCAGATCGGAGTCAGCGCGCTCGACGCGGTGCTCGGCCTCGTCGCCGCCAATGCCGCGGTGATCACCGTGCTGGCCGTCCGTGGCCGGGCCGCGCCGCCGTTGCGCATGACCGGACCGGTGAGCCATGCGGTCAACCTGGTGCTCGGCCTCACCATGCTCAACGTCTTCGACGTGCCCGCCCTGCTGTTCGTCGGGTCGGCATCACTGCTCGCCGCGGTCCGTGGCTACGGCGCGTGCGAGATGTTCGCCGTGTCCAACTGGCTGCGCGGGCGCGACGACCAGTTCGGCTGCCCGTTCTACCTGCCGGTCGATCTCATCGATCGACGGCTCACCGGGCGACGGCCAGCCTGCTGACAACTCGTCGATGCCTGCACCTCAGCCGTCGGCGGTCGAGAGCAGCTGTCGGATGTGGTTCGGGTCCGAGCCGGTGTCGCGCAGCAGGCGGTTGGACAGGGCGTTTTCGACCTCGACCATGCCGAGGAGGAGGCCGGCGGGGTCGATCCTGGCTCTATGCCGTCGGTCAGCGTCGCGCTGGGCGTACTCCAGCGCCTGCTTGACACGTGGCATCACGCTCATCGATCCGGCCAGCAGGGAGGTGCAGCGCCGCGACGGACGCCGCCACGGTTGCCACGGCTGGTGGACGCGGCGGCGACCCAGTCGCTCGAGGGCTTCGTCACCGAAGGTGCGGCGCACGGCCGAGCGGACCTCGTCGAGGTCGACGCCGACCGTCTTCAGGAGCTCAGAGTGGGGATGTGGTGGCGCGTCGATGATCGCCGACAGCGCCGACCGAACGGCGGCGGCGGCGTCGGGCAGCAGGGAACTCACCGCGTCGGGCAGCAGGTCGGGTCGTTGGGCCAGCGCGAGGAGCAGGTGCTCGGTGCCGAGGTAGTCGTGGCCGAGGCGGCGTGCTTCCTCGATCGCCGTGTCGACGATCGTCACCGTGTTCGGATCGCACTGCTCGAACACCGTCATCTCCTGCGCCCGCGCCGGACGTGATGCTTCTTGTGGACCGACTGACGGGTGATCCCGAGCGCCTCGGCGATCTGCTGCCAGGACCATCCGAGCGCCCGGGCGTTGTCGACGTGGAGCTCCTCGAGCTCCTCGGGCAGGTCCCGCAGTGCGGCGACGGCGGCGAGGCCGACGGCGGGGTCGCGGCTGTCCACCGCGTCGTTGAGGCGGGAGAGCTCCTGCACATTTGTCAGCATAGGCTGACAGAGTCGTGGTGTCAATCGCGGCTGACATGACTGGTCAACCGATGAGGTGACAGACGCGGCGGGGGTCGCAGGCGGCCGGGTCGAGACGCCGGGCCCGCAGCACCAGCCGGCGCAGCTGGGATTGGAGCGCCCGCAGGTCGGCGATCGTCCGTTCGATGTCGTCGGCCCGGGCGCGGAGCAGGTCGAGCACGTGGCCGCAGGGCGGCGCGGCATCGTCGTCCCGGAGGGCGACGATGCCGCGGATCTCACCCAGGGTCAGGCCGAGCGCCTGGGACGACCGGATGAACGCCAGGCGGTCCAGGACCGCGTCGTGGTAGGTGCGGTATCCGGCCGGTGAGCGGGCGGGCGGATCGACCAGCCCGATGTCCTCGTAGTAGCGCAGCGTCTTGGCCGGGGCGCCGGAGCGCCGGGCCACCTCGCCGATCAGCATCGCTTGACCTTCCCGTGCACTGGAAGGCTTAGGAGTCGCGCGGATAGGTGACCATCCACCGGTCGTCGGGTTGTCCCGATTTTGATGTCGGGTGCGATCCAACAAGACGACCAGGTGGAGGGTCCTGCCCATCATGC
>WHTX01000379.1 GCA_009377505.1 Acidimicrobiia bacterium
CGTCGGGCGCTGTCGTGGTCGTGGTGCTCCCGTCGGGCAGGGTGGTGCTCGTCGGCGGGGGCGGGGGCGGGGCGACAGGCGGTTCGGCCAGGGTGAGGAAGCCCAGCTCGAAACCGACGTCGTTCCGCCCGGCGGGCAGGGGGCCGTACTCGACGGCGACGGCGAGGGGGCCGTCGACGACGGTTCCCGCGGCGTTGGGAAGGTCGGCGTTGGCGGCCACGAATCCCGAGCCGGAGGCACAGCCCTCGGCCACCGCGAGGTAGGGGCAGGCGGCGGGGCCGACGAGGTACTGGAACGGCTCGCCGAGGCCTTTCTCGGCGGTGAGGGCGCGGTAGGTCACAGGGTCGGTGCCACGAGGGGCGAAGGCGCCGGTGAGCACCCCGTCAGGCGAGGCCCAGCCCGTCCCACCGACGAGCGTCGACTGGCCGACCCAGTAGAGGCGCACGGGCTCGGTGGTCCCCTCGGGGACGCCGACGCGCGCCCGCACGCTGACGTGGTCGCCGGGGCGCGTGTAGCTGACGGTCACGAACAGGGAGAACCCGGCGAGCGCCTCGGGCGGGGTGAAGGTCGAGAAGACCGTCCCGTAGCTCTGGAAGGTGCTGATCGTCTCCCAGGGCACGAAGCTGCCGCCGGGAGACGAGGCGGCGAGCACGTCGGAGACCACCGTCGAGCCCACAGCCAGGGCGAAGTGGTTGCCGGCGGCGAGACGAGCACCGGGCTGGAGGCCCTCGGTGGCCAGCTGCTGCTCGCCCTCGAGGACGACCTCGAGCTGGCCCGAGCCGTAAGCCACCCGCAGGCCGTCGCCGCTGCCAACGCCTCCCAGGGCGTTCAACGTGCGGGGCGGCCCGTCGTCCGACGGCGCGGCCGCCACCGCTGGCACCCCGAGAACGAGCGCGGTAGCCCCAGCCACCACCGCGACCTGCCGTCTCCAACTCCGCATTGGGCACACCCTCCGGCTCGGCCACCGTTCGCCCGCGTGTTCGCACCATGTCACATAGCGGCGGGGCGCCGGCACGGAACGTCGCTAGCCAGCACGGCGAGGCGGGTGTCGGAACGCTCGCCCGGCGCGGCCGCCCGGCGGTCAGCTGCGCCCCGCCAGTCGGCTCCGCCCCGCGTCTCGCCGGCCTCGATGCCGGATAACCGGCATCCGCACCTGCGAGACCTCGGCCCCCCCGGGCGGCCCCAGACGTCTCGCCCGCCAGACCTCGAACGCGGCCGCCAAAGGCCGCGAGAGGCCGCCGGCGCCCACCGACCGGCCACCTGGCGGCGCACCACCGCCGGACCACCAGCGACCGACCGCCGCGACTGCAAGGATCCCCGAGGTGGGCGCCCACCCCTTCCTCGACCACCCCGGCCCGCTCGCCTTCGCCCACCAGGGCGGCAACCGCGAACGGCCCGAGAACTCCATCGCTGCCTTCAGCCACGCCGTGGACGACCTCGGCTTCCGCTACCTCGAGACCGATGTGCGCCTCACCCGCGACGGGCGCGTGGTGGTGATCCACGACGCCCACGTCGACCGGGTCACCGACGGGCAGGGGGCCGTGGCCGACCTCGACTACGCCGAGCTGGGCCAGCTCCGCCTGTGGGCCCCCGACGGCCAGCTGAGCGAGGAGCCCGTCCCCCTGCTCGACGAGCTGCTCGTGCGCTGGCCCGACGTGCGCTGGAACATCGACGCCAAGGAGGACAGGGTCGCTCACCCCCTGGCCTCGCTCGTGGCCCGCCTCGGTATGGTCGACCGGGTCTGCCTCGGGGCCTTCGCCGGGAGGAGGGTGGCGGTCCTGCGCCGCCGGCTGGGTGCGGGCCTGTGCACGGTCTGCGGGCCGCTCGATGTCGCCCGTCTCCTGGCCCGGGGCTACGGCGTGCCCGTCGGTCGCCCGCGTGGCGGGTGCGCCCAGGTGCCGGTGCGCCGCTACGGCATCACCATCGTCACCGAGCGCTTCGTGGGGGCCGCCCACCGGGCCGGGCTGGCAGTGGTGGTGTGGACGGTCGACGACGAGGCGGAGATGCACCGCCTGCTCGACCTCGGCGTCGACGGCCTCATGACCGACCGTCCGTCCCTGCTACGGGCCGTCCTCGAGGCTCGCGGCGCCTGGCACGGCCGCTGACGCCGCCGACTCCCCCGCCGTGGTCAGGGCAACAGCACGTTGGGGTTGAGCACGCCGCGGGGGTCGAGCGCCGACTTGACCGAGCGGAACAGTGCCACCTCGGCCTCGCTGCGGTTCAGGTGCAGCCACGGCTTCTTCGCCGTGCCGATGCCGTGCTCGGCGGAGATGCTGCCCCCGCAGGCGGCCACGTAGCGCAGCACGGCGTCGTCGACGGCGTCGTCCTCGGGCGCCACCCCGGTGATGTTCACGTGGATGTTGCCGTCGGCGACGTGGCCGAAGAGCCAGGTCTGCGCCTGTGGCGCCACCTGGGCGACGACCCCGGGCACGGTCTCGATGAAGTCGGCGAGGCCGGCACCGGGCAGGGTGACGTCGAGCTTGTGGGGCGCGCCGAGCAGGTTGATGGCCTCGGTGTGGCGCTCGCGGTAGGCCCAGAGCTGCTCGTAGCGGCCGGGGTCGGCCACGGCGGCGTCCACCAGGCCCTCGGTCGACTCGACGGCGGCGGCGAGGGCGGGCAGGGGGTCCTCGTGCCCGGCGGCCCCGACGAGGAGGAAGGCGCCGTGGGCCTCGGTGAAGGGCCGGGGCAGGCCGAGCTGGCGGCAGACGAGGTCGAGCCCGGCCTCGACGAACAGCTCGGCGGCGTCGAGGTCGGCGAGGGTGGCCCGCAGCGCGGCACCGGCCGCCACCGCGGCCCGCGCGCCCGGGAAGGCCAGCAGCGCCAGGGCGTGGTGGCTGTAGCGGGGCACGAGGCGCAGGCGTACCTGGGTGACGACGGCGAGGGTGCCTTCGCTGCCGCACAGCCACTTCGACCAGTCGTAGCCGGTGTTGTCCTTCCACAGCCCGCCCAGGTGGGAGATCACGGTCCCGTCGGCGAGCACGGCCTCGAGGCCGAGCACCTGCTCGCGCATGCCGCCGTGGCGGACGAAGTGCAGCCCCCCGGCGTTGGTGGCCACCATGCCCCCCACGGTCGCCGAGGCCCGGGCGCCCAGGTCGACCCCGAAAGCGGCGCCGGCGAGCGCAGCGTGGCGCTGGAGGGCCTCGAGGGTCACCCCTGCGCCCGCCGTCACCTGGCCCGTCACCTGGTCCACCTCCCCCAGCGCGTCGAGGCGCCGCAGGGAGAGCACGACCTCGCCGCCGAGGGGCACGCTGCCCCCGACGAGGCCGGTGTTGCCCCCCTGGGGGACGACGGCGACGCCGGCCTCGTTGCACAGGGCGAGCACGGCCGCCACCTCGCCGACCGTGCCCGGCCGCACCACGGCGGGGGTGGTGCCCACGAAGCGGCCCGTCCAGTCCCGGGCGTAGCCGGCGGTGGCGTCCGCCTCGGTGAGCACGTGGGCCTGGCCCACGATGTTGCGGAGTCGCACCAGCACGTCGCTGCCGGCCGGGCGCGGGAGGGTCGGGGTGCCGGGGCGGGCCACGGCTCAGCTGGGGTCGGCGAAGCTGGGCGGGCGCTTCTCGAAGAAGGCGGTGACGGCCTCGACCTGGTTGGGCGAGCCGATCAGGCCGCGGATCACCCGTTGCTCGGCGGCGAAGCCCTCTTCGAGGGAGACCTCCCCGGCCAGGTTGAGCAGCTCCTTGGCCCCCCGGGTGGCCTGGGGCGACTTGTCGGCGATCTCCCGGGCCAGGGCGAGGGCGTCGTCGCGGGGCTGGTCGGAGACGCGGGTGGCGAGCCCGAGCTCCTTGGCCTCCGCGCCTGACACCATCCGGCCGGTGAAGGTCAGCTCCTTGGCCACGTCGAGCCCGACGAGCTTGGGCAGCAGCTGGGTCCCGGTCATGTCGGGGACGAGCCCCCAGCGGATCTCGAGGACGGAGAGCTGCGCCTCGGGGTGCACGATGCGCAGGTCGGCTCCGATGGCGAGCTGGAAGCCGCCGCCGAGGGCGTGGCCGTGCACGGCGGCGATCACCGGCGCGGGGATCTCGGACCAGACGTAGACGGCCTGCTGGCCGGGGGCGGTGATGCGCCCGCGCTTCAGCCCTCCGGAGCCGCCGAGGTCGCCCTGGCCCGCCATGGCCTCGAAGGAGCTGAAGTCGAGCCCGGCGCAGAACGAGCGGCCTTCGCCCGAGAGCACGACGGCGCGGACACGGCCGTCAGCCTTGAGGTCCTCCCCCACGTCGACGAGGGCGGCGAACATGGCCGGGTCGAGGGCGTTCATCTTGTCGGCGCGGTTGAGCCGCACGTCGGCGACCCCGTCCTCCAGCGTGTACACGACCCGGTCCGACATGGCGTCATCTCGCCTTCCGCTCCCGGCCGCTCGGGCCGTTCGCTCCGCTGCCCCTGGTTGCCCACGCAGCATTGCCCAGCCCGAGCCGGCGGGGCCAGCCCTTGCCCGCGCTAGTGCCAGGCGCCCCGCACGGCGCGGCCGTTGCCCGCCGGCCAGGCCGCTCGAGCAGCCCAGGCTGCAGGAAACCGCGCTCCCCGCTGCAAGACCCCCGCCGGCCAGGCCGCCGGGAGGCCCACGGCGTGCCCGCCCCGCCGAGCACGCTGCCACGCGCACACCGGGCGATCCACCGGAACGGGCGCCCGCCCGGCGATACTGGGC
>WHTX01000034.1 GCA_009377505.1 Acidimicrobiia bacterium
GGCTTCCTGGTCCAGCTCGACGAGCGCCTCCTTGCTAGCCGTCTTGATCGTGGCCAGCGCCTCACGCGTCTGCTCGGGGCGCGAGTCCACCAGGTGCAGCGCCACCCCGGCCTGCAGGTTGATGAGCGACATGCTGTGGGCCACGGCGTCGTGCAGCTCGCGGGCGATGCGCAGGCGCTCCTCCGTGGCCCGCCGGCGCAGGGCCTCAGCTTGCGAGCGGGCCGCCTCCTGGGCCCGCGCCCGCCTGCTCCGCACCACCTCGAGCACGCTGGCGAGAGCGGTGAGCCAGGCAGCCAGGGCCAGCATGCCCCCGACCGTGGGGGCCGGTTCGCGCCCGATGGCGTACCCGAGCCACGTGAAGCAGACGAACCCGAGGCCGAGCGAGGCGAGGGCCGCCCGCCGGTGGCCGGACAGGACCGTGTGGGCCAGCGCCACCACCAGCGAGGCGAAGACCGGCCCGCGGGAATAGCCGAGCGAGATGTAGGCCAGCGTCGAGCAGAAGGTGGCGGCGAGCACGGCCCGGGGGAACCGGCGGCGGAAGGGCACGGCGGCCACCCCCGCCGCCAGGAGCAGCACGCCGAAGGGCCCGAAGCCGCCTCGTTCAGGCTGGTGGGCGGCCGCCAGCGCGGTCCCGCCGAGCTGGACCAGCGCCACGATGCCGAACAGGGCCAGCTCGCCCGCCACCTCGCCCCGCCTTGCCCCGGGGGCGGGCGCGGCCTCGACCACTCGGCTCTCGGACATCGACGCCCAGCGTAGAGAGCCGGCCGGCCCTGGTCATCCACCCACGGGGGCGTCGCCGGCTACGCCCTCGGTGGTAGGCGGCACCGAGGCCGGCCAATCCCCTACCCCTGGCGGCGCAGCCCGGGAACCAGCCCTCAGCAGGACGACCTCAGAGGCCCCGATCTCCGACGATGCACCAGGTCAAGAACGTGGTGATCGGGAGGACCCATCATGGAAACGGCCCTGCGGGAACGAGGCGGCATCGTCGCACAAGCACCCACGACGGCGGCGGCCTACATGGTCGACGCCACCAAGGTCTACGGGAGGGGCGACGCCATCGTGCGCGCCCTCGACGAGGTCACCGTGGCCGTGCCCCCCGCTCGCCTCACCGCCATCATGGGCCCGTCGGGTTCGGGCAAGTCGACGCTGCTGCACTGCATGGCCGGGCTCGACACCCTGACCAGCGGGCGGGTGGCCGTCGGCGGCCAGGACCTCGGCGAGCTGTCGGACCGGGCGCTCACCATGCTCCGCCGCGAGCGCGTCGGCTTCGTCTTCCAGGCGTTCAACCTGGTGCCGACGATGACCGCCCTCGAGAACATCGAGCTGCCCTTCACGTTGGGCGGGCGGCGCCCCGACCGTGACTGGCTCGACGAGGTCATCGCCACCGTCGGGCTGGGCGACCGTCTCGGGCACCGGCCCAGCGAGCTCTCCGGCGGCCAGCAGCAGCGCGTGGCCGTGGCCCGGGCGCTGGGCACGAGGCCCGACGTGGTCTTCGCCGACGAGCCCACCGGCAACCTCGACTCGTCCGCCGGGGCCGCCATCCTCGGCTTCCTGCGCCGGGCCACCGACCACCTGGGCCAGACCGTCGTCATGGTCACCCACGACCCGGTCGCAGCCGCCCACGCGCACGCCGTTGTCTTCCTGGCCGACGGTCGGGTCGTCGACCACATGGACCGGCCCACCGCGCCACGCGTGCTCGAGCGCATGACGGCCTTCGGAGCCTGAGGAGGACATGATGACCCAGCTCAGCGTCACCTCTCTCTGGGCGCGCCGGCGCCGCTTCGCCAGCACGGCGGTCGCGGTCGTGCTCGGCGTGGCCTTCCTCGTCGGCACGCTCGTGCTCGGCGACACGCTCAGCGCCAACTTCGACCGGCTCTTCAGCGACGTGTCCGCAGGTACCGACGTCGTCGTGCGCAACGCCACCGTCGTCGAGCCCGACAGCGGCCCCGGCGAAAGTCGCGGCCCCATCGACCGCTCCCTCGTCGACGTGGTCGAAGGGGTCGAGGGCGTGGCCACGGCGGAGCCCCAGATCGTGGGCTACGGCTCGCTCCTCGGCCGCGACGGGTCGGCCATCGGTGGCAACGGCCCACCCCGCCAGGCGGGCAGCTGGCTGACCACCCCCGAGCTCAACCCCTACCGGCTGGTGGAGGGCCGCGCCCCCCAGGCCCCCGACGAGGTCGTGGTCAACCGGGGCGCCGCCCGCGCCGGTGACCTGGCCGTCGGTGACCGCACGACGGTGCAGACCCCGGCCCCGGTGGACGTGTCCGTCGTCGGCATCGCCACCTTCGGGGGCACCGACGGGCTCGGCGAGACGACCTTCACCGCCTTCACCCTCGAGGGCGCCGAGGCCAACGTCACCCGCCAGGCCGGGCTCGTGACCACCGTGCTGGCCCGGGCCGAGCCTGGCGTGCCCAGCGACGTGCTGCGCGAGCGGGTGGCGGCCGCGCTGCCCGCGGGCGTCGAGGCGATCACCGGGCAGGACCTCGCCGCCGAGCGCATCGACGAGATCGCCACGGGCTTCCTCGACATGCTGCGCATGTTCCTCGTCGTGTTCGCCGGCGTCGCTCTCGTCGTGGCGACGCTGTCCATCAACAACACGTTCACCATCACCGTCGCCCAGCGCACCCGGGAGCTCGCCCTGCTTCGGGCCGTCGGCGCGTCGCGGCGCCAGGTGCGCGCCGTTGTGGCCATCGAAGCCGTCATCGTCGGCGGGCTCGCCGCCGTCGTGGGGGCCTTCGCGGGGCTCGGCGTGGCGGGCCTGCTCAAGGGGATGTTCGACGCCTTCGGCTTCGCCCTGCCCGCCGGCGGGCTCGTCGTGCGCCCCGCCTCGCTGATCATCGGCGCCGTGGTCGGGCTGGTGGTGACCTTCGTCGCCGCCCAGCTGCCTGCCCGGCGTGCCTCCCGAGTGGCGCCGGTGGAAGCGATGCGGGCGACGAGCGCCGAGGCGGCCCAGCTCGGGCGCGCCCGCGTGTGGGTCGGCACTGCCCTCGCCGGCGGGGGGGCCGTCCTGAGCGTGCTCGCCGCGGCGACGGGGACCGTGCTCTTCGCCGCCGTCGGTTCGCTCGCCCTCGTGACCGGCGTGCTGCTCACCGCGGCCGTGGTCGTGCGGCCCATCACCAGCGTGGCCGGGGCCGTGCTGGGCCGCCTGCGCGGCTCGAGCGGGGTGCTCGCCAGCCAGAACGCCCGGCGCAACCCACGGCGGACTGCCGCCACCTCGACCGCGCTCGTGGTGGGCGTCGCCGTGGTCACGCTCTTCACTGTGTTCACCGCCTCGCTGCGGGCCACCCTCGACGAGGGCGTGGGCCAGGACCTGCGCGCCGACCTCGCCGTCAGCACCCCGGCCTTCGGCGGCGCCCAGCTGGGACCCGACCTAGCCGTCACACTGGGCAAGCTGCCCCAGGTCGCGACGGCTGTCGGGCTCGGGCAGGGCGCCGTGCTGGTGGACGGCGAGCCGGCCACCGTGACGACCACCGAGCCGTCCCGCCTATCCGAGGTGGCCCGGGTCGAGCCCGTCGAGGGGTCCCTCGAGGACGTGGGCGCCGACGGCATCGCCATCAGCGCGGCCAAGGCCGATGAGGCGGGCTGGGCGGTGGGCACGCCCCTGACGCTGACCTTCAACGACGGGGCCAGCGAGGCCGTCGAGGTCCGGGCCGTCTACGGGGACAACGACCTCCTTGGTGGGGTCGTCGTGCCGAGCGAGCTGTGGACGGCGCACACCGCGCAGGCCAGCGACCGCAGCGTGCTCGTGGCCTTGCGCCCTGGCGCCGACCTCGACGACGCCCGCCGAGCGATCACCCCCATCGCCGAGCGCTTCGGTGGCGATGTCCAGGACCAGGCCGAGTTCGCCGCGGCGACCACAGCGGGGCTGGACATGCTCCTCGGCATCATCTACGTGCTGCTGGGCCTGGCCGTGCTCATCGCCCTGCTGGGCATCGGCAACACGCTGTCCCTCGTCACCTACGAGCGGCGCCATGAGATCGGCCTGCTGCGTGCGGTGGGCCAGACGCGGCGCCAGGTCCGCTCCGTGCTCCGCCTGGAGTCGGTGATCGTGGCCAGCCTGGGCACGATCGTGGGCCTGGGCCTCGGGGGCTTCCTCGGCTGGGTGCTGTTCGCCACGGTCGCCGATGACGCCTCCACCGGCCCGGCGAGCTTCTCGCTGCCGGTGGGCCGCCTGGCCGTGGTGGCGCTGCTCGGTGCCTTCGCCGGGGTGCTGGCTGCCCGGCGGCCGGCCCGGCGGGCGGCCCGGCTGCCAGTCCTCGATGCGCTGAGGGTGTCGTAGGGGGTCGCGGTGCTGGGCCCTGGGGCCCCTGGGGCCCTGGGGCCCCTCGAGGCCCGGCCGGGGGTCCACGCCCGGCCGGGCCTCCGCCGCGTGTGCGGGCTCGACGTGCCCTCGGCCACCCGGCGCGCCCGGGTCGCGCCTGTTGGGCCCCGATCCTGCGCGACGAGGGACGCCGGGGTGCGGCTCCTCACCGTGGACCGGGCCGGCTACGGGGCAGTCATCGGCGCTGCCCGAGGACGTGCCCTGGACCGCGAGGACAACCTCGCCATGCTCGAAGCGCTGCGGGAGGACCGGTTGGGGGGCCACGGCCCCAGCTGACGTCGGCGCTCGAGCCCATGGCCGCCCAGCCGGTCGCCGGGGGTGGGCGCCCTGGCGGTGGGCGCCGCCGCCGAGGCCGTGCTCGCCGCCCGCCCGAGCCGGCGGGCACGGCGGGCACGGCCACCTCGTCGCCTCGCCGAAGGGCGCGACATCCTCGACGCCCTGCGCTGATCGCCCGGCGCCCAGCTCATTCGTCGACGTCAGGCAGGGCGACGCCCTCGAGGAAGAGGTGGCGGGGCGTACGCGGGCGGTAGCCCGGCGATGCCCGGTAGCGGCCGCGAGCCTCGCGCAGGGCGTTGCCGACATCGGCCTCGTGGCCGAGCGCGTCGGCGAGGGCCTTGACCGGGTGGGCGCCCATGACACCGAAGCCGTGCAGGTGGAGGAGGGCGTGGAGCTGGCGGAGAGGCAGGACGCCGCAGCGCTGCAGCAGCCTCAGGGAGACGGCTCGGAGCCGGCGGCCGAACAGCCAGGTCGGCTCCTCGGGGAGCGGAGACAAGGGGTCCTCGAGCGTGTTCATGCCCGGCCGCCGGCCTCTGGACCAGTCGGCGGGGACCACGAGCCGCTGCGTGGTCTCGGCGAGGCGGTCGAGCAAGCGGCGCCGCTCCTTGGCCAGGGCGGCCAGGGAGCGGTCGACCGCTCGGAGCTGGACCACCAGGGACGTCCGCTGGCCCTCGACGGCGGCGCGGACGGAGGGGTCGAGTGGCCGGAGCTGGGAGGTGGGGACGACCCGCAGGCGGTCGTTTGAGGCGGCGTTGGACGCTGGGTCGGAGGCGGGCTGGGCGTTGGCGGTCATGTCAGGCTCCGGGTTCGGCAACCACGTGTCGAGACGCCGGAGGAACAGGGCCAGCGCGACCCGGGCTCATCTTCTCACCGGGGTGTGACATCGAAGGCCGGCCCGACCCCGCCAACGAGCGCGCCGACGGCCACGCAGTGGTCCGTCGAATCGCTGTCGATTCGACGGACCACACGCGAGCAGCGGCGTGGCCGGGCCCGGGGCCTCGATTGACCCGACCGTCAAGTCGTCAGCTACCGTCCCCACGTGCCACGCAAGTACGTCTCGGTCGACGGTGTCGCGACCCTGCTCCACCACCGCGGCCCCACCACCCTGCCCGGCCGGCCGCCCGATACCAGCACCGGCGAGGTGGTCCTCTGCCTCCACGACGCCGGTGACAACGGCGCCAGCTTCGACGCCGTCGAGGACGCCCTCGCCTCGGCGTACACGCCGATCGCCTTCGACCAGCCCGGCCACGGGCGCTCCGCCGGGCTCGACAGCCTCGGCTCCATCGCCGCCATGGCCGCCCACGCCAAGGCCGTCGCTGACGCGCTCGACCTCGCTCACCCCGTGCTCCTCGGCGACGGCATGGGCGTCGCCACCGCCCTCGAGGCAGCCATAGCCGACCCCGACTGGCCCCGGGCCCTCGTCCTCTGCGGCGGGGTCACCGCCCGCTTCGAGGTGGACGACCAGGTCGAGCAGCTCCGTCGGGTCACCACCGGCAAAGCGCGCCGCGAGTTCGATACCAGCGGCTACGCCCCAGCCACGCCCAAGGACGTCTACGAACGAGCCTTCGGCGAGTGGGTCAAGACCGACCCCCGGGCCACGCTCGGCGACCGCGAAGCCGAGGCCAGCTGGGACGCCACCGGGCGCCTCGACGCCGTCCGCTGCGCCACCCTCGTCGTCATCGGTGAGCACGAGACCACGAGGGACCAGGCCGAGGCCCTCGCTGGCCAGTTGGCCCACGCCAGGGTCGTCGAGCTCAGCGGTGCCGGCCGCCGCGGCGTGATCGAGCAGCCCAAGGCCCTCGCCGCCGTGATCACCCGCTTCCTCGAGGAGACCCGGCCGTGACCATCTCGAGCATCTCGGGCAACATCGCCATCGCCGGCGTCCACGAACACCCCACCCGCTGGGCCCCGCACAAGACCGAGTTCCAGATCATGGCCGAATCGGCCCGTGGGGCCCTCGAGGACGCCGGCCTGCAGCTCAACGACGTCGACGGCCTGTTCGCCGCCAGCATGACCATGGGGGCCATGGGCACCATCGAGCTCGCCGAGTACCTCAACCTCAAGCCCGACTACCTCGACGGCACCAACATCGGCGGCTCCTCCTTCGTCGCTCACGTCACCCACGCCGCCGCCGCCATCAACGCCGGGCTCTGCAACGTCGCCCTGATCCTCTACGGCAGCACCGCCGCCTCGAACGCCATGGCCATCGGCACCGGCCTCGGCGCCGCCAGCAAGGACCCTGCCCAGTCCTTCGTCGGCCCCTACGGCCTGACCACGGTCGGCAGCTACGCCCTCGTCGCCCAGCTGCACATGCACCGCTATGGCACCAAGCCCGAGCAGCTCGCCGAGATCGCCGTCGCCATGCGCAAGCACGCCGGGCTGAACCCCAACGCCAAGATGCGCCAGCCCATCACGGTCGAGGACGTGCTCTCCAGCCGGGTCATCTCCGACCCCCTCCACCTGCTCGACTGCTGCATCATCAGCGACGGCGGCGGGGCCGTGGTCGTGACCTCGGCCGAACGGGCGAAGGACCTGCGGAAGGCGCCGGTAAGCCTGCTCGGCGCGGGCGAGGCCGTCGCCCACCAGGAGATCGGCCGCCCCGACCTGCTCACGGTGGCCGCCAAGCAGTCGAGCGAGCGGGCCTTCGGCATGGCCGGCGTCGACCGCAAGGACATCGACCTGGCGATGGTCTACGACTCGTTCACCATCACGGTGCTGGCCACGCTCGAGAACCTGGGGTTCTGCAAGGTCGGCGAGGGCGGCGACTTCGTCACCGGGGGGCGGATCGAGCTCGGAGGGACCCTGCCCGTCAACCCCGACGGCGGCGGCCTTTCCAACAACCACCCGGGGATGCGGGGCATCTTCCTGGTCATCGAGGCCACGCGCCAGCTGCGGGGCGAAGGCGACGCCCGACAGGTCGCGGGCGCCCGACTGGCCTGTGTGCACGGCACCGGTGGCACACTGGGCGTCGCCCACAGCGGGGCGACCTTGATCTTGGGAGCGTCGTGATGCCAGGCATGCCAGGCGAGCTGCGACACCCCCTTCCCTACGCCTCATGGGAGACCCGGGGCTACTGGGAGGGCGCGGGCCGGGGCGAGCTCGTCCTCCAGCGCTGCGGGGCCTGTGGCTCCGTGCAGCACAAGCCGCGTGCCATCTGCGCCACCTGTCTGTCCGACGACCTCGAGCACTTCGTGGCCTCGGGCCGGGGCGAGGTGCACACCTACACCGTGACGAACCAGAACCAGCAGCTCCCCTTCCGGGACAGCTGCCCCTACGTGCTGGCCTACGTGGAGCTCGAGGAAGGCCCGCGGCTGCTCACGAACGTCGTCGGCGTCGACCCTGCCGAGGTGCGGATCGGCCAGGCCGTGGTCGCCGACTACTGGGCCGGGGAGCGAGAGGACGGCGAGGCCATCGCGGTGCCGAGGTTCCGCCCGGCATGATCCTCGACCTGCACACGCACTCGATCCAGTCCGACGACGGCCGGGCCAAGGTCGAGAACTACTGCCAGTGGATCCGCAAGAAGGACATGCCCCTCGACGGGTTCGTCCTCACCGAGCACCGCCAGTTCGACGCCGTCTCCGACTACCGCCACCTCGAGGACGAGTTCGGGCTGGTGATCCTCAAGGCCAGCGAGGTCGAGACGGACTACGGCCACGTGCTCGTGTACGGCGTCAACGAGGACCTGCTCCGAGCGTTCGACTTCGCCCGGGTCGACAACCCCCTCGGCGAGGTCCTCGAGGCGGCGAAGCGCTGCGGGGCGGTGGCAGCGCCGGCGCACCCCGGCCGAGTCAACGTCGGCCTCTTCGCCCACTTCGAGCGCAAGGGCCCCGTCGAGGGGATCGAGATCGTCGAGGTCTACAACGGCGGCAGCCGCCCCGGCGACGACGAGCTGTCCCTGCGGCAGGCCGAGCGCCATGGCTACCGCGGGCTTGGCGGGAGTGACAGCCACATCGTCAGCCGCATCGGCCGTTGCGCCACCGAGTTCGAAGGCGACGTCAAGGACATGGACGACCTGGTCACCGCCTTGCAGGGCGGCAGGTTCAAGGCTCGCACGTGGGGGTAGGGGGCGTGGACCTCGCCGCCGTGAAGCGGGAGTGGGTCGGCCGGGAGCTCGAGACCACGAGCTACGAGGTGCTCGAGGCGAGCATGCTCGACTGGGCCCGGGCGTGCGGGGAGACCGAGCCGCGCTTCGTCGACCCCTCCCACCCGGACTTCCAGGCCCACCCGACGTTCACCTCCCAGTTCATGCACCACCCTGGGCTGCCCGAGGACTTCCCCAAGTTCAGCGATCGCCCCGGCATGGACGGCGGCAAGAGCGTCGAGCTGTTCCGCTCGCTGCGGGCCGGCGAGCGCCTCGAGGGCACGGCCGCCATCGCCGACATCTACGACAAGACGGGTCGGTCGGGCAGCATGTACTTCGTGGTGCACCGCACCACCTTCCATGACTCGGCGGCCGAGGTGGTGGCCGTCGTGGACTGGCGCCTGGTCCACCCCGGGGAGCCGGCATGAGCCTGTCCTTCGATGACGTCGAGCTCGGTGACGACCTGCCCGAGACGCACCCGGACGTGTCCCTCGAGCGGGTGCGCCAGTTCGTGAAGGCCGCGGACATGGACTTCCCTCGCTTCACCGACGACGCCGCGGCGAGAGCGGAGGGCCTGCCGGGGGCGCTGGTCCCGGGCATCATGAGCCAGGGCCTGCTGGCGGTGATGATCCACGAGTGGGCGCCGGGAAGCTGCGTCCGCAAGCTCGACACGGTCTTCCGGTTCCCGGTGCTCGTCGGCACCCGGCCCCGGTGCAGCGGGGCGGTGACGGACACCGACGAGGAGACCCGGACGGTCACCATCGACCTGACGCTCACGAGCGAGACGGGCGAGACGTCCCTCATGGGGACGGCTGTCGTCGAGCTCGACTGAGCCCGCTCGAGGCCGGCTCCGCCGAGCTGGTCGGCTCGGCCTGACGGCCCGTCGAATCGCTGTCGATTCGACGGGTTCTCCGGGTCCCGGCAGACGGGCTGGTCAGCGGCCTATCAGCCTGCCCAGCGAGTCCGACGCGCCCGGTCCAGCGAATCGCTGTCGAATCGCCCGACCCCACCGGGCGAGGCGGGAGGGGCGGCCACGGCCCGCCGACCGGCACGGCCCGCCGACCGGCGCCGACGACCTCGACGTCAGGTCGGACGGGCGACGACGAACGAGCCGACGTCGAGCGCTCCGGCCTCGGCCAGGGCGACGAGCCGGTCCCCGTCGGCCACCCACGCCGCGTAGCCGTCGTCCCGGCCGTGACGACGCTCGACCTCGGCGTCGACCCGCTCGGCGACCTGCGCCCAGCGCGCCCCGGCGGAGGTTCCCGACCCCACCACGTCGCACTCGGCGAACCCCGCGGCCGCCAGCTCGCGCCGCACCACACCGACGGACCGGAACGTGTTGGGCGTGCCCTGTGGACGCCACACCCCCTCCGCGTGCAGGCAGAGGTCGGACAGGCCGAGCCGTCCCCCGGGCCGCAGCACGCGCCGGCACTCGGCCAACAACGGTGCGCTCTCCTCGACGAGGGACAGCACGCCGAGCAGCACCACCGCCCCCGCCCCAGCGTCGCGCACGGGCAGGGCGGCCCCGAGCCCGGCGGCCACGGCGAGCCCCCGGAAAAGGCACCGCGCGCTCCGGGCGCTGCCCGGTGCCGGCTCGACCGCCACCACCATGGCGCCCGTGGACGAGCCCAGGTACACCGACGCCCCACCGAGGCCGGCGCCGACGTCGACCAGGACATCGCCGGCGCCGACGGCCAGGTGCCCGGCGAGCAGGTCGAGCACGCCGGGGAAACCCGCCCCGGGCGACACCGCCGCCATGCGCTCCTCGCCCTCCAGCCCGAGCGCCAGGGCCCCTTCGGCCCGCCAGCCCGCCGACTCGTCGAACAACTCGGCGCCGGGCTGCTGCTCGAGGGTTGTCACTGCACGGTGTTCGCCCACGGCGTAGTCGTACCCAGCAGCGGCCGCCGCCAGCGCCTGGCTAGGGTCCGGCGGCGATGCCAGCTGTCGAGTACCAGCGGAGCGGCCACGTCGCCGTGGTCACGCTCAACCGCCCCGAAGCACGCAACGCCATGTCGCCCGAGGTGATCGTGCGCCTGGCCGACGCCTGGGAGGAGGTGTCGAGGGACGATGGCGTGCGCGTCGCTATCCTCACCGGGTCCGGTGACCGTGCCTTCTGCTCGGGCGCCGACCTCGCCCGCCTCATCCCGCTCATGTCGGGCGCCCGCCAGCCCGAGGACGACTTCGACCGCCGCGTCGTCGAGGACCCGGCGATGTCGGACCGCGCCTCGCTGCGGGTCAGCGACCTCGACAAGCCGGTGATCGCCGCCGTCAACGGCGCCGCCATCGCCGGGGGCATGGAGCTCGTCCAGGGCACGGACCTACGCGTCGCCGCCGACCACGCTCGCTTCGGGCTCCAGGAGGTGAAGTGGGGCCTGTTCCCCATGGGCGGCTCGACCGTGCGCGTCCCCGCCCAGGTGCCCTACCCGGTGGCCATGGAGATCCTCCTCACCGGCCAGCTCCTCGACGCTCGGCGCGCCTACGAGCTCGGCTTCGTCAACCAGGTCGTCCGTGGTGACCAGGTCATGGACGAGGCGCTGCGGCTGGCCGAGGTCATCGCCGCCAACGGCCCTGTCGCCGTGCGAGCCATCAAGGCCTCGGTGAAGGCGTGCCTCGGCCGCCCCGAGCGCGAGGCGATGCGCCTCGAGCTCGACCACGGCCGGCCGGTCTTCGCCACCGAGGACGCGAGGGAGGGCCCCCGAGCGTTCCTCGAGAAGCGCAGGCCCGAGTTCCACGGCCGCTGAGGTAGCCCCACCAGCACGCGCGGCCCGAGCCCCGACCCCTACCGGGGTCCCGAGCCCGAGCGAGCACCGTTCGCCGATCCATCCCCAACTAGACAGGCGTCACATCGGCGCACTAGACGGATGTCACTGACATTCCGTTGAAAGGGGGGGGGTTCGTGTTCGGACGACGCGCCAGGGTGGGCGCCGTGGCACTCCTGGGGTTGAGCCTGGTGGCCGCGGCGTGCGGGAGCGACGACGGCGGTGACCAGGCCAGCTCGGTGACCGTGGACCAGGACGTCAACTCCGCGGTGAACAACGGCTCGGACAGCGCCGAGAGCACCACGTCCACCACGGCGGCGGCCGAACCGCAGTCGATGGAAGAGTGGGAGGAACTCTGGGCCGCGGAGCGGGCCGCCATCGTCGCCGAGATCGAGGAGAACGGCTGGGGCACCTCGGCCGACGGCACGACGGCGACCGGGCCGGCCGGCTTCACCATCGACCTCACCGCCTGCCCAGCCGGCTGGTCCAACACCGAGGGGCTGACCGACACCTCCGTCAAGATCGGCCAGGCCATCGCCCAGTCCGGCACGTTCGCCGACTACAACAACTACGCCCGGGGCATCCAGGCCGTGTTCGAGTACTACGGCGACCAGGGCGCCTTCACCGATTCGCTGGGCAAGACCCGCACCATCGACTACATCGCCCGGGACGACGGCTACGACCCCGCACGCACGATCCCCCTCGTCGACGAGCTGCTCGACTCGGAGCGGGCGTTCGCCATCTGGACGCTCGGCTCGCCGAGCACCCTCAAGGTCTACGACAAGCTCAACCAGCGCTGCGTCCCCCACCCGACGCCCATGACCGCCCACCCCGCCTGGGGGGACCCGGTCAACCACCCGTGGACCACGGCGCCAGCCGCGACCTCCTACAGCACCGAGGCCATCCTCTGGGGGAACTTCATCGAGGAGCGCATCGACGAGTTCGGCGACGAGGTCACGGTGGCGGCGCTCGTCATGAACAACGACTTCGGCAAGGTCTACGACCAGACCTTCCGCGCCTACCTGGAGCAGTCCGACCTTCTGCGGGACCGTGTGACGTTCGTGGCCGAGACGATCGAGGCCCAGGCCCCGACGGTCAAGGACCCGATGACGACGCTCGCCGCCGAGCAGCCCGACGTGTTCATCGCCATGCTGGCCGCCACCCCCTGCACACAGGTCATCACCGAAGCGGCAGAGAACGGGATGAAGGAGACAACGCCGTACCTGTTCCAGCCCCTCACCTGCGCCGGGCTGAACTTCATCAGCAAGGAGAAGCTCGGCGGCGACGGCATGGCCGGCGACGGCTGGTGGATCCTCAACCCGGGGACGAAGGACCTCCAGGACGAGGCCCAGCACGACGACCCCTTCGTAGAGTGGTCCCGCGAGCTGCTGGAGTCGAAGGGCATCGACCCCGACTCGTCGAGCCTGCTCGGCAACGGCGTCGGCACGTTCGGTTGGACGGCGGCCCAGGCGCTGATGATCGCCGGTGAGCTCGATGGTGGCCTCAACCGCTCCAACTTCATCGTCGCCCAGCGTTCGATGGAGATGACGAACCCCTACATGCTCCCCGGCATCCGTCTGCACATGGAGGGCAACGACGACGCCTACTTCGTCGAGGGCGGCGTCTTCCAGCAGTTCGACGCCGCCGTCCAGACCTGGGTCACGAAGAGCGAGCCGATCGAGCTCGACGGGAAGTCCCAGAACTGCAACTTCGACCCTGCAGCCGGCGCCTGCATCCCCTACTGAGCGGTCGACCGGGCCACGGCGACGGCCCTGACCGGGGCGGCGGGCGTCAGCGAATGACGCCCGCCGCTTTGAGCCGGTCGATCTCCTCCCACGTACGACCGAGCTCGACGAGCACGAGCTCGGTGTCCTGGCCCAGCTCGGGCACGCCGCGGCGCACCTCGATGGCCACGCCGCCGAAGTCGACGGGCGAGGCGACCATGCGAGCCGTCGTCCCGTCGGCCAGGGGCACGTCGACGAGCCCGTGGGCCGCCTCGACCTGAGGGTCGTCGACCAGCTCGTGGGCGTGCTGGACCGGCGCCCACCAGACTCCCTCGCGGTCGAAGGCCTCGGCCCAGGCGCCGCGGTCCCTGGTGCGGAAGATGCGCTGCAGCTCGGCGGTCACAGCCGGCGCGTGCTCGAGGCGGGCCTCCATGGTGGCGAAGCGCTCGTCCTCCGCCAGCCCCGGCGCCTCGAGGGCGGCAATGACGAGGGGCCAGTGGCGGTCACCCTCGAGGCACAACAGCCAGAACATCCGGCCGTCCGCGCACTCGTAGCCGGTGAGCAGGGGGTTCGGCGGCTCGCTGATGGCGGTGCCCACGGTCGGCGCGCCCGTCCGTAGTGAGGTGTTCACGTCGGTTCCGATGAAGTACATGCCCACCCGCAGGAGCGAGATCTCGACGAGCTCGCCCAGCCCGGTCCGCTCGCGCTGGAAGAGGGCGGCGCTGACGCCCCCCGCCGCGCCGAGGCCTGTGACGTGGTCGCCCATGCCTCCCCGCTGGTAGGGCAGAGGCATGCCCTCGGCGGTCAGGGCGGCGCCGACACCGGCCCGGGACCAGAAGGCCCCCATGTCGTAGGAGGCGCGGTCCCGCTCCTCGCCTCGCAGGCCGTAGCCGGTCACGCTGGCGTAGACGAGGCGGGGGTTGTGAGCGTGGAGACATTGCCAGTCGAGCCCCAACCGCTCGAGCCCACCGGGCCGGTAGTTGGTGACGAACACGTCGGCTTCGGCCAACAGGTCGAGGGCGATCCGGAGGCCGGTCTCGGTGCGCAGGTCGACGGCGATGGCCCGCTTGCCCCGGTTGTCGAGCTCGAAGGGCGGGTTCAACTGGTTGTCCCAGACCCAGGCGTAGCCCCGGAACGGGTCACCGGCGAGGGGCTCGATCTTGGTGACCTCGGCACCCCAGTCGGCGAGGATCGTGGCGCAGGCCGGCCCGGCGAGCCACAGCCCCAGCTCGACGACCTTCACGCCTTCCAACGGCCGTGACACGTTCGACGCTCCCCCTGTGAGGCCCGGCTTCGGTGCTGCCCAGCGGCCCGGCGGCCGCCCTCCATGACGAGGACGGCCGCGGCCGGCGGACGCAGACTAGGACCGGCGAGACGTCACGATCACTTGTGCCGGGCACCACTGGATGATCGGGGCGCGGCCACGCTTGGGCGACCGCCGTGTCTGCTCTCGCTGGGTGGTGAGCCACTGTCTCCTCGTGGGAGCGGAAGGCGCCTCGGCTCAGCGGTCGAATCGCGGGCGCGGCGCAGCGAATCGACGTCGAATCGCCCGGCCAGGCCAGTGGGTCGACGCAGCGAATCGACGTCGAATCGCCGGACCGGCGCCGGCCGCCTGCGCTCAGACGAGCGCGGGAGGCAGCTCGCCCGTCACCGCCAAGCCGCAGAGCAGCATGATCTTCTCCCTGGCGCACAGGTCTGCGGCGGCCGCCGTGGCGATGGCCGGCACCACGAACGCGCCGGCCACCAGGTGCGCACCGCCGACGGGCAGCGCGCGACCGCACAGCGCGGCCCCAGGGGCCAGTTCCAGCTGCGCCGGGAGCCCGACCACATCGAGCCGGTCACCCGTGGCGAGCGCTCGCACGGTGCCCGTCCGGCCCGACGGGGCGAGGCTCTCCACCTGGAACACGCCCCGTCCGACCCCTAGCCAGCGCCCGGCCAGGTCGGCCTCGTCATCGGGCAACAGGGCACGCCGGGCCTCGAGGAACCGGTCGAACCAACCTCGTTCGGCCAGGGCGCCGTCGACCACGAGCGGGTGCGATCCCCACTGCCCCACCACGTCGCCCATCGCCCTGCCGGCGTCGTCGCCGCCGCCGCCGGCATCGGCATCGGCATCGGCGCACAGATAGGCGAGCAGCGTGACGTCATCGAGCGCCCGCTCCTGGCGGGCCAGGTAGCCGACGGCCTTCTGGTACAGCCATCCGGCCCGCTCCTCGAGCGCCGGCCGTGGCGACTGGCCCCGATGGCACGCCTTGGACTTGCGCCCCGACCCGCACCAGCACAGGTCGTTCCGTCCGACCTTGGGCGCGGCTGGCCCGGACGCTTCCTCGACGATGGCCAGCTCGGCCTCGTCCGGCGACGCCAGCAGCCGCCACAGCTGCGCCGCCCGGGCGGCCTCGCCCCGGTCCGAGGCGTACCAGGCCACCCGGTCGACGAGCGCCCCCCACGAGCCGTCGGCCTCGAAGGCCGCCTTGAAGTGCCGTTCGGCGCCGAGCGCGTCCCCCGCCTCCTCGGCGATGACGCCCGCGAGCCAGCGCGCCACCATCCGCTCTGTCGGGCGCCGGGCCACGTCCACGAGCCGGCCCGACCACGCCGCCGCCGCCTCCAGGTCTGACGGGCTCGGCGTGCCGCCGACCAGCTCGTCCAGCACCACCTGCGCCATCTCCTCCTCCCCCAGGGCCCCGAGCGCAGCGCGCAGTTCGGCCGGCGCGACGTCCCCTTCCTCCACGAGGGACAGGACGGCCAGGGCACGGTGGGCGCGGGCGTGGTCCCAGCCGAGCACGGCGTGCACGCGATCGCTCTGCCGCTCCTGGTGCAGGGCCCGCCACACGACACGGTCGTCGGCGACGTAGCCGCCGTCACGCTCGAGCCCCGCCGCGGCGCACAGCTCAACGATGGGGGCCACGGGCTCGGCGAAGGCCGCGGGGTGGGCCAACTGCACGGCGTTGACCAGGTCGGTGACGAGCACCGGGAACCGGGTCTCGGCCACGGTGGCGTCATAGGCCTGGCGCAGCGCGGTGACGAGCTCGTCGGGCGTGGCGAGGTCGGCCCCTTCCAGGCCCTCCACGAGCACGACGCCCTGTTCGTCCACTCGCACGGCGACCAGGTCGCCCGCCTCGCCCTCGGCCCAGCGCTCCGGGCCGATCCAACCGAGCCGGCCCGGCGCGACCTCGAAGGGCTCGACCTCCGTGCCGTCGGCCGCGCTCAGCTCCCGGCGCCAGGCGAAGGGGGCGAGATCGTCGCCGACGCAGTACAGGACCTCCCCGAAGCGTGCCTCCTCCTCGTCGAGGCGGTGGGTGAGGACGATGCCGGCGAACAGGGTCGGCAAGTGCACGACCCGGCGTCCCGCCACCAACGCCAGCTCGCCGTATCGCCCTCCGAGCTCACCGAGGGCGGCTTCGGCGGCGATCACCGCCAGCTCCGGCGGGCCGCCACGGCCCGCACTGGCCTCGGCCACGAGTTGCTCGCGCAGGTCGTCGAGGGCCATGCCCTGCCCAGCCGCCACCCGGCCAGCCACCACCCAGCCAGCCGCCACCCGGTCGGCGGCCGAGCGGGCCAGGGCGTCGACGTCGGCCAGGGGAAGGGCACCGAGGAGCTCGCGGTAGCGGCCCAGGTCGATCCTCCGGCCCAGGTCGATCCCCCACTCACCCGCGGCGCCGAGCTCGTCATGCGCGGCGTGAACGTGCTCGGCGCCCGCTCGGCCATTTTCGTCCGCCATCGCCTCGTCGACCACGTAGCTGGCCACGAGCGCCATCTGGTCGAGGACGTCCCGGCGGCCGAGGCCGGCGTCGAGCAGCCGCTGGGCGTTGGCCCACACCTCGGGCGGGTCGTCGTCGCGAACCTGGGTGGCGATGGCGGTCAGCAGGAGCGCTCGGACGGCGCGCCCCGCGCCGTCCTCGTCCTCCACTTCGTACTGGTCCTCGTCCTCGCCCTCGTCTTCGTCTTCGTCGACGAAGAACTCGGCCAGTTCGTCGTCGTCGTCGACGTCGACGCCAGGGTCCTCGGTGCCGAACAGGAACAGCGACTTGGCGGCGTCCACCGCGGCGACCTTAGCGACGCCTCTCCGGCGCGACCGTCCCGGGCTGGCGCCACCACGGCCCTGTCCGCCTCGCGCCCCCCGCCCAGCTCAGCCGGCAAAGCGGGCCCGCAAGGCAGGCATGACCTCCTGCGCGAAGCGGGAGAGGCTCGGGGTGATCTTCTGACCGGAAAATGACTGGTGGTTGGCGGAGGTCGTGCCGCGCGGGGTCCGGGGTGCGGCGTGCGGGCGGAGCCTGCGGGGGTGTCGGCCTCGAGGGTGGTGGCGTCAGGGGGCGGGTTTGAGGGTGACGGTGTGGCCGAGGGCTTGGAGTTGGCGGACGAGGTCGCGGGTCTTGCGTTCGGGGTCGAGGCGGCTGGTGTAGTAGTCGGAGCCGAGGTCGACGTAGCGGGCGTCGGGGTCGTTGAGCAGGTGCCAGACGAGGACGAGGATCGAGCGGGCCACGGCGACGAGCGCTCGTTGCTTGCCTCGCCGTCGGACCAGGCGCCGGTAGCGCTCGCCGAGGAACGTGTCGGTCTTGGCTGCTGCGGTGGCGACCTCGCCGAGGACGCCTTTGAGGTAGCGGTTGCCTTTGCCGGTCTTGCCGACCCGGGTCTTCGGGCCCGATTGGATGGTCTGGGGCGACAGTTTCGCCCAGGACACCAGGTGGGCGGGGGTGGGGAACTGGGCCATGTTGAGGCCGACTTCGGCGATGAGGATCTGGGCCGCTCGCTCGGCGATGCCGGGGATCTCGTCGAGGCGTTCGACGGTGGTGAGGCGACGAGCGTCGGGGTCGTGTTCGACCGGCACGTCGCTGGTGGTGGGCCGGGGGCCACGGTCTGTCGGTGGCGGGGGCTCGGGGAGCTCGGCGACGAGTTGCTCGATCCGGGCAGTGAGCCGGTCGATCTTGTCGGAACACGCGTCGATCTGGTCCAGCAGGAGGCGGGCCAGGTCGGCGTGATGGTCATCGAAGCGGCCGTTGAGCGCTTCGAGCAGCGCTGCCTGCTTGGTGTTGAGTTTCCCGCGGGCCAGGTTGGCCAAGGCCTTCGGGTCACGTTCACCAGCGATGAGGGCTTCGATCATCGCCCGGGCCGACACCCCGAGCAGGTCTGCCGCCACCGACGACAACTTGATCAAGGCGTCCTCGAGCAGCTTCTCGAGACGCTGCTTGTGCCGGGACCGTTCCTCGACCATCTCGGTCCGCAGCCGGGTGTAGTCCCGCAGGGCCCGGATCTCCCGGGGCGGCACGAAACTCGGCCGCAGCATGCCCCGCTCGCACAGCTTGGCCAGCCACACCGCGTCCAACTTGTCGGTCTTGGGCCTGCCCGTGACCTGCTTGACGTCACGGGCGTTGACCAGCCACACCGACAAGCCGGCGGCCTCCAGCAGGTAGAAGAACGGCCGCCAGTAGTCCGAGGTCGATTCCAGCACCACGCGTTCCACCCCGAGGGCGACCAGGTCCACACCCAGAGCCAAGATGGAGTTCGTGGTCGATTCGACCTCCCACACCCGGCAGGTGCGACGACCCTCGATCGAAGGGTGCGGGCGTCGGGCACAGACCATGCCCGACGCCTTGGCCACATCGACGGCGGCGGCGACGGTGAGGACCCGTTCGGTCTCCTCCTCGTCGATCTCGACGTCATTGCTGTCCGCTCTCAAGGGCACCCCCCAAGCTCGACGGATCATGGAACGAGCGAGCCCGAGGGCCCAGGAGGGATACGAAAGTCTGATCGGCGTGCTCGTAGCACAGTGCGTCGCCCTCCTGGTCGGGCCCCACACCAAACTCCGGTACGGCCTCAAGACCAGGAACGCGACGGCGTGGCGGGCTCGCCCGGGCACCATTTTCACGCTTGCGTCACGCCCGCGCAGCGGGCACAGAAACTCCGGTGACATGCCTGGCGGCACGCCGTGGGTGATGAGGTCGGTGAAGCCGTGCTCTTCGATGAAGTCGCCGAGCTGTGCCTCGACCTCCGCCGGGGTGCCGATGACCCAGTTCTGGCTGATCGCGCCCTCGCCGCCGAGGCTGAAACTGGTCTCGGACTCGGCGAAGAACCGGGCGTAGGCCTCCATCCGGTACCGTTCGGCGGCCCGGATCGGCGGCCAGTCGCGCTCCCGGTCGTCGGTCACCAGCCACGGGCGGATGATCCCGACCCGTCGCTGCGCCGGGTCCCTGCCCGCCGAGGTGACCTCGGAGCGCCACAGGTCGAGCACGGCCCGCTTGCCCTGGGGCAGGAAGTCGAGGCCGTAGCGGGCCGCCCGCGACGCCCCGGCCTCGGTCATCGACGCGAGCCACAACGGAGGGCCCCCGGGCTGCACGGGCCGGGGAGTGACCAGCAGGTCGTCGAAGTGGTAGCGCTTACCGTGGTAGCTGAACCGCTCCCCGCTCCAGGCGAGGCGCAGGATGTCGAGGCCCTCCTCGGCGAGGGAGACCCGGCGGGAGACGGGGATGCCGAAACCGGCGAACTCGTGGGCCGCGTAGCCGAGACCGACCCCCATCTCGACCCGACCGCCCGAGAGGTTGTCGAGAACGGCGAGGTCCTCGGCCAAGCGGACCGGGTGGTAGAAGGGCAGCAGGGCGATGTCGGTGCCCACCCGCAGCCGCTTCGTGCGCCCGAAAACCGCCCCGGCCACGGGCACCCACGACGGCAGGTAACCGTCCTCCACGAAGTGGTGCTCGGTGAACCAGACCATGTCGTAGCCAAGCTCCTCGACGGCGCTGACCTGGTCGAGGACCTGGGCGTACAGGTCGGGCATGGCCAGGCCCGACCCGGCCGGGTTGCGGAAGTCGTACATGACGCCGAATCTCAGAGGAGCCCCCACGGTGGCGGACTGTAACCGGGCGCGCCGACGCCCGTCCGGCCCGGGGCCCTCACCCGTCAGGCCACGTTCAGTCGCACCCCGACTACCGTACGAAGTCGGCTGGTAGACGCTCGGGCGGCCGGCCATCGCCATCCGTCGAATCGACGTCGAATCGCCCGCAGCCCCCCGGCGAACCCGCCCGTCGAATCGACGTCGAATCGCCCGCGCCCCCGCCGGGCAGTCGAACACGGCTGGCCGGTCCTCGGGCCGGCGCTCAGCTCGTGGCGCCGTCGGCGGCCAGGCCGTCGAGCACTTCGGCGAGAGCCGTAGCGATCCCCGTGCGCCAACCACCGCCCATGCCCTCGCTGGCGCCCCCTCTGGTGGCGCGAGCAGCGGGGCCCGGCCGTGGGTTAGCTTCGCCGGGTCAGGGGCGCCGGTGAAACGCGCCCAGTAACGGTTCGGAGACAGCGATGCGGACGGGGCTCATCACCGGCAAGGGGCGCTTCGAGCTGCTCGAGGTGGCCGACCCGGTCGTCACGCCCGGAGCCGCGCTCGTCGAGATCGACCTGTGCGGGATCTGCGGCTCGGACGTGCACGCCTACCAATCCGGCGGCCCCTATCCCCCCGCCGTGTGCGGCCACGAGTGGACCGGGGTGGTCAGCGCGGTGGCGAGCGACGTCACCCACGTGGCCGAAGGCGACCGCGTCGTGGGCGGCGCCGCGCCACCGTGCGGGCGCTGCGGCTCGTGCGAGCGGGGCGATGCCTCCCGCTGCTCCCGCGCCCTGCGGGGCCTCATGGGCAGCGACGGCTTCTCGCCCGCCTCGGGCGGGTTCGCCGCGACCCAAGCCGTGCACGCTCGCCGCCTCGCCCGGGTGCCCGCCCAGCTCAGCACGGAGCAAGCGGCCATGACCGAGCCCACCATGGTCGCGGCCCACGCCGTGCGCCGCAGCCGGATCCGCCTGGGCGACGTGGTGACGGTCATCGGCGCCGGCCCCATCGGGCTCCTCGCCCTGCAGTGCGCCCGGGCGGCGGGAGCAGGGCGGGCCTTCGTCGTCGAGCCTGACCCGGCCCGGGGTGCGCTGGCCCGCGAGCTCGGGGCCGACCAGGTCTTCGCCCCCGGCCACGAGGCGCAGGAGGCTCTCGACGACCTGACCAGGGGCACCGGGCCCGACGTGGTCTTCGACTGCGCCGGGGTGGCGGCCACCGTGAACGCCGCCGCTCGACTGGTGCGGCGGGGCGGCAACGTCTGCCTCGTCGGGGTGGCCATCGACAAGGCCGAGATCAACGCGGCCATGTGGGTGCTCAAGGAGATCACGATCGACACCTCGGCCGCCTACGGCTACGAGGACCTCGAGATCACCCTCGGGCTCATCGCCGACGGACGGGTGCAGGTCGCGCCGCTGCACCACGCCACCGTCAGCCTCGACGAGCTCGGCGCCACCTTCGACGAGCTGGCCAGCGGGCCCTCCGAGAAGGTCAAGGTCCTCGTCGACCCCCGCCGCTGAGGCGGCTCAGCGCCGCTCGACGACCGGGGGGACGTGGGCGCGCACCGGCGGCACGTCGCCCTCGAAGCGCTCGAGCTCCACCAGGGCGTGCTGGCCGATCGATCCCTGGGCCAGCCGAGACGTCCCCCGGTCCGGGGTCAGCACGTTGGGGTTGCCGTGCGCGCACAGCGAGCCGGGCACCGACGGGCTCACCGGGTCGTACCACGCGCCCGTGGGCAGCTGCACCACCCCGGGCCGCACGTCCTCGCTGACCACCGCGCCGGCCAAGCAGGCGCCGCGGTCGTTGAACACCCGCACGACGTCGCCGTCCTCGACCCCCCGTACCGCGGCGTCGAGGGGGTGGACACGGATCGCCTCGCGCCCGGCCACCTTGCCGGCCTGGCTGGCCGCGCCCATGTCGTGCTGGCTGTGCAGGCGGGTGGCCGGCTGGTTGGCCACGAGGTGGAGGGGGAAGCGGGCGGCGCGCCGCGAGCCGAGCCACTCCTCGGGCTCGAGCCAGGCCGGGTGGCCGGGGCAATCGTCGTAGTCGAAGCCCTCGACCACCTCGGAGGCCAGCTCGATGCGCCCGCTCGGGGTGCGGAGGGGCGCCTTGGCCGGGTCGGCCACGAAGGCCTCCAGGTACACGAGCCCGGCGTCGGTGACGGGGACCTGGACCTCACCCCGCGACCAGAACGCCTCGAAGCTCGGCGCCTTGACGCCCTGGCGCGCCACGAGCCCGCGCCACTGCTCGTAGAGGTGCTCCAGCCAGGCCCGCTCGTCCCGGCCCTCGGTGAACCGCTCGCCGGCGCCGAGGCGCTCGGCCACCGCGGCGAGGATGTCGTAGTCGTCGCGGGCCTCGCCGAGGGGGGCGACGGCCGCCTTCATGGCGATCACCCGGCTGTCCCGGCGCCCCGCGCCGATGTCGTTGCGCTCGAGGCTGGTGGTGGCGGGCAGCACGATGTCGGCGTGGCGGGCCATCGGCGTCCAGAAGGGCTCGTGCACGACCACGGTGTCCGGCCGGGCGAGCGCCCTGCGCAGGCGGTTGAGGTCCTGGTGGTGGTGGAAGGGGTTGCCGCCGGCCCAGTACACGAGGCGGATGTCCGGGTAGACGTAGGTGTCGCCGTCGTACTCGAACAGCTCACCGGGCTGGAGCAGCAAGTCGGCGATGCGGGCCACGGGGATGAACGTCGACGCCGGGTTCGGGCCCGGGGAGAGCGACGGCATGGCCAGGAGGGCGGACGAGCTGCCGATGTCGGCGATCGAGCCGTAGCCGTGGCCGAACCCCCCGCCCGGGGTGCCGAGCTGGCCGAGCAGGGCGGCGAGCGCGACGCCCGCCCACACCGTCTGCTCGCCGTGCTCGGCCCGCTGCAGCGACCAGCTCGTGGTGACGAGCGTCCGGGAGGCGGCCATGCGCCGGGCCAGGGCGCGCACCGCCTCGGCGGGCACCTCGCAGATCGGTGCGGCCCACTCGGGCGACTTGGCCACCCCGTCCTTGGCCCCGGTCACGTAGTCCACGAAGCGGTCGGCACCGGCACAGCAGCGGTCGAGGAAGCCCTGGTCGTGGAGGTCCTCGGTGATGAGCACGTGGGCAAGGGCGAGCATGGCGGCGACGTCGGTGCCCGGGCGGACGGCGAACCACTGGGCGCGCACGCCGGCGGGCACGTCGCTGCGCAGCGGGCTGAACAACGCCACCTCGAGGCCCCGGCGCGCCGCCTTGCGGAAGCGGCCGGGGGCGGTGTGGGTGGCCACGCCTCCGTGGGTGACCGAGATGTTCTTCGCCGGGGCGCCCCCGAAGGCGACGAGCAGCTCGGTGTGCTCGGCGATCACCTCCCAGGAGGTGGCCTCGCGCATCACCGCGTCGCCCGAGCCCAGCACGTGGGGCAGGATCACCATGCTCGCCCCGGTGCTGTAGGTGTTGACCGAGCCCGTGTAGCCGCCGAGCAGGCCGAGCAGGCGGCGCACCTGGGTCGGCGCCGAGTGGAAGCGGCCGGCCGAGCCCCAGCCGTAGGAGCCGCCGAATATCGCCTCCGCCCCGGGCCCGTCGTAGGCGCGGCGCAGCTCGCCGGCCACGAGGTCGAGGGCCTCGTCCCAGCTCACGGCCACGAAGCTGTCGGCGCCGCGGCTGGCGTCCGGCCCCGGGCCCCGGTCGAGCCAGCCCCGGCGCACGGCGGGGGTGGCCACTCGGGCGGCGTGGGCGACGGCCGAGGCGATGTTGCCGAGCAGGGGGGAGGGGTCGGGGTCGGCCGGGTGGGGCACGACGTCGACCACGCGGCCGTCCTCGACCCGCACCCCGAAGGCGCCCCAGTGCGAGCTGTGGGGTACGAGGGGGTCGAGGACCGGTCCGGGCGAGGGGGGCAGGGCCGGCGAGGGGGGCACAGCGGCCGAGGCTAGCAAAGCCGACCCATCTGGTCGGCTTTTGGGCCTCGCCAGGGGCCACAGCGATTCGACGGATGGGAGGCGGCGACGGGCGGAGCCCACGTCGAATCCCCCGTTCGGCGGTGTTCAACCTGGTCAGAACGCCGCCACCCGGCCCGCCGAACCAGCGCAGCGAATCGACATCGAATCGCCCGGCAGGGCGCCGTCATCAGGCGAGGGCGGCTCAGCGGGCGCCCGCCTCGAGGGCGGTGAGGTCGCCGACGGCGCTGCGCCCCTCGGGCGTGAGGGTCAGGATCTCGACCCCGTCCTCGGTGACGATGACCGTGTGCTCGAACTGGGCGCTCGGCAGCAGGTCGTCGGTGACGACCGTCCAGTCGTCGGCCCACAGGTGGTGCCGGCTCGTGCCCGCGGTGAGCATCGGCTCGACCGTGAACGTCACGCCGGGCTCGAGGCGGATGGTCCGGCCTCGCTCGATGCCGTGGTTCACGTGGGGCGCGGCGTGGAAGACGGCGCCGATGCCGTGCCCGCCCCAGTCGCGCACGACTTCGAGGCCGTGGTCGACGGCGAAGGGCTCTATGGCCTCGGCGATGGCCGAGAGGTGCTCCCCCGGGCCCACGGCGGCGATGCCGAGGAGCGTGGCCACCCGGGTCAGCTCGACCAGCCCCGCGGTCGGGGGGTCGACCTCGCCCACGGTGAAAGTGGCGGAGGTGTCCCCGTGCACGCCGTCGACGTAGGCCGTCACGTCGACGTTGACGATGTCGCCGGCGACGAGGGGCCGGTCGTCGGGGATCCCGTGGCAGACGACCTCGTTCACCGACGTGCAGATGGACTTCGGGTAGCCCTTGTACCCGAGCGTGCTCGGGTAGGCCCCGAGGCGCACGTAGGTGTCGTGGGCGACCCCGTCGAGCTCGTCAGTGGTGACGCCGGGGGCCACGGCCGCGCCCGCGCTGGCGAGCACCTCGGCCGCGACCGCGCCGGCGTGGCGGAGCCGCTCGAGGTCGCTGCCGCGGTGGCGTTGCACGCCGGCCGGGCCCGACGGCCCCGGGCGCCCGACGTAGGGCGGGCGGGCGATCCCCTCGGGCACGGGCCGTGGCGGGCTCACGATGCCGCCTTGCACCGGAGAGCGGCGGAAGCGCTGGTGGTCGCCGTGTCAGCGCTTCAGCTTGCGGCGGCTGCCGCACCAACAGAGGTCGTTGCTCCGGCGCCGGTTCACGGCCGTGCCTTGCGCCCGGCGGCCCAGGCGGCGATGTCAGGGCGCACCCACAGCCGGGACCTGCCTGCGCCGAGGTCGACCACGGGCCGGGGCATGTCGTGGTAGCGGCGCAGGTAGCCGGACACGCTCGTGGCGTGGGCGAGGCCGAGCACGGCGGCCACCTCGCGTGCGTCGCAGAGGTCGTCGGTGTTCACCATCGGGCACACGCCGGGCAGTCTAAACCTCTAGACAACCGTGGCGCCCCTCTGGTGGGGACCGGCGGAGGGTCAGGGGGCGAGGACCACCCGGCCGTGCACCTGGCGCGCCTCGAGGGCGTCGAGGGCGCCGGGCACGCCGTCGAGGCCGACCACGTCGGTCACGAGGGGGCGGATGCGGCCTTCCGCGTAGAGGCGCATGAGGTCCTCGTGGGCGATGTCGATGACCTCGCGGCGGTGGTGAGGGTAGGCGCCCCAGTGCACGCCGAGCACGGTGTAGTTCTTCACCAGTACGTGGTTGCCGGGGAAGCTGGGGATGTCCCCGCTGGCGAAGCCGATGACGAGGAGCCGGCCCTCCCAGGCGAGGAGCCGCCGGCTCGGCGTGGTGACGGGCCCGCCCACGGGGTCGAAGACGACGTCGACGCCGTGGCCGGCGGTGATCTCCATCACCCGGTCGTAGACGTCCTCGACGTGGTAGTCGACGGCGTGGTCGGCGCCGAGCTGCTGGCAGACGGCCACCTTCTCCGGCCCGCCGGCGGTGGCGATGACCTGGGCCCCGGCGGCCGCGCCGAGCTGTACGGCGGCCGAGCCCACCCCGCCGGCGCCGGCGTGCACCAGCAGCCATTCGCCCGCCTGGAGCTGGGCGCGGTGGTGGAGGGCCACGTGGGAGGTCTGGTACGTCGAGTACAGGACGGTGGCGTCGGTGAAGGGCACGCTCGGCGGCATCACCAGCGCGGCGGGCGCGCGCACCAGGGCCTTCTCGGCGAAGCCGCCGGAGGGCAGCCCCGCCATGCCGCCGACGTGGGCGCCGACGGGGAGGTCGACGCCGGGGCCGACCGCCTCCACGACGCCGCAGGTCTCGAGCCCCGGGGTGAAGGGCGGGGACGGCCGGTCCTGGTAGATGCCCTGGCAGAGCAGGATGTCGGCGAAGTTGACCGTGCCCGCTCCCACCCTGACCAGCGCCTCGCCCGGGCCGGGCACGGGATCGGGCACCTCTTCGAGGCGCAGGCTGACCCGCGGGTGGCCGAGCTCGTCGACGCGCCACGCCTTCATGTCTGCTCCCCTCGCCCGCCGGCCATCAGCGCCAGCTGCTCACGACGGGGGAGAGCTCGTCGAGCGTCCGCATGGTCGCCGCCTCGTCCTCCAGCACCGCGCTCGCGCCCGACAGCACGATGCGCTCGAGGCCCAGGGGCACGTAGCGCTCGAGGCGGCGGGGCTCGGGCCGGCGGAACATCCACAGTGTGACCGGCACGCTGTCGGGGTCACGGCCGTACTCGGCCACGAGGGAGCGGAACCAGGCGACGCCCCCCACCACGTCGGGCTCCCCCTTCTCGTTCACCAGGTGGGCGTCGATCGGGCTCCAGTGGTCGGCGTAGCGCGCCGCGTGGCGGATGCCGAGGGGCAGCGAGTTGCCCAGCGCGATGGGCACGTAGCCCCGAGTCGGCTTGGGGTACACCCACGAGGTCGTGAAGTCGTCCCAGGTCCCCGAGAAGGACGGCTCGTCCTCGCGCCAGATGGTCCGCAGCGCTTCCACCCGTTCCCGCATGGCGGCGTAGCGCTTGGCGAAGGGCACGTCGGGCCGGTGGTTCTCGAGCTCCTCCCGGTTCCAGCCCACGCCCACGCCAAGCAGCAGGCGGCCGCCGGAGAGCACGTCGAGCGTGGCCGTCCGACAGGCCAGGTCCAGCAGGTCAGCCTCCAGCAACAGGCACACCCCCGTCGCCACCACCAGGTCCGTCGTGGCCAGGGCCGCGGCGGTCAGGGAGACCAGCGGGTCCATCATGTGCAGGTAGCCGGATGGCAGGTCGCCGCCGTTGGGGAAGGGCGACAGGCGCGACGTCGGGATGTGGCTGTGCTGAGGCACCCACAGCGAGTCGAAGCCCCGCTCCTCGAGCTCCCGGGCCACCACGTCGGGCCGGATGCCCGAAGCGGAGTTCATCGAGACGTAGCCGAAGCGCATGCGCGGTCCTCCCCCGGGGCCCCGTCCCGCCCGGACAGGCGGCGGGCGGGCCTGGCCGGGCACCTTAGCCAGGGGCGCCGGGCGGCGGCG
>WHTX01000380.1 GCA_009377505.1 Acidimicrobiia bacterium
GCCGCAAACGCTGGCTGTCCTGACCGGGGCTGTCCTGGTCGGGGCTGGCCGGCCTGGTGCCGGCCAGCCCTCGGGCCAGGGGTTGACTTCAAGTTCGCTTGAAGTGAAAGGGTGCGGCCATGGATGCAGCGACGACCCGACCGCCCAGGGTGCAGGACTCGACCACCGACCACGACCGTGACCTCGCGGCCATCACCCAGGTGATCGCCGACATCGAGACCGGCTTCAACACGAAGGACCAGGCGCTGTCGGTGGCCCACTTCGCCGAGAACGCCTCCGGGGTGAGCGTGGCCGGCGTGCAGGTCTCGGGTTACGACGCCCTCCTGGAGGCCCACCGCGCCGGACTCGCTGGAGCGCTGCGCGACCAGTTCGCCCGCTACGAGCTGGCGGACCTGGTGTTCGTCCGCCCCGACGTGGCCATCGCCCACAAGCGAGCCTGGGCCACCACCTCCGACGGCGATCCGATCGACGTCGACCACGCCATGGTCGCGCTCTATGTCCTGGTCAAGGAAGCCGGCCGCTGGTGGGTCGTCGCCCGCCAGAACACCCTCGTCCAGGTGTAGCACTCGCGCCCGGGCCGACCCACCGCGAACCTCGAGGGAGCCCACCCCTCGAGCACCGATGAGTTGGGCGTTGCCCCGTCGTCTTCACCACATGACAAAGCGGACCATGACCTTCACAGGACTCTCGACGGTGGCGATCCCGGTCACGGACCAGGACCGGACCAAGGCGCTCCTCGAGACCGTGGGCTTCGAGACCCGGTTCGACGCCGACCTCGGCGACGGCTTCCGCTGGGTCGAGTTGGCGCCGCCCGGCGCCGCCACCTCCATCGCCCTCGTCGCCACCGGCGACGGACTGCCGACCGGCATCGACACCGGCATCCGGTTGGTCACGCCCGACGCGCGGGCCGCCCGCGACGAGCTGCTCGCGCTCGGCCTGTCGGTCGGCGAACTCCTCGACTGGGACACGGCGCCGCTGATGTTCAGCTTCTCCGACCCCGACGGCAACCGCCTCTACGTGTCCGAACCAGCCTGAACGGCAGGCCGGCGAGTCGGCTGGTCTGGGGGATCGTCGGCCATGCGATCGCCAACGCCGCAGACGATCTCGCAAGGGTTTCGACGGCATCGCGGAGGCGGGCACGCAGCCGAGATGGAGGCTGCTGAGCGCTCAATAGTCGCCGAACTGGCGGTCGCCGGCGTCGCCGAGTCCGGGGACGATGAACCCGACCTCGTTGAGATGGCTGTCGACCGCGGCCGTCACCACCTCCACGTGGTCGAAGTCCGCCTCGTCGAGGGCGGCCAGGCCCTCCGGCGCGGCGAGCACGCAGCACAACGACACCCGTCCGGCGCCGCACCGTTCGAGCAAGCGCAGCGTGTGCAGGGCGGACCCTCCCGTGGCCAGCATCGGGTCGAGCACCAGGGCCGTCCGTCCCGCCAGTTCGTGGGGCAGCGTGGTGACGTAGGAGTCGGGCAGCAGCGTGAGCTCGTCTCGCTTGAGGCCGACGAAGCCCACCTCGGCCTCGGGCAGGAGCCGCAGTGCGCCGTTGAGCATGCCCAGCCCGGCCCGCAGCACCGGGACCAGGATGGGCGTCGCCGACAAGCGCTTGGCCGGAGCCTCTCCGACGGGGGTGGTCACGGTCGCGCTGTCGACGGGCAGCGATCGGCACGCCTCGTAGACGAGCAGCGACGCGAGCTCGTCGAGCGCGGCCCGGAAGTTCGGCCGGTCCGTGGCGCTGTCACGCAGCGTGGCCAGGCGGTGCGCCACGAGAGGGTGGTCGACGAGGAGGGTCGGCATCGCCGGCGACCGTACCGCAGCCCCCCCGCCGCCGAGCGCGCCCAGTCAGCGGCCGCCCAGGGGCGGCGAAGGGGCCACGAGGCGGTCCATGGCCCGCTCGGCCTCGCCGGACTCGGCTCGCAGCAGGGCGAACCCGGGCTTGATCCTGTTGTTGATGATCGACAGCCGGCCTTCGAAAGGCCAGAACGCCGACTTCATGGCATTGATCGTCAGCCACTCGACGTCGTCCCAGCCGAACCCGAAGGCCCCGCCGAGGTGGGCGAACTCCTGGGTCATGGTCGTCGAGGACATGAGCCGGTTGTCCGTGTTCACCGTCACCCGGAAACGGAGGTGGCGCAGCAGCCCGATGGGGTGCTCGGCGAGCGAGGGCGCCGCGCCCGTGTGCACGTTGGAGGTGGGGCACATCTCGAGGGGGATGCGCCGGTCGCGCACGTAGTCCGCCAGGCGCCCCAGCCGGAAGGTGCCGTCGGTGGCGGGCTCGATGTCGTCCATGATCCGCACCCCGTGGCCCAACCGCTCCGCCCCGCAGAACTGGATCGCCTCCCAGATGGACGGCAGCCCGAAGGCTTCGCCGGCGTGGATGGTGATGTGGAAGTTCTCCTGGCGGCAGTGGTCGAAGGCGTCGAGGTGGCGAGAGGGCGGGAAGCCCTTCTCCGCCCCGGCGATGTCGAAGCCGACCACGCCGGCGTCGCGGTGGCGCACGGCCAGCTCGGCGATCTCGAGTCCCCGGGCCGAGGTGCGCATGGCCGTGCACAGCGTGCCGATGGTGATGCCCGTCGCTGCTGAGCCCTGGCCGAACCCTTCGATCACGGCCTCGACGACTTCGTCGAGGGACAGCCCGCCGGTGGTGTGCAACTCGGGGGCGAAGCGCACCTCGGCGTAGACGACCCCGTCGGCGGCGAGGTCCTCGGCGCACTCCCGGGCGACCCGGCTGAGGGCCTCACGGGTCTGCAGCACGCCGACCGTGTGGGCGAACGTCTCGAGGTAGAGCGTGAGGTCGTGGCGGTAGGCGCCCTCGGTGAACCAGGCGGCCAGCTCGGCGGGGTCGGTGGTGGGGAGCCGGTGGCCGGCGGCCTCGGCCAGCTCGATCACCGAGGCCGGGCGCAGGCCCCCGTCGAGGTGGTCGTGCAGCAGGACCTTCGGGGCCCGCCGGAGCTGCTCGAGGGTCGGTTGCGCCATGCTCGGATGCTACGCCGCCTGCGCCCCGGGCCCCGTGGCCAGCCGGGTTCCCGGCCGGGCGCGGCGCCACTGGCTAGCCGGAGCGGGGTACGAGTGGCGGCGCTGGTGGGGTGCGGGCACGGGGATGGCGGCGATGCGCGTTCCGGGTTGCCAGTCGGGGGCGTCGAGCATCCGGCGATGATCGCGCCGTCCGAGCTGCGACCATCGGGGCCAGGATCAGCTGCCGAGCAGGCGCTGCGCCCTCGTCGTGTGCACCACGCTCGTACCCGGCAACGTCGGGCCGGGGCCGAAGCGGAGCTCGGCCGAGCTGGCGACGAGGTCGGCGGCCACGCCGGACACCAGCACCCCGCCGGCGGCGGCCGCGCCGGCCAGGGCCGCGGCAACGTCGGTGACCTCGGCAAGGTCGCCCGCGGTGTCCTCCACCTCGGCGGCGTGCACCCCGACCCGTAGCTCGAGGCCGGCGCCCGGCGCGCCCGCCACCTGGTCGCGCAGCCCCGCCGCCGCCCGCAGGGCGGCGCGCGTCGAGCCGAAGGCGGCCACAACGGCGTCGTCCCGCTCGGCCGCCACGGTCGCCCCGTGGTGCGCCACCAGGTCCCCGGTGATGGCCCCCTTCGTGTCAGCCAAAGCCCGTCGCGTGCGCCGTCGCACGGTCCCCGCGGCGACAGCGCCGTGTCCACCAGCCGATGGCGACAACTCGGCCACGAGCACCGCGACCATCCCGGCCGAACCCGCCCCGCCCCGACGCTCGTCGCCGCCCCGACGTTCGCCGCCGCCCCCAGCCATGGCGCTGTCCCCAGCAATGCTGCCGTCCCCAGCAATGCTGCCGTCCCCAGCCATGATGCCCCGGCCACCGGGCTGCCCTGGGGCACCGGCCGGCGCGGGCAGCACTCGGTCGAGCGTGTGGCGCAGCCGCATCCGCACCTCGTCGACGAGGGGCCGCTCGGCCACCGGGTCGGGCTTGGAGGTCAGGTCGACGCTGCCCCACATGCCGTAGCCCCGCACCCGCACCCTGGGGGCGCCGGGCCGCTCGGGCACGTAGGCGAGCTTCTCGTCGCGCCCGCCCATCAGGACGAAGCCGCCGAAGTCCACCGGCATGCCCTCGGGCACGATCACGTCGATGCCGCCCATGAAGGCCCAGCAGCGGATGTCGACCTCGCCGTCGTCGATGGCCGCACCGCGCAGGTCGAGCGTGACCCCGCCCAGCAGCGCGAGAGCGGTCGTACGGCGGTGCAGCTGCCAGCGGCCCTTGCGGTCGCTGCCGCCCAAGACCGCTACCACCCGGCGCCGCCGGCGCCGGCCCCGGCCCACACGCGCCGCGGCAAGCGGTGCAGGAGCACGTGGGGCGTCGGGCAGGCCGACCAGCACGGGGAGCAGGGCGCTCGGCGTCCGGGCCGCGAACACCACCTCGGCCCGCTCGGAGAACTCGTCGAGGCTCAGCCGGCCTTCCCCCGCGGCCCGCTGCAGACGAGCGATGACCTCGAGGCGGTCCTCGTCGGAGATGCGCAGCTCCTCGCGCCCCGCGCCGTCCGAGGCCGGGTGGTGTTGGGGGTGGGCGGCCTGCCCCGACGTGCTCGGTGCCATCCTCCTCAGTCTGTCGCGACTGGCCCGCCCCCCGTGCGCCACGGCCCGCCGCCCGTGCGCCACCGCCCGCGCCGGCGC
>WHTX01000381.1:0-3160 GCA_009377505.1 Acidimicrobiia bacterium
TTTCATGAGGCTCGCGGCCAGGCCCCTGACCAGGAAAGCAGCTGGTCGGGCGAGCTATGCGGGCAACTAGCTGACCAGTTCGAGCGAGCTCGAATGAAAGATTGGGGCTAGTGGTGCGTCGGCTAGCGCCCGGCGACGTGGAGCTGGTAGTCGAAGCCGGTGAACAGCCCGGTGGCCACCACGCCGGGGATGCGCCCCAGAGTGTCCTCAGTGGCGTCGTCGATGCCCTCGATGGCGACGTCGAGCACGAGGTTGCCGTGTTCGGTCACGACGGGCCCGTCCTTGCCACCGCCGGACGTGCGCAGCTCGGCCGAGCGCACCTCGAGGTCCCGCCGCACGAAGCGCTCCACCAGGCTCACCGCCTCGGGCACGACCTCGAGGGGCACGGCGAAGCGCTGGCCGAGCCGCTCGACGAGCTTGGAGCTGTCCACGAGGAGGTGGCGCTCCGCCGCGGCGGCGAAGACGAGCCGCTCCCGGAGCATCGCCCCGCCCCGGCCCTTGATCACCCGTCCCGCGGGGTCGACCTCGTCGGCGCCGTCGAATGCCCAGTCGGGGCGGAGGTCCCGCAGGCTTGCCACCCGCAGGCCGTTGGCCGTGCAGGCCCGGGCGACCTCGTACGAGGTGGGCACGGCGACGACGGCGATGCCCCGCTCGGCCACGACGCGCCCGAGCTCGAGCACGGCGAGGAACGATGTCGACCCCGACCCGGCGCCCACGACGTCACCGTCCTGGGCGCGCTCGACGAGCTGGCGGGCGACGTCCCGCTTCTCCTGCTCGCGGTCGATCGGCCCCGGCCACGTCGCGGAGGTGGGGCCCCAGTCAGCCACGGGCGCCCGGTCGGTCGTCCAGTCCTGGCGGCGGCCCGGTGCTCCCCATGCCACCGTCGACGCCGAAGCGCCCCGGTAGGAGCGCCGGGTCCCAGCGGCCCTCGGCGATGCCCCCGGCCACCGCCTCGCCCGAGCCCGCCCCCCAGGTGATGCCCGTGGAGCCGTGCCCGCAGGCCAGCACCACCCCCTCCGTGCCCGGGACCGGGCCGTGCAGGGGCAGGCCGTCGGCGGACATCGGGCGCTTGCAGGTGCGGGTCTCCACCACCGCCAGCTCGGCCAGGGCGGGCACGAGGGCCGCGGCGCGCCGGGCCACCCCGGCCAGGGCCCCCGCTCCCTCGGCGTGGTCTCCCGTCGCCACCTGGAGCGACGCCCCGAGCAGCACCCGGCCCCGGTGGTCCTGCTGCAGCAGGCCGGCGACGAGGGGGGCGGGGACCGTGCCCCCCGCCAGGTCGCCCACGGTGGGCGGCCGCAGGCCGGTCTTGGCCGCGGCCCAGCCCGAGTCCTCGATGGCGTGGCGGAGGCGGAAAGGGGCTGGCCGGGTGACGGCGATCCAACCGCGCACGCCCTGCACGGGCACGTCGAAGGGGAGGCGCCGCGCCACCCGCCACGACCACGGCCCGGCGGCCACGACGGTCACGCCGGCGTGGTGCTCGCCGTCGTCGGCCCGCACGCCGAGCACCCGGTCCCCCGACACCACCAGGTCCTTCACCTCGCACCCCGTGCACAGCTCGGCCCCGGCGGCCCGCGCCGCTTCGGCCATGGCCGCCACCATCCCGCGTGGGTCGATCCGTCGGGCCGGCATCAGCACCGCTCGGTCCGTCCCCGGCCCGAGCAGCGGCTCGGCGGCGCGCAGCGCGCCGCCCGACAGGACCGTGCCCTCGACCGCGCCCGGCTCGGCGCCGAGCAGCAGGCAGCCGTGGTCCTCGAGGTCGAGGGCGAACGCCCCGCCCGAGTCCTCGTGCAACGCCAGGTAGTGCTGCAGGCCCCGCGCCGCCAGGGGGGCCATGGGCGCCGGGTGGGGCCCGATGACCAGGCCCTGGTTGCGGCCCGAGGCCCCCGCAGCGAGGCCCTCGCGTTCCAGCAGGCGCACCGACATGCCCGCCCGGGCGCAGAACCAGGCCGTGGCCACACCGACCACGCCGCCGCCGACGACCACGACGTCGACCGTCCTCGCCCGTGCCACGGCCGGCGAGCCTACCCAGTGCCGTGTCCACCATCGTTGGCGATGTTCAGGCCGAGTCAGGCCCGTCGCTCGGAAGGAGGATGACGCAGCCAGGGTGGTGTCCCCTGGCGAGGAAGACGACGCCGCGAGCGGCGGGCATGGCCGGCGTGAAGGCGGCGAACGTTGGTGGTCATGGCACTAGCCCGCCCCTCGGCCATGCCCGCGGCGCCGACCGGCCTCCGGCGGGGCGCGTTCGACGGCAGCGGCGGGCGGGCGGCAGACTGCCGCCCCATGGCCCCCGGCGGCGATGCCCCACCGATCGACCTCGACCACCTCGCCGTCGCCGCCGAGCAGGCGTTCGACAACTTCGCCCGCTACTTCGCCGACCTCGGCGGCCGGGTCGGCCACGGCGGGCACGACCCCGGGTTCCACTGGTCCCAAGTCGTGTTCCCCAACGCGACCGGCGGGGAGACCGCTGTCGAGCTGCTCGAGCCCGAGCACGTCCACGAGCACGACTTCCTCCGCCGCTTCCTCGACCGCAACGGCCCCGGGCCCCATCACGTCACCTTCAGGGTGCGCGACCTCGCCGCCCGCCTGGCGGCCGTCGAGGGCCTCGGCTACCAGGCGGTATCGGTCGACCTCGAGCACCCGAGCTGGAAGCAGGCGTTCCTGCACCCCAAGCAGTCCCATGGCATCGTGGTACAGCTCTCCCAGTCCGACGGCGAGCCCGCGCCCGGCCCCGACCCGTCCGCCTTCGTCCTCCCCCGCGCCGCGCTGCCGGCCGAGCTGCGCCGGGTGACCCTGGCCGTGGCCGATCACGAGGCCGCCCTCGACCTGTTCGGCGTGGCCCTCGGGGGCGAGCAGCGCGCCCGGGGCGAGGACGTCGACGGCTCGTGGGCCGACCTGGTGTGGCCGGGCGGGGGCGCCATCCGCCTCCTCGCCCCGGTCGACCCCGCCGTCGCCGCCTGGGTCGGCATGCGCATCGGGCGCGTGCACCACGTGGTCTTCGCCGTCGACGAGCCCGCCGCGGTCCCCGGCGCCCGGCCCCGCGGCGAGGGGGCGTGGGAGGTCCCGCCCGAGCACAACCTGGGCACCCGGCTGCGCCTGGTGCGCCGCTGAACCGACCGGGAGGGGGCGGGACAGCCGACCGTGCGCAGCGAAGCCAGCCTGC
>WHTX01000381.1:3170-4624 GCA_009377505.1 Acidimicrobiia bacterium
GGGGCGCGCTCTACGTCGGCGGCCTGCTCGGCCCCTTCGGCGGCGGCCTGGTCAACGCCATGCTGCCCGAGCTGCGGGAGGCCTTCGACACGGGTGACAACGGGGTCGGCGCCTCCCTCACCGTGTACTTCGTGCCCTTCGCCCTCGCCCTGCTCGTCTCGGGCACGCTCGGGGAGCGGTGGGGCCGCCGGCGCACCGTGCAGCTCGCCTACCTGGGCTACGCCGCCGCCTCACTCGGCTGCGCCCTGGCCCCGACCCTGCCGCTCTTCCTCGCCGGGCGCGCCCTGCAGGGCCTGGCGAACGCCTTCACGACGCCCCTCCTGCTGGCCGGCCTCGTCGACCTGGCCGAGCCCTCCCGGGTCGGGCGGGCTGTGGGCATCTACGCCAGCTTCCAGGCCACCGGCCAGTCCCTGTCCCCCATCGTGGGCGGCACGGCGACCGAGCTCGACTGGCGGCTCGCCTTCGTCGGCATCACCGTGGTGGCCCTGCTCCTCGCCGCCCTGCCGCCTCCCGGTGAGGCCCGCCCGGCGGCGAGCGCGCCGCCATGGCGCACGCTGCTCCTCCCCCGCGTCGGCCTGCTGGGCCTGGCTGCGGCGGGCTCCTCCCTGGGCTGCGTCGGCATCGCCTTCCTCGTCGCCCTGCAGGCCCGCGACGCCTTCGGCCTCGGGCCCTCGGCGGCGGGACTGGTGCTGCTGTGCTCGGGCCTCACCGGCCTGGTGCTGGGCTCGGCCTGGGGGCGGGTCACCGACGTGGTGGGCAGCCGGCGGGCGGGCATGGCCGCGGCCGTCGCCGGCGGCGGGCTGGTCCTCCTGATGGGACAGGCCGGCTCCCTCACCATCTTCGTGGTCGTGTGGGTCGGGGTCGGGGCGATGTCCTCGCTGCTGTCGGTGGCCGTGCAGAGCCTGGCCACGGGGCTCGTCCCCGCCAACCGCGGCGGCGGGGTCTCGGCCACGCTCGCCTTCCGCTTCGGCGGCCTCGCCCTCGCCCCGCTGGCCTGGCTCCCACTCGCCGGGTCCTCGGGCCTCGACACCGCCTTCACGGGCGCGGGCCTGGCCACGTTCGTGGTCGTGGTGCTGCTCTTCCCGCTCGGGCGCTCCGTCGCCGGGCCGAGCCCTGGCTGGGGCGGCCCGACGCGGCGGCGACCGGCGCCCACCCGCGGTCCCTGAGCGTCCGACCGGGGCCTCAGCCGTCGAAGCGGATGAGGCCCTCCTGCACGGCGGTGGCCACGAGCACGCCGTCGGGGGTGAAGAGGTCGCCGCGGACCTGGGCTCGACCGCCGGCCGTGGAGAGCACCGTCTGCTCGAACAGCAGCCAGTCGTCCGCCCGGGCCGGTCGGCAGAACCACATGGCGTGGTCGAGGCTCGCCGCCTCGAGGCGGTCGTCGGACCAGCGCAGGCCGTGAGGCAGCATCGACTGGTCGACGAGGGTCTCGTCAGAGAGGTAGGCGAGGGCGG
>WHTX01000382.1 GCA_009377505.1 Acidimicrobiia bacterium
AGCGCTTGCGAAGGGCGAGGCCGAAGCCCCGGTTGAGGCGGGCGCCGTAGGGGGAGTGCACGACGAGCTGCATCCCCCCGCTGTCGTCGAAGAACCGCTCGACGACGAGGTCCTCTCGGGTGGGCACGAGGCCGAGCACGGCCCGGGTCGCAGCCAGGTAGTCGACGATCATCTCCGCGGCCTCGGCCCCCACGCCGCTTGCCGCCCGCAACCAGGCCACGGCGGTCCCGGCGTCGTCGGCGGCGAGGTGGGCGTCGACCACGCTGCGCAGCCGGCTCACCTCCTCGGAGAGCTCGGTGGTCCGGCCCGGCGACTCGCCCAGCCAGAACGGGATCGTCGGGTCGGCCCCGTCGGCGTCCACGACGCGGACGACCCCGGCCTCGACCCTGCGGATGCGCCAGGTGTGGGTACCGAGCAGGAAGACGTCCCCGGCCATCGACTCGATGGCCCAGTCCTCGTTGACGGTGCCGATGAAGGTGTCGTCGGGCTCGGCCACCACCCGGTAGTCGGCCAGCTCGGGGATGGCCCCACCGCTGGTCAGGGCGGCGAGGCGCGCCCCCCGTCGGGCCCGGACCTCGCCGTTGGCGCGGTCGTGGTGGAGGTGGGCGGCGCGCCGGCCCCGAGCGGTCATGATGCCGTCGCTCATGAACGCGAGCGTGCGGTCGAAGTCTGCTCGGGCCAGGGCGGCGTAGGGGGCGGCCCGCCGAACCAGGGCGTAGAGCCCGTCGACGCGCCACTCCTCGGCCGCCGCCTCGGCCACGAGCTGCTGGGCGAGGATGTCGAGGGGGGCGACGGGGGGCGCGAGGGCGTCGAGCCGGCCGGCGCGGACCCCGGCCAGCAGCGCCGCCGTCTCGACCAGCTCGTCCCGGGTGAGGGGGAAGACCCGGCCCTTGGGCGTCCCCCAGCGGGTGTGGCCGGACCGCCCCACCCGCTGCAGCAAGGTGGCCAGGCTCCGGGGCGAGCCGATCTGGCAGACCAGGTCGACGGGGCCGATGTCGATGCCCAGCTCGAGGGAGGCCGTGGCCACGAGGGCGCGCAGGTCGCCCTGGCGGAGGCGGCGCTCGACCCGCAGGCGCCGCTCCTTGCTGAGCGAGCCGTGGTGGGCGCAGACCACGTCGTCGCCGAGGCGCTCGCCGAGCTGGTGGGCCAGCCGCTCGGCGAGGCGCCGGGTGTTGACGAAGACCAGGGTCGTGCGGTGCGCGCTGACGAGCTTGGCGATCCGGTCGAGCACCTCGGCCATCTGCGCGCCGGACATGACGGCCTCGAGCTCGCCGTCGGGCAGCTCGAGCTGGAGGTCGAGCTGGCGCTGGTGGCCGCAGTCGACCACCCGGCAGGGCCGGTCCGTGCCCACGAGGAAGCGAGCGATCGTCTCGATGGGCCGCTGGGTGGCCGACAGGCCGACCCGGGTGGGCCGCTCGCCCCGGGCGGTTTCGTCGCCCGGGGCGCTGCCGTGCCCGGCGGCGCACACGTGGTCGAGGCGCTCGAGGGTCAGGGCTAGGTGCGAGCCACGCTTGTCGCGGGCGAGGGCGTGGATCTCGTCCACGATGACCGTCGAGACGGTCGGTAGGAGCTGGCGGCTCCGGGCGGAGGTGACCAGCAGGTACAGCGACTCGGGCGTCGTGACGAGGAACGTCGGCGGGCGCCGCAGCATGGCCGCCCGGGCCGAGGCGCTCGTGTCGCCCGTGCGTGCCGCCACCGTGAGCGCGGGGGGGTCGAAGCCGAGGCGGCGCGCCTCCTCGGCGATCTCGGCGAGGGGGGTGTCGAGGTTCTCCTTGATGTCGACGGCCAGGGCCCGTAGCGGCGAGACGTAGAGGACGTGGGTGCGCCCGGCCACCAGGGCGCCCCGCTCGTGCGCCCGGTAGAGCTGGTCGATGGCCACGAGGAAGGCGGAGAGCGTCTTGCCCGAGCCCGTCGGGGCGGCGACCAGGGTGTCGAGCCCGGCGGCGATGGCCGGCCAGGCCTCGGCCTGTGGTGGCGTGGGCCCCTCAGGGAAGCGACGGGCGAACCAGGCGGCGACCGCGGGGTGGAACCCGGCGAGCGGCCCGTCGGCGTCGGGCGCCGGTGAGGGGAAGAGCACCGGGCGGGGCGCGGGCTCGGCCGCGAACAGCCTGAGCTGGGGGTCGACCAGGGTCACGTCAGCACCGTCTCCGAACGCACGTTCGTAGTGTACTCGCGGCCGCGTCGCCGCGTCGGGTCAGGATCCTTTCGGGTGTGTGCCCGACAGCGGAGCCCAGTGGGGTCGGGTCCCTGCCGGGTCGCTGCGTCCCCCCGGCCACCGAAGCGCGAAGGATCCTCCACCGCCACGGTGCACGAACCTTCGCGGTGCTGACGGCCAGGGGGGCTCGACCCGGTGACGCCCAGGGACCGGGCCCTGCTGGGCTGACCCGTCAGCCCAAGCGGCCGATGCGGCGGACGAGGTCGTCCAGGGCGTCGACGTGGGCCTCGATGCTGTGCCGGGCGGCCAGCTGCGCGCCCTGCTCGGCGAGGCGCCGGGCCAAGGGCCGATCGGTGAGGAGGCGGTGGAGGGCCGCGGCCCAAGCCGCCACGTCGCCCGGCTCGACCAGGAGCCCGCTCTGCTCGTGCTCCACGAACGTGTCGAGCCCGCCGACGCGCGAGGCGGCGACGGCGGCGCCCCGGGCCAGGGCCTCGCCGACCACCGCGCCCAACGGCTCGGGCCAGCGCGACGGCACCACGACCACGTCGGCCAGGGCGAAGAGGTCGTCGGCCTCGGCATAGGAGAGGTGGCCGAGGTAGCGCACCTGCAAGTCGTGGTTGGCCGCCTGCGCCGCCCGGGCCAGCGCGCAGCACCGCTCCCAGTGCGCCTCGTGCTCCACCACCCCGGCGATGCGCAGCTCCACCGGTCCCGTCCCGACCATCGAGCCCAGGGCCTCGAGCACCACGTCGAGGCCCTTCTCCGGGGTGATCCGCCCGGCGAAGGCCACCACGCGCCCCCGGCCGCTCCCGCCCCGTGCCCCGACGCCGCGCGCGCCCGGCCGAGCTGCCGAGGGGCCGAGGCGGATGGGGCGGGGGAGGAGGTGGACCCGGTCCGCCGAAGCGGCCAGGTGCGCCTGGAGCAGGTCCCGCATGTACCGGCTCACCACCACCACGGCGTCGGCTCGGCCGGCCGCCCCCAGCAGCGCCTCCCTGGCGGCCAGCTCGGCCAGCCCGAAGTCGCGCTCCTCGTGGCGTCGCACGCACTCGCCCGCCGCGACGGCGCCCAGGCACGCCTGGCCCAGCAGGCTCGTGCACGCCCCCTCCCGCCGCAGGCGCAGCTCGGTGAGGCAGGTGACGTAGTGGTCGTGGACGTACCAGAGCAGCACAGGGCGGGGGCGCAGCTCGTCGAGGGCCTCGACGAGGCGGGCGTCGAACACGTTGTGGAGGTAGACGACCTCGGGGCCGAGCCGGCGCACCAGCCCGGCCAGCGCTTCTGCCGTGCCGGGCGCCCCCTCCCGCCGGGCGAGGCCGTCCAGCAGGTGGGTCGACGCCAGGCCGTCGTCGGGCAGGTCGCTCCCGTGCGAGCCGCAGACCAGGTGCGACGTGACCTGGCGGCGGCCGAGCTCGGCGCCGAGCACGGCGAGGTACTCCTCGGTCCCGCCGAAGCGCCCGCCCTTCTCGTTGACGTGGAGCAGCGACCGGAAGGCCGGCGCGCCCGCCGGCGCGCTCGACGGCGGCGTCGGCGGGCACAGACCGGTCACGGGCGCACCTCTTCCTTCCGGCCGCCGGGCGGCGACCAGGACAGCTGGGCCCATCTTCGCAGGTAACCCGCCCCTGCGGGGTCAGCCGCAGATACCGGCGGACGCGTCCCAGGCGCAGTTGTCGGACTGGCCCGACAGGTCGATGATCGGCCCGTCCTGTACCCAGGCCTGCTGGGCGGCGTCGTAGCGCGACACGTCCGAGCCCTCCACGGCGTAGGCGTCGGCGTTGCCGTCGAAGTTGAAGCGGATGCCTTCGAGGAGGTACGGGTGGGTCATGTCCATGGTCCGGGCGGCGAGGAGGAAGTTCGTGCGGGTCAGCCCGCCCGGGAGCTCCCCGGCGATCCGCAGCGCCTGCACGTAGGCCCAGTAGTAGAACAGCCCGCTGCCGAAGGAGCCCGAGGTGGACGGGTCGTGGCCGGCGGCCCGCACGACCTCCTGGCCCCACTGGATGAAGGCGTCGTCTTCGTAGGTTGGGGCGTTGATGTCCTTCTGGCCCCCGCCGACGACCCACCACCCGTCCGAGGCCTCGCCCACCTTGTCCCGGCCCACGAAGCTCGAGGACTTGCACACCGACGAGATGAACTTGTACGCGACGGCCTCGTTCATGCCGTTCTCGGCTGACTCGGTCATGGCCTGGGAGCACGGCGTACCGACGAGCATGCCGATGAACACATCAGGCTCGCCGGCGGCGATGGTGGTCATCGGGTCCTTGAGGTTCACCGCCGACGGCTCGACCCGCTCGGTGACGTACTCGATCTTGTCGGCGTTGGGCGACTGGGCGAGGAAGGCCTTGAAGCCGCTTTCGTAGGCCGCGCCGAAGTCGTTCGTGGTGACGAGCGCCGCCACCTTGGCGCTCCCGCCCAGCTCCTCGAGGTGCTGCTCGATGAAGGCGCCCCACAGCACGGCCTCGGT
>WHTX01000383.1 GCA_009377505.1 Acidimicrobiia bacterium
CTGACGGACAACAGGCGTCGTTCTCCGCCGTGAATGCGCGTTGCGCCGGATGCAAGTTTCTCCCTCGCCCCGCCAATGTTGCGACCGGGTTACATTCGCATCGTTTGCATGACGACGCAAGCCACAAAATGAAACATGCTTGTCGAACCCGGATAGGTCAGATCGCCCAGGGCGACTCCCCACCCCGGCCGACTTCGCCTAGCCCTGATCTTGCATTCGAGCTCGTTCGAGCTGGTCAGCCAGTCGGCCGCATCACTCGACCGACCAGGTGCCTCCAGGTCAGCGGCATGGCCACGAGCCTCATGAAAGATCAGAGCAAGTGCCATGACCACCAACGTTCGCCGCGTTCACGCCGGCCATGCCCGCCGCTCGCGGCGTCGTCTTCCTCGCCAGGGGACACCACCCTGGCTGCGTCATCCTCCTTGCGAGCGACGAGCCTGACTCGGCCTGAACATCGGCAACGATGGTGGACACGGCACTAGCGTGACCAGCCCGGGGGCATCGGGGGCGATGCGTCGGAAACGAGGGGGAGGGACGGGGCCATGAACGAACGTCGTTCCGCGTTGCCGCTGGCAGGCCTGCGCGTGTTCGAGTTGTCGATAGCCATCGCCGCGCCCAGCGCGGGCCGGCTGCTGCACCACTTCGGGGCCGAGGTCATCAAGGTCGAGTCCCTCAACAACCCCGACGTCATCCGCCTGCTCGGCTCGGCCTGGGTCGTCGCCGACGAGGAGCTCGCGCCTTTCGCCGGGGACACCAGCCCGTACCTCAACGAGATGATGGCGGGCAAGCGCAGCCTCGGCCTCGACCTGAAGCACCCCGAGGGCATGGCAGTGGCGCGGCGGCTGCTGGCCACCTGTGACGTGTTCCTCTCCAACTACTCGTCGCCGGCCGTCACCGACCTCGGCCTCGACGAGGCCTCGGTGCGCGAGGCCCGGCGCGACATCATCTACACGGTCCTGCCCGGCTTCGGCTCAGACCCGAAGGCGCCCTATCACGACTTCCTGGCCTGGGGGCCGAACCAGGCGCCGCTCGTCGGCCTCGACGAGCTCACCGGTTACCCCGACCAGGACCCAGCGGGGATCGCCACCATCGCCCCGCCCGACTACGTGTCGGGCATGCACGCCACCCTGGGCGTCCTCGCCGCCCTCGAGCAGCGCGACCGCACCGGCGAGGGCACGCGGGTCGAGCTCGCCCAGTTCGAGTCGACGATCTGCCTGCTGGCACCATTCCTCCTCCAGCACGCCCTCGGCGGCGGCGCCCCTTCACGCCTCGGCAACCGGTCCGACAGCAGCGCGCCCCAGGGCGTCTACCCGAACGTCGGCGAGGACCGCTGGCTGGCCATCACGGTGGCCTCGGACGAGGACTGGCGGGCGGCCTGCGCGGTGATGGGCCTCGACGACGTCGTCGACCTGGGCCTCGAGGAGCGCCAGGCCCGCCACGACGAGCTGGACGAGCGCATCGCCGCCTGGACGGGCCTCCACAGCGCCGAGGACGCGGCCGCCCGCCTCCAGGCCGAAGGTGTCGCCGCCCACGCCGTGCACGATGCCGAAGCGGTCATCATCGACCCCCAGGTGCGGGACCGGGGCTGGTTCCTCGTGCGGCCCTCGGGCCGCTTCGGCCGGGACCTCTTCATGGGCTCCCCGATCCGGTTGAGCGACACCCCGGGGGACACGGAGACGGCGGGGCCGATCATGGGCGCGCACACCGACGAGCTACTGGCCGAGCTCGGCTACAGCGAGGCCGACGTGGACGAGCTGGTGCGGGTGGGCGCAGCCGTGCGGGCGCGAGAACCGGGGCGGAGGCTGCACCGACCCTACGACCCCTACCTCCCCCTCCTGGTCCCCGGCCTCGGCGACGACGATCGGAGCCCCCTGTGAACACCAGCGGACATCCTCTGGCCGGCGTGCGGGTGGTCGAGCTCGCAGGGCTCGCCGGCAGCTACGGCACGATGTTGCTGGCCGGCCTGGGCGCCGAGGTCATCGTCGTCGAGCCGCCCACCGGGCACCCCCTGCGCCACCTCCCGCCCCACGCCCCCGGCGTCGACGCGCCCGAGTCCGGCCTCTGGTTCGCCGCCTTCGCCACCGGCAAGTGCAGCGTCGTCATCGACGCCACGACCGAGGGCGGACGGGCTCAGCTCGGCAGGCTGCTCGTCACGGCCGACCTCGTGGTCGAGGACGCGGGAGTCGACCACTACGAGGCCCTGGGCCTCGGCCGTGAGGCGCTCGCCGCCGAGAACCCCGGCCTCGTCTGGGTCTCGGTGACCCCCTTCGGGCTCTCCGGTCCCAAGCGCGACTGGAAGGGCTCGGACCTCGTGGCCTGGGCGGCGGCGGGCGTGCTCTACACGATCGGCTTCCCCGACCGGCCGCCGGTGGCGCCAGCCGGCCAGGTCCAGCTCGGGCACCACCTGGCCTCGCTCAACGCCGCCATCGGCGGGCTGCTCGCGCTGCGGGCCCGGCGCTCGCGTGGCGGGGCGGGCCAGCTCGTCGACATCTCCCTCGCCGAGTCCTGCCTGTGGCTCGCCGCGGAGACGGGCTCACCGCTGCACCTCGACGACCTCGTGCACCGGTCCCGCCCGGGGAACCGGCGCCCCCTGACCAGCCCCTTCGGCCTCTACCCCTGCTCGGACGGCTTCGTCTCGTTCCTGGTGCTGCAGCCAGCGCACTGGAAGGCGATGTCGAAGTGGATGCACGAGTGCACGGGCAACGAGGCCGTCCTCGACCCGGTGTTCGAGGACATCCGCGTCCGCTACGAGGCCATGGAGGCCATCGGCGAGTGGACCGAGGAGCTCACCCGACAGTTCACCAAGCTGCACATCTTCGAGGAGGGCCAGCGCCGCGGCATCCCCGTCACCCCGGTGAACACCATCGCCGACCTGCGTGCCGACCCCCACCTCGAGGCCACCGGGTTCTGGCGGGAGCACGAGCACCCGGCCCTGGGCAAGCTCAGCGGGCCCCGTGAGCCCTTCCGCACGACGCCGGACCTGTGGTCGCTCTCGCGGGCGCCGCTGCTCGGCGAGCACAACACGGCCGTCCTGGGCCAGGCCACCGGAGGCTGAGGGCAAACTCCCGGCGACCGGCGACCAACGACCAACGACGGCACGGGACACGTGGTCCCGTGCCGAGAGGGCGAACCGGGCTCAGCGCCACCAGCGCCAGTGCACGATCTCGAACATGTTGGAGTAGTCGTCGGTCCAGGCGTCCACGCCGCCCCGGCGCTCGAGGGGCTCGGGCGGCACGAGGCTGCCGGCCAGCGGCTCGAGGGAAGCGGGGTCACGGGCGAGAACCACCCAGCTCGAAGGGGTCTTGCCCTGCTCGCGCGCCGCCTGGTCGACGAGGGCGTCCGAGAGCATCACCCCGGACAGGCCCGCCTTCTCGGCCACGGCGGCGAGCACCGGTTCGAGGTCGAGGTAGCGGTTGCTCACGTTGAAGAGGAGCAGCCCGTCGTCCGCCAGCTTCGAGAGGTACAGCTCGACGGCCTCGGTGGTGAGCAGGTGCACAGGGACGGAGTCGGAGCTGAAGGCGTCGAGCACGATCATCCCGAACTCGCCGTCGGGCCGCTCGGTGAGGGACAACCTGGCGTCGCCGAGCACCATGTCGTGGCGGCCCTGGTCGCCGGCCAGGTAGGTGAAGAAGCGCCGGTCGGTGGCGATGTCGACGACGGCGGGATCGATCTCGAAGTAGGTGAAGTACCGGTCGGGCCGTGAGTACGCGGCGAACGTGCCCGTGCCGAGCCCGACGACCCCCACCCGCTTCATGCGGTCGTCGAAGGCGTAGCTGGAGAAGAGCTGCCCGATGGGGCCGCTCGGGTGGTAATAGCTCGACGGGGTGGCCCGGTCGAGGGGGTCGCGTGACTGGCGGCCGTGCAGGGTGGTGCCGTGGCGCAGGCCCACGAAGTCACCGTTGTCCTCCACCCGCAGGACGCCGAAGAAGGTCCGTTCGCGCAGCACGGCGTCGCCCTGGGAGAAGACGGTCATGGCCAGAAGTCCGGCCAGGGCCAGCGCGCCGGTGATCTTCGTGCGCTCGTACACGAGGGCGACGGCCACGCAGACCAACACCACGCCCCAGTCCGAGGCGTCGCTACGGAGCCGGTCGGTGAGCAAGTAGGCAGCGGGGATGCCGGCCACGCCGAGCAGGACCCAGCCCTTGCCGTGGGCACCGCCGGGCGCGAGCCGGGCGAGCAGGGCCAGGCCGAGGGCCAGGGGGAACTCGTGCACCCCGTCGAAGAGGAGCGGGGCGAGGAGGGCGTTGAACGCGCCGCCCAGCACGCCGCCCAGGGACACGAGCAGGAAGTACTCGGTGAGGCGTGAGGGGTGGGGGCGCTCGCTGGCCAGGCGGCCGTGGCAGAGCAGGCCGACCAGGAAGAGCGTGGCCAGGTGAAGGACGACGACCAAGCCGGCCAGGTGTGACGCCCCGAGGAGCTTGGTGGCCACGACGAGGGCGACGGCCACAGGCACGAGCGCCGACACGGCGCCGAGGGGGAGCCGGGCCCGGCCGAAGGCGATGACGAAGGTCAGCAGGTAGGTGGCGAGGGGCAGGACCCAGAGGAAGGGCACCGAGGCCACGTCGGTGGTCAGGCTCGTGGTGACGCCT
>WHTX01000035.1 GCA_009377505.1 Acidimicrobiia bacterium
CCGGGCCGGACAACCAGCCGTCGAGCTGCCAGCGGGCCCGCTCGACGATGGCCCCGGGAGTCAACGCCCCCTCGTCCCGCCAGAGGCGGACCAGGGACTCGTCGTGCTCGGTCTCGACTTCGACGGCCACCCGGGTGCAGGCCAGGCCGAGGCGAGCGAGGTGCTCGGCCAGCTCCTCGGCCAGGCCACGGACCACGAACGCCGCCTGGTCGACCCGCTCGAGGGGTGGGTCGAGGGCGCGGCTGGCGGCGAGGTCGGGTGGGGGGCGGCGGGCGTCGAGGGGCCGGTCGTCCCCGCCCCGGGCCAGCCGGTGGGCGTGCGCGCCAACCGGCCCGAACCGGCCGAGGACGTCGGTCTCGGGCAGGGCGGCGAGGTCGCCGAGGGTTCGGAGGCCCAGCTGCCACAGGACCTCGACGAGGTCGGCCTGCTCGAGAGCGCCGAGCGGGAGGGGGGCGAGGAAGGCAGCGCTCTCCCCCGGCGGGACCACCAGGGGCTTGGTCGACCTCCGTGCCGCCCACGCGGCGGCGAACCAGCCGTCGGCCACGCCGACCCGGCAGCTGCCCCGCCCGCTGGCCTTGGCGGCGCTGGCCGCTGGGGCGCTGGCCGCTGGGGCGCTGGCCCCTGGGGCGCTAGCGCTGGCGCGGGCGGCGAGGACGTCACGCACGGCTCGCTGCACGGCCCCAGCCAGGGCCTCGTCACCCCCGTGGTAGCGGGAGGGGCCCCGGGTGCCCACGGCGCAGGTGCCGGGCTCGCTCACCTCGACGAGGGGAGTGAACCGCTCGACCGCCGCCACCACCGCTTCGAAGGCCCGCCCCTCCTGCGCCGGGTCACGTTCGAGGGTGGCGAGGTCTGGGCAGCGGGACTGGGCTTCGCGCCGGCGCAAGCCGGGGACGACCCCAGCGCGCCGGGCGGCCGGCGTGGTGGCCAGGACCAGGTTGGCGACGAGCACCGCCGCCGGCTGGCCGGGGGGCACGCCCAGGGCCCGCACCGGCCAGTCACGGCAGCTGACCACCAGGGTGCGGGCCATGAGGTTGGAGGTGTTGGAGGTCACGCGGTCGGAGGTCACGAGACACGCTCGGGGACCAGGTTCAGCGCGGGACGGGGGGCGGTGGCCAGGGTGCCGCCAGCCTCCGAGGCTGGGGCGGGTGCGGTCGCCAGGCGACCGGTCTCGTCGGGCAGCCACAGCCAGCCCCGGCATGGCCGCTCGGCGCCCCGACGGCCCGAGGCAGCCACCGCCACCCGCCGGGCTCGGCAGCACCCCCACCCCTCCCCGATCCCCTCCCAACGCGCGGCTTCGACGTCGAGGGTGAGCTCGGCCCGCTCGGGCCAACGCCCCGAGGGCCATCCGACCTGCACGAGCACTGCGCCCCGCTCCCGCAACCGGGCGACCAGGCGCCGTGCCCCCGAGGCGGGGAGACGGGGCGGGGGCCCGACGAGCACGAGGTCGAAGCCCTCGAGGAGGGCCGCCACCACCGCCAGCCAGGTCTCCGGGGGCGGTGGGGCGACCATGGCCAACCGTTCGAGGGGCAGGCCCAGGTCATGGGCGGCAGCCAGGCCGAAGGTCGGCAGGCCGGTGGTGACGGCCCACGAACCACCGGCCACGGCCTCTACGGCCAGGGCGATGGCCAGGGAGGTCGAGCCGGCCGAGCCCGACGTGGCCACGACCGTGCCCCGGACGAGGCCGCCATGGGGCAGGAAGGGCGCGAAGGGCGCGGCCACCGGGAGCAGTTGCTCGGCGGAGAGCGCGAGGGGACGGACCTGTTCGGCCAAGGCCGACATCCCTGCGGCGGCCCGCTCCGCTCGAGTTGCCACACTCCCATACTATCGAACAAGAGTTCGATGGTCACGCCGCCCGAAGGCCCTCGTCCAAGCGGCGAGGCTCGTGGGCCGGCGAATTCGCTGGGAACCTCGCCCTATCGCCGATGGTCGCTATGGAACCGTCTCTGAGCTGCACTTCTTCGGTGCCAGCGAATCGACGTCGAATCGCCGAGCTCGACCCGGGCGGAGGTCGAGCGAATCGACGTCGAATCGACGGGGCAGTTGACCCCGGCGAGACCGGCCGCTGAAGGTGACGGCACGAGCACACGCTGCCGCCGAGCCCGGCGCCACGCCACCGCCCCGACGGCGCTACAGGAACGCCGCGCCAGAAGGCCCGCGCCTCATTCGGCCGGGGCGGCCTCGAAGGTGGGGGCCTCGGAGCCCGGCGGGTAGTACAGGTACAGGTCCTCGACGATCGCCTTGATGCCGCTGGTGTCGTCGGTGGCCAGGCGCACCGTGATGATGTTCCCGTTCACGTGCACCGCCGCCACCCCACCCCGGGCGAGGAGCCGCCGGGCGAGGGTGTCCACCGGCCGGTCGCGCAAAGGCGGGCGCTCGGGCGTGAAGCTGTCGTGGCCCATGCCCGACAACACCCTGTTCGTCTCGTACTGGACGACTCCGGGGACGCTCGTCTGCTTCTCGATCACCGTCACTGGCTGGCCCATGGCGAGGCGGGAGCCTATCGGGCGGCGCCGGCCGTGGGCATGCCCAGGCCTTGTCGGCCCGACGCGGTCTGGCGCAGGTGGACGAGCACCGCCGCGGCCAGCCCCCCGGCCACGACAGCCAGCACGGCGTGCACGGCCACGAAGCCGGCGCTGTGCCCGTTGCCCACGAGCAGCACCGTCCGCAGCGCCCAGTACCCGATGGTCCACAGCGCGAACGCCCTCACCGCGGGGCGGAGCGCCCGGCCCCCGCCTCGCCGCCAGGCGACGAGAACGAGGACGCCTCCGGCGATGAACACGACCGCCGGGACGAGCCAGGCCGCCCGCTCCCCGCCGCTCAGCTCCGCGTCCTCGACGATGTTGCGGATGCGGCCCGCCCACGTGAGCACGCTCCAAGCCCCGAGGACCAGGAGCGGCCAGCCGCCGCGCCGCACGCCGTCGAGGGCGCTCGGCCTCGTCGTGCTCGTCTGCTCCACGCGCCCGACGGTAGTCCCCGAGTCGTGGCGACCTGGAGTCGCCGCCCCAGCCCTCGGCGCCCCGGCGCAGCGCCCGCCGGGGCTCAGAACAGCGAGCCCTGGCCCTCGGCCACGGGACGGGACCGGTGGAGGCCCGGCCAGGGCAGCGAGTCCATGAACACCCAGGCCCGCCGGTGGATGGCGCTCGGCCCGACGCCCCGCAGCGCCGCCCGGTGGCGGGGACAGGGATAGCCCTTGTTGAGCTCGAAGTCCCAGAAGGGGTAGTTCTCCGCCTCGGCGCGCATGATGCGGTCACGGGTGACCTTGGCCAGGATCGACGCCGCGGCGATGGACAGGCAGGTGGCGTCGCCCCTGACGATCCGTCGGGTACGGCCGCCCCCCACGAAGTCCCACTTCCCGTCGAGGAGCACCTGGTCGGGCTCCACGCCCAAGCCGTCGAGGGCGCGACGGGCGGCGAGGCGCTGGGCGGCCGACATGCCCAGGGAGTCGCACTCCTCCTGGGAAGCGTGCCCGATCGACCAGGCCGTGCACCACTCGCCGATGCGGTCGAAGAGCGCCTCTCGCTCGGCGGCGGTGAGCATCTTGGAGTCGCGCACCTTGTTGACGCGCCGGTCGCGGGGCAGCACGGCGGCGCCGATGGTGAGCGGCCCCGCCCAGGCGCCCCGCCCCACCTCGTCCATGCCCACGATCACGTCGTGGCCCGTGTCCCACAGCTCACGCTCGATGGCGAGCGACGGCGCGGTGGAGCGGAGGGACCGCCGCAGGCGAGGCACGGCTCCGGTCGTCATCGGCGCGGACGTTACCCGCGCCCGGCGCCGCGGGCAGGCACCGCCACGACGGTCAGGGGAGACGGGCGATGGTGTCGACCTCGTCGGGGGCGACCTCGGTCGAGAAGAATGCCTCGAGCAGCTCGCCCGCCACGACGGAGGAGGTGAGCCGCAGGCTGAGGGCGAGCACGTTGGCGTCGTTCCAGCGCCGGGCGCCCCGGGCGGTCTCGGCGTCGGTGCAGAGCGCTGCCCGCACCCCGGCCACCTTGTTCGCGGCGATCGACACCCCCGTGCCCGTCCAGCAGCAGACCACGCCCCGCTCGGCGGCCCCAGAAGCCACGGCCTCTCCGACCAAGCGCCCGACGTCCGGCCAGGGGTTGCCCTCGCCCAGCAGCACCAGGTCGTGGCCGGCCGCCCGCAGACGGGCCTGGACCTCGTCCGTGAGCGGGGTCGCCTCGTCTGTCGCGAACGCCACACGCATCGTTGGGCCAGACTACCGACCGTGCACGACGGGGTTCGCGTGGGCTGGTTCATCCCGACGGCAGGCGACACCACGCGCCTCGCAGAGGACCCGACGGAGATCCCACCGGGGCTCGAACACTTCGTCGAGGTGGCCCGGACCGCCGAGGAGGCGGGGTTCGCCTACGCCCTGGTACCCGTCCAGACCGCGTGCTGGGACGCCTACGTGACCTGCTCGTTCGTCGCCGCCCGCACCGAGCGGCTGAAACTGCTGCTGGCGGCGAGGCCTGGCTTCGTGGCCCCCACGGTCATGGCCAAGATGCTCGCCACATTCGACCAGCTCTCCGGCGGGCGGGTCATGGTCAACCTCATCGCCGGGGGCGGAGCCGCGGAGATGGAGGCAGACGGGCTCTTCCTCGACCACGACGACCGCTACGCCCTCATGGACGAAGTGGTCGAGGTGATGAAGCGGGTGTGGACCACGAGGGCGCCCGTCGACTTCGAGGGCCGCTTCGTCCGGGTGCGCGGCGCCCGCGTGCTGCCCAGCCCACGGCAGTCGCCCTACCCGCCCTTCTTCCTCGGCGGCGGCTCGCCGGCCGCGCAGCGCGTCTCCGTTCGCCACGCCGACGTGCACCTGTTCTGGGGCGACCACCCTGACCACGTGGCCGAGCAGGCGGCCGACCTGCGGCGAAGGGCGCAGCAGGCCGAGGCCAGGGGCGAGCGGGACCCGGGGCGCCCCCTGGGCTTCGGCATGCGCCTCCAGGTCATCGTGCGGGAGACCGAGGCCGAGGCCTGGGAGGCGGCCCACCGACTCGTCGCCGGGGAGCGAGCGTCGACGCGCCAGCGCGTCCGCGCCTTGTGGGAGCAGTCGAGCATCCAGGCCCGCCAGCAGCAGCTGGCCGACGCCGAGGACGAGGGCCTGCTGGTCGAGGGCCACCCCCACCTGTGGGCGGGGATCGGCCGTGTCCGCCCCGGCGCGGGCGTCGCCGTGGTCGGCGACCCCGACCAGGTGGCCGCCACGCTGGGCGAGTTCGTAGACGCCGGGTGCCGGGACTTCTGCCTCTCCGGCTACCCCCACCACCGCGAGGCGCGACGCGTGGGCGAGCTGGTGCTGCCCCGCCTCGGGCCATTGCTCAGCTGAACTCGGCCGCGCCCGGCGCCTCGTCGGGCGGGGGACGGCCCGTACCTGGCGGCTGGCCCGCGCCAGGCGGCTGGCCCGTACCCGGCGGCTGGCCCGCGCCAGGCGGCTGGCCCGGGCCCGGCGCCTCGAGCAACGCCTCCCCCCGGGCGCCCTCGCCGCGCCAGGCGGGGGCGAGGACGGGGACGCGCAGCGACACCGTCACGTCGTCACCATCCGCGGTGACGACCTCCCACAGCAGGGCGGGCCTCTCGCCGTGCCAGCGCACGGCGTAGGACAGCCGGCCCCCAGGGACGGGCAGGCCGTGCACCTCGAGGCCCTGCCCCAGCCATTGCGGGCGCCAGCCCGGCAGCACCTCGAGGGGGCCGTCGGGGGCTCCGCCGACGAGCGCCGAGCGGATGCCGAGCAACACACGGGCACCGAGCCAGGGCTCCGGCCAGGTCCAGGTGGGCGAGGCGGCGCGCAGCAGCTCGTCGACGGCGTCGGACGAGGCCTCGAGCGACGGGCGAGCGCCGCCTGGCGAGGCGCTGGACGCGGCCAGACGCCCCCTGACCTCGGCCGCAGCCTCGCTCTGGCCCCCAGCATCGAGCAGCCGGGCCGCGCCGTCGAGCGGGACGGCGAGCCGGTCGCCGTTCGAGCCGGGCCGCTGCCGGCGCCGTGCTCGGTCCACCACGGCGACGGCGTGGGCCACGTCCTCGACGGCTGCGGCCGCGAGCCCCTCGTCTCCGCCCAGGTGCCAGTGCTGTTCCAGGGCCACCAGGAAGGCGGCGCAGAGGTCGGTGTCGAAGCTCGTCGCGAGCTCGGCGGTGAGCGCGGCCAGGAGACGGCCGGCCTCCTCGTGATGGCCCCATGCGTCGAGCGCCCGGGCGGCTGCGCCGAGCGCCGGGCCTCCCGCTTCTGCTGCGGGCGCGCCCGCTCCCGGCTGCCCACGTGGCACCCGGGCCGCCGCCGTCGCGCCCAGCACGAGCTGGGCGCGTACTGCGGCGAGGGCCGCCTCCCAGGACGGCTCGGGCAGGTCGACGAGGGAGGCGGAGCCGAGCATCTGGCGCCAGCCGCGGGCCACGGCGTCGGGGCGCGGGAGGCCGCCGAGCGCACCGGCAGCAGGCGGCGGGCCGTCGAGGGGCAGGACGAAGCTCGACGTGGTCCCGTGCGTGACGGGGTGCACGAGGGCGACGAAGCGCGTCGCCGCCCCGGGGCCGGCCACACCCGATGGCACGTCGCCGGCGTCACCGGCGGCCTCGTCACCGGCGGCCTCGTCACCGGCGAGGCCCTCGAACAGGTCGTCGAGGTCGTCGCCCCTGGCGACCATGCCCGGCTCCCTCGCCCCCACGAGCAGGGCGGCGTCGGGCGGGCTGTCCCCGCCGGCGCGGCCGGCCCTGGCGTGGCCCCCCTCGGCGAGCCAGAGCGCGGGGCCCTCGACCCGCAGGGCGGCGAGGGGCCGAGGCTCGACGACGAGGGCCAGGGCGACGGGGAGGCGCGAGCCGTTCTCGAGCTCGACCACGAGGGCTTCCCCCCCGCCGGCGGGGCGGACGCCGTAGGCGCGCCAGATCACGTCGCCTCCCGGCACGCGCAGGAGCGTCTCGACGACGGGGGCGTCGCCGGCCAGCCGCTGGCGCACGGCGACCTCGTGGTCGAGGCGGTGCCAACGGTCGTCGGCCCCGATCCAGGCGCGCAGCGTGAGCGCGGGGGTGCGCACGGTCCCGTCCGGGCCGACCTCGACGGCGGCCGAGCCGTCGAGAACGCCGACGGCGGTGGCACCGGGGACCGTGGCGACCGCCTCGGGGGTCGGCACCGGGGCGCGACGGACCAGGCGGCTGAGCCGCCGGCGGGGCTTCACCGCTCGCGGTGCTCGGGCTTGGGCGAGCGGCGCAGCAGGCCCCGGTAGGCCTCGTGCGGTGAGCGGCCCTGGTTGACCACGGCGTCCATCTCCGAGCAGATCGGCATGTCGACCCCATGCTCGTGCGCCAGCTGCATGATCACCGCGGTCGCCTTGACGCCCTCGGCCACCTGGTTCATCTCGCCCATGACCTCGTCGAGTCGACGCCCCTTCCCGAGCTGCTCGCCCACGTAGCGGTTGCGGGACTGAGTGGAGATGCAGGTGGCCACGAGGTCGCCCATGCCGGCGAGCCCCGAGAAGGTCTCCGCCCGGCCGCCCATGGCCACGCCCAAGCGCGACAGCTCGGCCAGGCCCCGGGTGATGACCGCGGCCCTGGTGTTGTCCCCGGTGCCGAGGCCGTCGGCCATGCCCGAGGCCAGGGCGATGACGTTCTTCAGCGCCCCGGCCAGCTCGCAGCCGATGACGTCCGGGTTCGTGTAGACCCGGAAGAGGTCGGAGGAGAAGACACGCTGGAGCACCTCGGCGATGTGCGCCTCCTCGAGGGCCACGACGGCGGCGGCGGCGTCCCCGGCGAGGATCTCCTTGGCCAGGTTGGGCCCGGTCAGCACGCCAGCCGGGTGCTCGGGCAGCACCTCGGCCACGATCTCGGTCATGCGCAGGTTCGAGCCCTGCTCGAGGCCCTTGGTGAGGCTGACCACGGGGACCCAGGGGCGCACGTGGTCGGCTGCCTCCTCGAGCACGGACCGGAAGCCGTGGGAGGGCACGGCCATGACCAGCACGTCGGCCTCGCTCACTACGTCGGCGAGGTCGGCGCTCGCCCGCAGGGAGTCGGTGAGCTCGTAGCCGGGCAGGTAGACGCTGTTGCTGTGCTCCTTGTGGATCTCGGCGGCCAGATCGGGCCGGCGGGCCCAGACCGTGGTCTGGGTGTTCTTCGCCGCCAGGGATGCCACCGTCGTCCCCCAGGAGCCGGCGCCCACCACAACGACCCGGATGTTCATGGCTGTATCATCGCCCTGCGATCCTCCGCCTTCCTCGTCTCGGAGCTGGCCCGGTGCGGGCCCGGGCCACCCTAGTGACCGCCGCCACCGCCACGAGCCGTGCCGGCGGCGGCCACCACCACTGGCGGCCACGGCCACGGCCACGGCCATTGAGCAGAGGCCTGCCGGGCTGGCTTCGGTCGCTCGGCGGTGGGCCGTGGCCGCGCCCCTAGACTTTCGCCCGTGAGCCGCCCGTCGCCCCCGCCCCACACGGCGGTGCTGGTGCCCGTCAAGGCGTTCTCGCAGGCCAAGCGCCGTCTGGCCGAAGCACTGTCTCCAGGACAGCGCGCCCGGCTCGCCCGGGACATGGCGGGCGGGGTCGTGGCCGCCGGGGCGCCCCTGCCCGTTGCTGTGGTGTGCGACGACGAGGACGTGGCCAGCTGGGCGCGCCGCGTGGGGGCCGAGGTGTTGTGGCGGCCCGGCCTGGGGCTCGACGCCGCGGTGACTGACGGGGTGCTGACTCTGAGCAGCCGCGGCGTGCGCCGGGTGGTCGTCTCCCACGGCGACCTCCCCCTGGCGCGCGAGCTCGCCTGGGTTGCCGACTTCGGTGGTGTGACGATCGTGCCCGACCGCCGCGACGACGGCACGAACGTGATCTGCGTGCCGGCCGGAGCGGGGTTCTCCTTCGCCTACGGGCCGGGCTCGTTCCGCCGCCACGCGGCCGAGGGCCGCCGGCTCGGCCTGGGCGTACGCGTCGTGCGCGACCCGCTGCTCGGCTGGGACGTGGACCTGCCCGCCGACCTCCTGCTGCCCGCCCTGCCCGGCTGAGCGCGACCGTTCCAGCCCGCTCGGCGCGGTCCGCCGGCCCGCTGGTCGGGCCCCCCGGCGCCGGCCGGGCGCCCCTAACATCTGCCCGCGTGACGACGGCCCCGCTCGACCACGGCCCCCCGGCGGCCGCCGTCGGCCTCGACATCGAGATCCCCAGCTGCGCCCTCGCCATCGGCGCCCACCCCGACGACATCGAGTTCGGCTGCGGGGCGACCTTGGCCAAGTGGGCGGCCGCGGGGTGCGTCGTGCACCACCTCGTCTGCACGGACGGCTCGAAGGGCACGTGGGACCCCGACCAGGACACGAGCGAGCTGGTGGTGACCCGCCAGCGCGAGCAACGGGCTGCGGCCAAGGCGCTCGGCGCGACCGGCGAGGTGGTCTTCCTGGGCTGGGTCGACGGCGAGCTCGACTCGGGGCTGCGCCAGCGCGGGCAGATCGCCTACTGGGTCCGCCGCCTGCGTCCCGCCGTGGTGCTGGGGCACGACCCGTGGCGCCGCTATCGCCTCCACCCCGACCACCGCCACGCGGGGTTCCTGGCCGTGGACGGCGTCGTCGCCGCCCGCGACCCGCACTTCTTCCCCGAGCAGAACATCGCTCACCACCGCCCGAGGGCGCTCCTGCTCTTCGAGGCCGACGAGCCCGACCACGTGGAGGACGTGACCGGGTTCGCGGCGCACAAGGTCGAGGCGTTGCTCGCCCACAAGAGCCAGTTCGCCTCCACTATGGGCATCGGCCCCTCGGACGGGGGCCAAGAGCGAGACGCCTTCGCCGAGCGCATCCGCAGCCGGCTGGCCGAGCACGGCTCCATGGCGGGCGTGGCCGAGGGCGAGGCCTTCAAGGCCATCACCCAGCTCTGAGAGGTTCATGCCATGGCCGGCCCTGCCCTCCCCCGCCAGGCGAACCCTGCCCTCCCCCGCCAGGGGAACAGGGTGGTGCTCGGGGTCGACGGGTGCCGGGCCGGATGGGTCGTGGCCTCGCTCGCCGTCCCCGTCGGCGCCTCAGACGGGGATGGCGGCGGCTCCGGCGGCGGTGGTGACGCGCCGCCGGCGGCCGAGGTCGTCGGCGACTTCGACGTGGTCGCCGACCGCCTGGCGCGCGGCGAAGTGGCCCACGTGGCCGTGGACATGCCGATAGGGCTGCCGGATGCTGGGTCTCGGCCCTGCGACCTGGAGGCTCGCCGGCTGCTCGGGCCCCGCCGAAGCTCCGTTTTCCCCGCACCGGCCCGGGCGACGCTCGGGGCGGCGAGCTACGCCGACGCCCTCGAGCGCTCACGGGCCGCCACCGGGCGGGGCCTGTCCGTGCAGGCGTACAACCTGCTGGCGAGCATCGCGGAGGTGGAGCGGGCGGCGCGGCGCCTGGGCCAGGCGCGCCTGACCGAGACCCATCCCGAGCTCGCCTTCGCCGCCCTGGCCGGATCGCCCCTGGCCTGGCCCAAGCGCCATCCCGCGGGGGCCGCTGCCCGCCGTCGGGCCCTGGTCGCGGTCCTGCCGGGCGTGGCCGACCCCCCCGACCAGCGCCTCACCGGGGCCCGTCCCGACGATGTGGCCGACGCGTGCGTGCTGGCCTGGTCGGCACGACGACTGTGGTGTGGCCAGGCCACGAGGCTGGGCGGGGAGCGGGACGGAACCGGCTTGCGCATGGAGATCGCCTGGTGAGCTGACCTGTCCGGCCCGTATCTCCGTTCAGCGGCCTCGGGGCGCAAGCTACGCTCGGCGCCGAGCGATCTCGGGTCGCGCACCTGCTCGACCAGGAGCCGGAGTCAGTTGCACAGCGTTCGTGGCACATCCCTCCCCTGCGGGGCGCAGCGCGGGGAACGGCCGCGCCGTGCCGCCGCGAGTCGCGGTGGCAGCGGACGGCGCGGCCCGGGACGGGCGGCGCGACCCGGTGGCGTCGGGTGAACGCGCCGCCGGTGGTGGTGGTCGCCCACCCCTTCGCCCGTGGCGCGCCCAAGTCGGTCCGCAGCGAGATCGTCCGCGCCTGGGAAGAGGTCGGCGAGGTGCAGGTCCGGCTGACCACGAGCCCGGGTGAGGGCGCCCGGCTGGCCCGCGCCGCGGCGGAGGACGGGGCCAGAGTCGTGGTGGCCCTCGGGGGCGACGGGACCTTCAACTCGGTGGCGAGCGGCCTGGTGGGCACGTCGACGGCCTTCGCTCCCATCCCCGCCGGCTCGACCAACGTGCTGCCTCGCGCCCTCGGCCTGCCGAACGACGCCCTCGCCGCGGCGAGGTTGCTGGCCAGGGCGGTGTGCGATGGCGTCGGGGCCCAACTGCCCATCTCCCATGCCGGCGGGCAGGTCTTCCTCGCCAACGCCGGCATCGGCTTCGACGCCGAGGTGGTCCGACTGGCCGAGTCCCACGCCGGGCTCAAGCGGCGGTCGAGCCCGGCGGCGTTCCTGTGGGCGACGGCTCGGACCCTCGCTGCGCCCCATCGAGGCTTCCGCCTCACCATCGACGACATCGACGAGCCGCTGCACGCCGAGCTGCTGAGCGTGCAGAACGTCTCGCCCTACACGTACCTCGGGAGCCGCCCCCTCGAGGTCGCCGGCCGGCACGGGATCCTGCCCCGATTCACGCTGCTCGTCGTGCCCCACGTGAGCAGCCGGGTGCTGGCCAAGGTGTTCGCCGAGGCGCTCCGCGGGCGCCTCGAGCAGTCGGCGGCCGGGGGGCGGGTGCTCGTGCTGACCGGCGTGTCCCGCGTCGAGGTGCACGCGGCCGAGGCCGTGCCGCTCCAGGTCGACGGCGAGCCCTCACCACCCGCCCGTCAGATCAGCTTCGTGCACAAGACGTCGAGCGTCCCGGTCTTCCTGCCCGCGACGAGCGCAGCCGTCCTGCCCCGGCGCTGACGGCGCTCGGCTCACAGCGAACCCCTCGGCCGACCTGATTTGCGCGAATTCCCTGGTCGCAGCCCTGCCGACGAACCCTCGCCTGAGACGCAGCGAATCGACGTCGAATCGACGCATCACGGCATGAGGGCCGGCTCTATGGGCTCTGAGCTGGGCAGACGTGTTCGAGTTCGGCGCCCAGCGAATTCGACGGCGATCCCGGCCGGGCTCGGCGCCGCCCCGCTCGTACAGCACCACCCGGGCGCTACGGCATGCGCTCCCCGCCCGCCTCGAGGAGGGAGCGATGGGCCGAAGCGATGGCGCCAGCGACGGCGGCCGCCTCGTCGTCGTCCGCGTAGCGCGTGCGCGGCCAGAAGAACCCCCGCAAGCCGTCCTTGGGCCGTCGCGGGACGACGTGCACGTGGAGGTGGGGCACGCTCTGGCTGACCCGGTTGTTGATGGCCACGAAGCTCCCGCCGGCGTCGAGGGCGGCCTCGAGCGCAACGGTGAGGCTTCGCGCCCGCAGGAAAAGCGGTTCGACGAGGGGGCCAGGCAGGTCGGCGAGGGTCTCGACGTGGAGGCGGGGCACGAGCAGCACGTGGCCCCCGAACAGCGGGCGGGCGTCGAGGAAGGCCACCACGTCTGGCTCCTCGAGGACCATGTGGGCCGGCGCGCTGCCGGTGACGATGGCGCAGAACGCGCAGGTCAGAGCCAAGGTCAACACCCCTCCGTGAAGTGCCTGTGACCAGTCCGTGAACAGCTGGCACACCCTTTTCCGCCTGGACGCCCGGCACTAAATTCCGCCCGGGGGACGACCGCTGTGGACCGCTCAGGACAGGACGTCACGATGGCCGAGACCGTAGTGTCACCGCTGCCGAACGAGGCTCACCATGCCTGGATGACGCATGGCGACTGCCGGTCCAAGACCCGGGTCTTCTTCGCCCCCCACGCCGAGCGGCCCCAGGCCCGGGCCCGGCGCGAGGCGAAGGCGCGCCAGATCTGCCAGAGCTGCCCCGTGCTCGCCGAGTGCCGGACCTATGCCCGGGTCAATCGCGAGTACGGGTTCTGGGGCGGGGAGTCGGAGGAGGAGCGAGCGCTCGCCGGCTACGCCGTGCCCTGGCCTGTCGGCGTCAACCGGCGACGCCAGCAGGCGGCCCTCACCGTCCTCCGCTGACGCCCGGGGACGCCTCGGGCGTCATCTCGGCCCGGTCTCCCCGCCCGACGCCGGGCCCGCCGGCGCTTCGCTGTCGTACCCCCCACGTAGGCTCCAGCGCGGGTCGCGACCTCCCTCCGGGTCGCCGTTGACGGCACACCGGATCACGAGGTCCCACCCATGGCCCCCACCTGCCGCGCCCGCCGGGCGCCCGCCCAACCACCCAACCTCGACCTCGACCAACTGGCCGAGTCCCTCCTCGACGCGCTCGACGAGCCCATGAGCGCCCTGCTCGGGGTGCTGGACAGCTCCTGCGGCGAGCTCGAGCTCGCCGTGCGGCGAAGCGGCCCCGACGGCCCCCTCGCCGAGCTCCTCGGCTGGTCCACCCCGAGCGACTGGTGGGCCGTCGGCCTCGTAGCCTCAGCGACCGCCCACATCGTGGACGAGCGCTACGAGGCCAACGTCGCCCTGCTCGTGGACCGCGGGGGCGGCGTCGCCTGTGCCCTGCGCCACGACGACGGCCCCGCCAGGTCCTTGGGCCCGGGGGGCGAAGGGCGCCTGCTCGACGCCTGCCGGCGGGCCCTGGCGCTGCCGACGCCCCCGCCACGTCGACCGGTCGGCGAGCTGTGGGCGCAGTGCTGGCTCGACAGGGTGGTCGAGGCGCTGGCCGACGGCGCGGTGATGGGACCTGCGGAGGCGACGGCGCTGCACCCTCTGGCCCCGCTGCTCTCGGCGACGAGCCCTGACCTCGCCGACCTTGCCCGCAACACCGTCGCCTCGACCACCTGGGCCGAGCTGCGCGAGCTCGCCGCCGACGGCCTGGGCCGCGGGCTCACGCCTCCGGTCGACCCTGCCGTGGCGGCGTGGATGGACGACGGCATGTTCGCTCGCTGGTGCGCGGACGCCTTCCCACCGAGCGCCGAGCTGCTCGAGGCGGTCGCCGAGCTCGCTCCTCCCGCTCTGGCGCGCCACGTGGCCCGCGTCGTGCGAGCGTGGGACCGCGAGCCACCGGGGGAGGACGGGGCCGACGATCTCTTCCGGTAGCCTCGCCGCCCGTGCCTTCGAGCTGGCCCAACGCCCAATGCCACCCTGCCCTCGCCGACGCCGATGCCCGGCCCTGGACGGAGCGCTTCCTCCGGCCCGAGCGGGTCTTCTTCCCCACCCACGTCGGCCTCGTCGTCGACGAAGTGCGGGCCGGCTACGCCCGGCTGCGGCTCCCGGCGCGGGCCGAGGTGGCCCAGGCCGCGGGGGTGGTGCACGGGGGTGCGCTCGCCACCCTCATCGACACGGCGGCCATCCCTGCCGTGGCGACGTCCTACCCGCGCCAGCCGGAACTGCTGACGGTGAGCCTGACCGTCAACTACCTCGGTGTGGTCGCCGGGCAGGACGCCGTCGCCGAGGCATGGGTCGAACAGGCCGGGCGCTCGATGGCGTTCGTGCGGGCCGAGGTGCGCAGCGCCGACCAGTCCCAGCTCGCCGCCGTCGCCTCACTCGTGTTCAAGGTGCGGCTCGCCCCCGAGGGCTGAGCGCGCTCCCCGGCCCCCGTCGGCACGGCCCGCTGAGCAGGCCCGAGCCCGGTCAGGGCAGGGCGACGAGGATGCGGGAGGCGGCGAAGGCGCCGATGCCGACGTGGCGGCCGTCGATCTCGACGGTGACCGTGCCATCGGGGGACGCTGCTGTGAGCATGCCAGCGTTGCCCGGGACCACCGCGGCGGACTCGAGGAACTCCAGCAGCCCGGGGGTGAACTCGAGCTCCTCGGTCACGCGGGTGACCGTGAAACTGCCGCCCCGGGGTACATCGGACAGCACGACGGTCTCCGGCGGCCGGTAGGCCGAGCCGGGGATGGGATTGCCGTGAGGGCAGGTGGTCGGGTCGCCGAGCACCCGGTTGAGCGCCACCTCCACGGCCGGGGAGATCACCCGCTCCCACTTGCTGGCCTCTTCGTGCGCCTCTGACCAGGACATGCCGAGGATGTCCGTCAGCATGCGCTCGGCGAGGCGGTGGCGCCGGACGACGCTCTCCGCCAGGCGCAGGCCCAGGGGCGTCAGCTCGATCTTGCCCGACATGGTCACGAGGGACTCGGCCTCGAGGCGGCGCATCATCTCGGACACGGCCGGGCGGGACACGCCGAGGCGCTCGGCGATGCGGGCCTGGATCACGTCCACGTCGTCTTCCTGCAGCTCGTAGATGGCTTCGCAGTACTGCTCGAACGCGGGGTTTGCGGGCATCGAGACCGAGGAGGTGAGCTGATCGACCGTCGTCGCCATGCGGCGTGAGCTTACCGGGTGAGCAGGCACTGACCCGGCTCCTTCATCCGCCTCCGCCGACAGGGCGGAGGACGTCCTCGAGATCGGTGGCCGGGGCGCCGAGGGCGTGGGCGACGATTGGGTTCACGACCCTCCCGCCGACCACGTTGACGCCGCCTCGCAGCTCGGGGTGGCGTCCCAGCGCCTCGCCCAGCCCGCCGGCGAGGGCCAGGGTGTAGCGCATGGTGGCGTTCGTGAGGGCGTAGGTCGACGTGCGGGGCACCGCGCCGGGCATGTTGCCCACGCAGTAGTGCAGCACGCCGTGCACGGCGTAGACGGGCTCGTGGTGCGTGGTCTCTCGCGACGTGGCAAAGCAACCGCCCTGGTCGATGGCCACGTCCACGAGCACGGATCCTGCCTCCATGGCGGCGACGGTCCGCTCGTCGACGAGCACCGGGGCACGGTCCCCGGCGACGAGGACGGCGCCGATGACGAGGTCGGACGACGTGACGTGGCGCTCCACCATGTGGCGCGACGAGTGGATGGTCTCGACCCGACCACCCCACATCTGCTCGACGCGGCCGAGTCGATCGGTGTTGATGTCGAGCACGGTGACGGCGGCGCCGAGGCCGACGGCCACGTCGACCGCATGCCAGCCGACAACGCCGGCGCCGATGACGGTGACCCTGGCGCGGGCGACGCCGGGGATGCCCCCGGCGAGCATGCCCTTGCCGCCCTGGGGAGCTTCGAGGAACCGGGTGCCGGCTTGGACGGCCATGCGCCCGGCGATGCGGCTCATGGGGGCGAGCAGCGGCAGGTCGCCGTCGGGCCCCTCGACCGTCTCGTAGGCGATGGCAGTGGTCTCCGAGGTGAGGAGAGCGTCGGCGACCTCGGGGTAGGCCGCGAGGTGCAGGTAGGTGAAGAGCACGTGGTGCTTCCTCAGATGGGCGAGATCGACCGGCTGGGGCTCCTTGACGTGCAGGATCAGCGTCGCTCGCTCGTAGACCTCTTCGGGGCTGTCGGCCAGGTGGGCGCCGGCGGAGGCATACTGCTCGTCATCGATGCCGGACCCTTCCCCCGCTCCCGCCTCGACGATGACCTCGTGACCTGCGGTGGCGAGCTCGAGCACGCCGGCGGGCGTGATCGCCACCCGGCGCTCGTCCGTCTTGGTCTCGGCCGGGGCGCCCACGATCATCGGCCACCTCCTGGAATGCCTGGTCGGCCTGGCTGGCCTCGTCAGTCTCGTCGGCCTCGTGCGAAGCGGAGGTTAGCGGTGCGCGTCTGCGGGGCTTCCCTGTTGGCGCTCGTGGTCTGTGCCGGTGGTGTGGGCTGCGGCAACAGTGGCGAGGGCGGCGGCGGCGAAGGCGGCGGCGCGGCGGGGGTCAGCGCGGCTGGCGGCGGCGGGGCGCCGGCCGCACCCACCAGGCTGCGGGCAGAAGTGGTGGAGGTACGGCCGCACGACCCCACCGCGTTCACTCAGGGCCTGGAGGTGGTCGGCGGGCTGCTCTACGAGAGCACCGGGCTCTACGGCCGCTCGGCCGTGCGGGAGCTCGACCTGCTGACCGGCGAGGTCCTGCGCCACGTGGCGCTCGAGCCTGGCCTCTTCGGCGAGGGGCTGACCGCGGTGGGCGACCACCTGGTACAGCTCACCTGGCGCGAGGGCGTGGTGCTGATGTGGGACCGGGAGAGCCTCGCCCTCGTCGGCGAGGCGACCGTCGACGGGGAGGGCTGGGGCCTCTGCTACGAGCCGGGCGGGGACCGGCTGGTCCAGAGCGACGGATCGGCGACCCTCACCTTCCGGGGCCCCGAGGACCTCGCGTCCCGGGGGTCGGTCCAGGTCATTGCGGAGGCCGAGCCGGTGGCCCGCTTGAACGAGCTCGAGTGCGACGCTGAGGCCGGGCTCGTGTGGGCGAACGTATGGCAGACGGACGAGATCGTGGGCATCGACACCCAGACCGGCGAGGTGGCCGCGCGGGTCGACGCCACGGGCCTGGGGCCTGCGGCCCGCGGCCCGGAAGAGGTGCTCAACGGCATCGCCGCGCTCGGCGATGGCCGGTACCTACTTACTGGCAAGAACTGGCCCATGGCTTACGTCGTCCGCTTCGTCCCGGGCGGCTGACTGCTTACTTAGTCCCGGCCAGCCGAGCGGCGACCACCCTCAGGTCGCCCGGGGCACTGGGCCCACCCCGACCCGCCCCCTCCACCCGAGAACGCCAACCCCAGTGATTCGACGTCGATTCGCTGGGTTCGGTCAACAGGCTGGTCAAAGCGACTTTGGAGGGTTTCGGAGGGTCGGGGACGGGCTCGACGGCCGGCTGGGCGCCCTTCGATGTCACACGTCGGCGCCATGATGCCCGCAGGGTCGCGCCGACCTCTCGGCGCTCGCAGCACCTCCCACCACCGAGGCATGAGCCATGGCCGCGACCCGCAAGCGCACCTCGCCCACCCGCAGGAGCGCGATCTTCGACCCTCAGCAACGGGCAGTCCGTGAGGCACAGCGCCGCCAGCTCCTCGACGAGCTGCGCGCCACCGACCGCGCCCTCGCCGCCCTGGCGAAGGACCGCCGCCGCCTCCTCGAGCAGCTCGAGCCCGTCGACGAGGAGCTCTGGCCCCCAGCCACTTGGTCCCGTGGGCGGCGCCCGCCAAAGGACAGCCTCACCGACCCGCTCCCCCCGCTGCCCGAGCACCCCGTCTGGCTCTGGGGCCGCCAGCTCCGAGCCGTCTGCCTCCGACTACTCGCCCGCTGCGGCCCGCTGCCCCTGCGCCAGCTCCACGCCCTCCTCCACCTCCACGGCTTCGGCGTTGCCGGCGGGCTGCCAGTGAAGGCCCTCGCCGACGCGCTCGGTCACGAGGCGGACGGGGGCAACGCGGTGCGCATCGCCCGAGGCCGCTACCGGGCGGCGCCGAGCTACCGCCCCGCCAAGCAGCGGGGCCTACTGCGCCTCGCCGTCCCCCTGCCCGACCTGGCCGACCTGCCCGACCTGGCCGACCTGGCCGACCTGCCCGACCTCGACGGCGGAGCCGCTGCCTGACTCGGGTCGCAACGCCGGGAAGAGGATCACCTCACGAATGCTCGGCACGCCGGCCATCAGCATCGTCACGCGGTCGATACCCACCCCGAGCCCCCCCGTCGGGGGCAGGCCGAACTCGAGCGCCCGCAGGTAGTCCTCGTCGACGGTGCGCTGCGCCTCGGGGTCGCCCTGCTCGGCGAGGGCCACCTCGGCCTCGAACATCGCCCGTTGGCGCACGGGGTCGTTGAGCTCCGAGTAGGCGTTGGCCACCTCGCGCCCCGCGACGAACAGCTCGAAGCGGTCGACCACGTCGGGGTCAGCGGCGTTGGGCTTGGCCAGAGGGGAGACCTCGGCCGGGTACTCGTAGGCGAAGACCGGGCCGTCGAGGTGCTCCTCCACCCGCTTGTCGAAGACCGTGTAGAGCAGCCGGCCCGCCCCCCAATAGTCCTCGTAGCCGACCTCGAGGGCGTCGCAGACGGCGCGGGCCTCGTGCAGAGGCGTGTGCACCGTGAGCTCGTGCCCGGTGTGCTCGGCCACGAGGTCGCTCACCCGGCGGCGCGGCCAAGGCGGGGTGAGGTCGACCCCGTCGATCAACAGTGTCCCCCGCGCTGCCTCGGCCGCCCCGGCGATCAGCCGTTCCGTCAGGCGCATCATGTCCTCGTGGTTCCCGAGCGCCTGGTACACCTCGAGCATGGTGAACTCGGGATTGTGGCGGGGCGAGAGCCCCTCGTTGCGGAAGACGCGCCCGATCTCGTAGACGCGCTCCATCCCCCCCACCACCAGCCGCTTCAGGTGGAGCTCCGGCGCGATACGCAGGTACATGTCAGCGTCGAGGGCGTTGTGGCGCGTGGCGAAGGGCCGGGCCGTGGCGCCGCCCGCCTCGAGGTGCAGCACCGGGGTCTCCACCTCGACGAACCCCTCGGCGTCGAGCACCCGCCGGAACGCGGCCACCACCGCGTGGCGCACCTCGAAGACCCGGCGCGCCTCCTCGTTCACGATGAGGTCGACGTAGCGCTGGCGGAACCGCGTGTCGAGGTCGGAAAGGCCCCGCCACTTGTCGGGCAGCGGGCGGAGTGCCTTGGCGAGCAACGTCACCGCCGTGGCCTTCACGGACAGCTCGCCGGTCTTCGTGGTGACGACCTCGCCCTCCGCGCCGGCCCAGTCGCCGAGGTCGAGGTCGGCGACGGCGGCGAAGCCCTCCTCGCCGATGACTGCCTTCGACACGAAGAGCTGGATCGGCCCGTCGACGTCCCGCAGGGTCAGGAACTGGAGCTTGCCCATGCGCCGGACGAGCAACACCCGGCCGGCCACCCGTTCCACCTGGCCGGTGGCCTGGTCGGCGTCGAGGCCTTCGTAGCGGGCCCTCAGCTCGGCCGAGGTGGCCGTGCGCTCGAACCGGTCGGGGTAGGGGTCGACACCGGATCGTCGCAGTGCGTCGACCTTGGCCGAGCGGATGGCGCGCTGCTCCTCGAGGGAGCCGCCGAGGGCCCGCTCGCTGGTTGCCACCTGCTCGTCTTCGCCCGTCGCCACCTCGCGCACCCCGGCCCTTCACCTCGTCTGCACCGTGCACGCAACCGTGCACGCAGCAGCGTAGGCGAGCGCCCTCCGCCGCCCCCGAGCGCCCCGCTTCCTCGCCGCGTCACGAACGAAACAAGACCGTGGTGCTACCGTAACGGCATGGTCATGGGTGGACCGGCGCAGCTCGGCGCCGCGGCGGCGTCGGGTGCGAGCGCAGCCACGCAGCTCGGCACGACCGACCTCGCTGTGGCAGCCGCCCTGTCGCGTCGCCCCTTCGGGCTGCGCTCGGCCCGGGCCGTCGCCAAGGCCGCCGGTCGGAGCCACTCCTGCGCCAGCCGTTCGCTGCGCCGGCTGGAGGCCGCCGGCATCGTGCGGCGGCGCGAGGACCGGGTGGCCGAGGGCACCCCGCGGACCGTCGCCGTCTGGACGATCGACTGGTGCTCCCCGGCCTGGCACACGGTGGCCGCCGAGGTCGGCAGCCACACGAGCGCCTCCTGCACGGCCCCGAGCCCCTCGCTGGCCCGCCTGCCCTCACGGCTGGCCCACCTGTTCTGGAACGTCGAGCTGGGCTGCGTCGACCTCGAACGTCACGGCACCTACGTGGCCAGCCGCATCTTGCGAAGCAACGACTGCCAGGCCCTCGGGTGGCTGGCCCGCCACCTGGGCCCCGAGCACCTGCGAGCGGCGGCCGGCGGCCGGGGCCTCGACCCCCGCCGTGCGCAGCTAGCCCGGCTCCTCGCCGGCGCCGAGGCCGCCATCGCCCCGGCCAACGCCATGGCGCCCGCCACGCCCCTCTGATGGCGGCGCCGCCCGAGCGGCTCCCCCCGTGGCTGGCCGCCGTGCTCCCGGCCGACACGTGCGCCATGTGGCTGCTCACCCGGCGGGTGCTGCCGCCCAACGCCTACCTGATCGGCGGGACGGCCGTGGCCGTGCACCTCCAGCACCGCCTGAGCCGCGACCTCGACCTGTGCTTCGAGGCGCCGACTGACCTCGACGAGGTCGTGGCCGCGCTGGCCCAGCTCGCCCCCGTGCAGGTCACAGCCCGCCGCAACCTCGGCATCGACGTGCTGATGAGCCGAACGAAGGTGCAGCTGCTGTGCCCGCCGGGCCACCGACGGATCGAGCCGGCGACCGTGGTCGAGGGCCTGCGCATCTCGGGCCTCGGTGACCTGTTGGCCATGAAGCTCCAGGTGGTGGTGGACCGGCCCGAGCTGCGGGACTACTTCGACCTGCTCTGCATCGAGACCCAGGGCCACCGCTACGCCGAGGAGGGCCTGGCGCTCTTCGTCGAGCGCTTCCAGCCCGCTGTGCCCGACCAGGCCATCGCCACCATCCTCGCCTACCTCGCCGACCTTTCCGACGTGCCCGAGGATCCCTCGCTACCCCTCGCCCAAGCCGAGATCGAGGCCTACTGGCACGCCCGGGTACCCGAGATCGTCCGCAACCTCGAACGTGGCTGACCCCTCGTTCGCCCCGCGCCCGACGGGGCTCGTACGATCGGCGGTCGTGGCTGTGCAGCAGGACCTCGCACTCGGGGCCGAGTTCCCCACCCCAACCCGCGAGCAGTGGCTCGCCCTGGTGGACCAGGTGCTGGCCGGCGCGCCCTTCGACCGCAAGCTCGTGTCGCGCACCGCCGACGGCCTGCGCATCGAGCCCCTCTACACCGCGGAGGACCTCCCCGCCGCCGACCCGGGCGGGCTGCCCGGCCTGGCGCCCTTCACCCGGGGCGGCTCGGCGGGTGCCCGCACCACGGAGGGGTGGGACGTCCGCCAGGTGTACGCCCAGCCCTCCCTCGACGCCGCGAACGAAGCCATCCTCGCCGACCTCGACCGGGGCGTGACCTCGATCACGTTGCGCATCGCCCCGGGCGCCCTGCCCGTCCAGTCGGTGGAGGACCTCGAGCGCGCCCTCGCCGGCGTCTACCTCGACCTCGCCCCCATCGTGCTCGATGCCGGGCCGAGGGCCCCCGAGGCCGCGGGGATGCTCGAGGAGCTGTGGAGGCGCCGGGAGGTGCCCCCGAGCGCTGCCCTTGCCCAGATCGGGGCCGACCCCATCGCCGACGCGGCCCGGTCCGGCCACGCCGTCACCGCCGCCGCCCTCGCTGCTCTGGGCGCTCTGGGGCAACGCCTCGCCAGCCGCTACCCCCAGGTGCGGACGGCCCGGGTGGACGTCACCGTGTACGCCGACGCCGGGGCCACCGCCGGCCAGGAGCTTGCCTTCGCCCTGGCCTCGGGCGTCACCTACCTCCGCAGCCTGACCGGCGCAGGGCTGGCGATCGACGAGGCGGCGGCACAGGTCGCCTTCCGGTTCACGGCCACGGCCGACCAGTTCCTCACCATGGCCAAGCTGCGGGCGGCACGACGCTGCTGGGACCGGGTGACCGAGGCCTGCGGCGCCTCCGAAGACGCCCGGGCGGCCCACCTCGACGTCGTCACCGCCGCGGCCATGCTGTCCCGGCGTGACCCCTGGGTGAACCTCTTGCGCTCGACCCTGGCAGCCTTCGCTGGGGGCGCGGCGGGCGCGGACAGCGTCACCGTCCTGCCCTTCGACTGGGCCATCGGCCTGCCCGACGACCTCGGCCGCCGCCTCGCCCGAAACACCCAGCTGATCCTGCTCGAGGAGACCAACCTGGCCCGGGTGCTCGACCCCGGGGGCGGCTCCTACCTCGTCGAGTCCCTCACCGAGACCCTCGCCCAGGAGGCGTGGCGCCGGTTCCAGGGCATCGAGGCGGCGGGCGGGATGGCCGCGGCGTTGGCCTCGGGCTCGGCCGCCGCCGAGGTGGACGAGGCCTGGCAAGCCCGACTGGGCGACCTAGCCAACCGGCGCCAGCCCCTGACCGGGGTGAGCGAGTTCCCCCACCTGGACGAGATGCCCCTCACCAGGCCCGCCGGGCCGCCCGAGGGAGGTCGCGCGGGCGAGGCCGACGGCGGCACGACGGCCCACGCCTACAGCACCGAGGGCGCCTTCCCCCTCCGCCGCCTCGCCGCCCCCTTCGAGGCGCTACGCGACGCCGCCGACCGGGCGAACGAGCCGCCGACCGCTTTCCTCGCCAACCTCGGGCCCGTCGCCACCCACACGGCCCGGGCCGGATTCGCCAGGAACCTCTTCGAGGCCGGCGGCATCCGGGCCATCGGCAACGACGGGTTCGCCTCGCCCGACGAGGCAGCCGCGGCCTATGCGGCCAGCGGCGCCCGCCTGGCCGTCATCTGCTCCTCCGACGCCGTCTACGCCGAGCTCGGCGAGGCGACGGCGCGGGCGTTGAAGGCAGCCGGCGCCGAGCGGTTGTACCTGGCCGGCGCGCCGGGGGAGGCCAGGGCCGGGCTCGAGGCCGCCGGGGTGGACGAGTTCGTGGCCATGGGATCTGATGTGCTGGACGTGCTCCGTCGGGCGCTCGAGACGCTGGGGGTAGCGCAGTGACGACCCTTCCCGACTTCACCGGCATCGAGCTGGGGCGGCCGAGCGGGGCCACCGACCTGGGCCGCTGGGCCGAGGCCGTCGAGGCCGAGACCTCCAAGCAGCCCGACGCGCTCACGTGGGAGACCCCCGAGGGGATCCTCGTGCGCCCGGCCTACAGCGCCACGGACATCGACGGCCTGGACTTCCTCCAGACGTACCCGGGGGTGGCGCCGTTCCTGCGCGGGCCCTACTCGACTATGTACGTGAACCAGCCGTGGACGATCCGCCAGTACGCCGGCTTCTCCACCGCCGAGGAGTCCAACGCCTTCTACCGGCGCAACCTCGCCGCCGGCCAGAAGGGCCTCTCCGTGGCGTTCGACCTGGCCACGCACCGCGGCTATGACTCGGACCACCCCAGGGTGGCGGGCGACGTGGGCATGGCCGGGGTGGCCATCGACTCCGTCCTCGACATGCGCCAGCTGTTCGAGGGCATCCCCCTCGACCAGATGACGGTGTCCATGACGATGAACGGCGCCGTCCTGCCGGTAATGGCGCTCTACATCGTGGCCGCCGAGGAGCAGGGGGTGGCGCCGAAGCAGCTGGGCGGGACCATCCAGAACGACATCCTCAAGGAGTTCATGGTCCGCAACACCTACATCTACCCGCCGGCGCCGAGCATGCGGATCATCTCGGACATCTTCGCCTTCACGTCGACGGAGATGCCGAAGTTCAACTCGATCTCCATCTCCGGCTACCACATGCAGGAGGCGGGCGCGACGGCCGACCTCGAGCTGGGCTACACGCTGGCAGACGGGGTGGAGTACCTGCGCGCCGGGATGGCCGCCGGGCTGGGCGTGGACGCCTTCGCCCCCCGGCTCAGCTTCTTCTGGGCCATCGGCATGAACTTCTTCATGGAGGTGGCCAAGCTACGGGCGGCCCGCCTGCTCTGGGCCAAGCTCGTGAAGGGGTTCTCACCCGGGAACGACAAGTCGTTGTCCCTGCGCACCCACAGCCAGACCTCGGGCTGGTCCCTCACCGCGCAGGACGTCTACAACAACGTCGTCCGCACCTGCGTCGAGGCCATGGCCGCCACGCAGGGCCACACCCAGTCCCTGCACACAAACGCCCTCGACGAGGCGTTGGCGCTGCCGACCGACTTCTCCGCCCGCATCGCCCGCAACACCCAGCTCGTGCTGCAGCAGGAGTCGGGCACGACACGTGTCATCGACCCCTGGGGTGGGTCCTTCTACGTCGAGCGGCTCACCTACGAGCTGGCCAAGGCGGCCTGGGGCCACGTCCAGGAGGTGGAGGCGATGGGGGGCATGGCCGCGGCCATCGAGGCCGGCGTGCCCAAGGGCCGCATCGAGGAGGCGGCGGCTCGCACCCAGGCCCGCATCGACAGCGGGCGCCAGACCGTGGTCGGCGTGAACAAGTACCGCCTCGACCGGGAGGAGGACCTCGACGTCCTCAAGGTCGACAACTCGGCCGTCCGCCAGGCCCAGCTCGCCAAGCTCGACCGATTGCGGGCCGAGCGGGACCCCGAAGCGCTGCGCTCCGCCCTCGACGCGCTGACCTCCAGTGCCGACCGGGGCGAGGGGAACCTGCTGGCCCTCGCGGTGGGCGCGGCCCGGGCCAAGGCCACGGTGGGCGAGATCTCCGAGGCGCTCGAGAAGGTGTGGGGCCGCCACCAGGCGACGATCCGTACCATCTCGGGCGTGTACTCCAACGAGGTGGGCGAGGAGTCCGACACCGTGCGGGGCGCCCGCGCCCGGGTCGAGACCTTCGCCGCCGAGGAGGGGCGCCGGCCGCGGCTCCTCGTCGCCAAGATGGGCCAGGACGGCCATGACCGCGGCCAGAAGGTGATCGCCACAGGGTTCGCTGACCTGGGCTTCGACGTGGACATCGGGCCGCTCTTCCAGACACCGGCCGAGGTGGCCCGCCAGGCCGTCGAGGCCGATGTGCACGTCGTCGGGGTGTCGTCCCTGGCGGCGGGGCACCTGACCCTCGTGCCCGAGCTCAAGGCGGAGCTCGAAGCGCTGGGCCGTAGCGACATCCTGATCGTCGTGGGCGGCGTCATTCCTCCCCAGGACTACACACGCCTGCTCGAGGCGGGGGCGAAGGCCATCTTCCCGCCGGGAACGGTGATCGCCGAGGCCGCCCTCGCCTTGATCGACGCCCTCGAAGCCGACCCTGAGCCCCGCGCCGCCTGATCCGCAGCGAATCGCCGTCGATTCGCTGCGACTCCCCCGGGGGCGGCGTGGCTCGCCCCGCTCGTTGCGTTATACCTGGTCACAGCTCTGCGCCCGCCCGCTCGAGCCACCTCCGGCGAATCGACAGCGAATCGACGGGCCGGGCCGGGCGGACGGGTCCCGCGCCCTGCGCCGGCGGCCCGGCGGCGCCCCGCTCAGAACGCCGTGTTGCAGTGCGGCATCCGCTCGCCCAGGAACATCCGGTCAGCCACGGTGGCCGCACCGGCCACGCGCTCGACCACCCGCCGTGCCGCCACGAGCACTGTCGGCCGGACACCACCGAAGAGGATCGAGCCCAGTGCCCCCCGGCCGAGCACCAGGTCGGCCTCGGAGCCCGTCGGGCACGCCTCGGCGCCACCCTCCCCCGCATCGAGGCGGAACCGCGCCCCCTCCACCTCGAGCACGAGCGTGCCGCCAGCCAAGTAGCGCCGGGCGCCGAGCGCTACGGCCACGTCGAGCGGGCACGCCCACATGCCGTCGAGCACCTCCACCGTCCGCAGCGCCCGGCGATCAGCGAGCTGCCATTCCAAGGGGTCGTCCGGCGACAGCCACGTCGTCTCGACCGTGCCCACGAGGTCGAGGCCCAGCAACACCCGCCACAGCGCTTCACGCGCCTCGGGAGTCGCCGTGACCAGGTCGTCCACCGACACCCGGCTGGCGGGGTGGCCGTAGTCCCAGTGCAGCTCGTTCGAGTACACGGTGAACCCGTCGACCACCCCGTCCCCATCCTCGTGCACCACCCACTGCGGCGTCTTCATGGCCACGGCCCGCTGCCACCACGGCTCCCGACGGCTCACCGCCCCAGGCTGGGCCACTCGGTAGCGCTCGTAGGCCGCCCGGCAGGCGTCGAGCGCCGCAGCGCCCTCCACGTAGCGGGCGCGTCCCGGGTCCTCGAAGGGGGTGGCGAGCCCCGCGGCGCGCCGGTCGAGGCGGACGACCCGGCGCCAGGTCGCCACCCCGTAGCCGAAGCGGCCGTAGATACCCCCCTCCGACGCGATGAGCACGGCGAGGGGCTCCCCGCGCTCGAGCGCCTCGGCGTGCATCCTGCCCATGAGCTGCGAGGCGATCCCCCGCCGACGGTGGGTGGCGGCTACCGACACCCAGGTCACCCCGGCGGCGGCCACCGGGCACCCCCCGGGCAGCGTCACCTCGCAGGGCCGGGCCCCGACGAAGGCCACTACCTCGCCCCGGTCGACGGCCGCCCAACCCCGCATGTCGGCCACGTCGGCCCGGGCCACGGGCCGGCTCACACGGTCGTAGCGGAACCCGAAGGCGCGCTCGTCCTGGCGGATGACCGCCTCGGGGTCGACCGCTCCCAGGGGCAGGATCTCGAGCACGCCGCGATGATCACCGGCCGGCGGGCTCGCCGCCACCGCGTTCGCCCGCGACCGCGTTCGCCCGCCCACCGGCCCGGCTCGCCGCCACCGCGTTGCGCCCCGGCGGATGGAGCTGCCAGCGTGTCGAGCGCATGGCCACCGTCGACCTGAGCCGCTCCCGCCGGCCGGCGTCGCG
>WHTX01000384.1 GCA_009377505.1 Acidimicrobiia bacterium
GCAGGCCGTTGTGCCCGGCCAGGCCGCCTCCCCGTTTGAGCCGCAACGTGCCCGGCGGGAGGTCGAGCTCGTCGTGCACGACGACGAGCCGCTCCAGGTCCTCGATGCCGTGGCGGCGCACGAGGAGCTGCACGGAGCGGCCCGAGTCGTTCATGTACGTCTGGGGGAAGGCGAGGGCCACCCGGTCGCCGTCCATGCGCACCTCGGTGGACAGCGCCAGCTCCTTGCCGCTGCGCAGCGTCGCCCCGTGGCGCTCGGCCAGGCGCCGGACGACGGAGGCGCCGACGTTGTGGCGGCTACGGGCGTACTCGGCCCCCGGGTTGCCCAGGCCGACGACGAGCAGGGCTGCGGGCTCGCCCCGGCGCGGCGCGTCCCGGCTCCGCCGCAGCACTCCCACAGCAGCCTCCCGGTCGGCGCCCAACTCCTCGACGGCAGCGGCTACTCGGCCTCGGCGCCCTGGCCGCCCCCCGGCTCGGCAGCGTCGCCCGCGCCTCCCTCGGGCGCCGCTTCGGCCTCGGCACCTTCCTCGCCCTCGGCCGCTTCGGCGCCCTCCTCGAGCTCCTCCTCGAGGGCGAGCTCCTCGGTGGACACATGGTGACCACGACGAGCTCGGGGTCCCCGGCGGCGAGCACGTCGGCCGGCAGGCTGAGGTCGGACACGGTGAGCGAGCCCGCCTCGCGGACCGCGCCGGCGTCCACCGCGACCTCGGAGGGGAGCTGGTTGGGCTTGGCGGTGACCTCGACCTCGTGCACGGCCAGCATGATGTCGGCCGCCTCGTCGCCCTCCTCGAGGCCGGCGAGCACCAGGGGCACGGAGATGGTCACCGGGAGATCGGGGTCGATGGCGAAGAAGTCGATGTGCAGCACGTCGCGCCGGATGGGGTGGAGCTGCAGCTCGCGGATGACCGTGAGGTGCTCGGTGCCCCCCACGGCCAGGCGGACCGGGCTCGACGTCCCGCCGGCGACGAGCACCTTGCGGAGCTCGACCCAGTCGAGCGCCACGGGCACCGGGTCCATGCCCAGCCCGTAGACGACGGCGGGCACCCGGCCCTCGCGGCGCAAGCGGCCCGCGGAGCGGGAGCCGGTCTCGCGCCCGGTGTGGGCGGTCAGCACGTCAGGCATCGGTGGTGCTCCTGCAGGAGAACGGCGGCGGCGGTATCACCGCACGGCACAAGGCGCCGCGTCATCGCACGGCACGGCAAACAGCGAGAAAGCCTATCCCATCGCCGCGGCGCGTGTCGGGGCGCTCAGCTGAGGTTCGTGCCGTCGAAGAGCTCGCTCACCGAGGCGTCCTCGAACACGGCGCGGATGGCCTTGGCCAGGATCGCCGCCACCGACACGACCTCGATCTTGTCGATCTGCTTCTCGGGGGGAAGGGGCAGCGTGTCGGTGATGACCACCTTCTCGATGACCGAGTTCTTGAGGCGGTCGATGGCAGGGCCGGAGAGCACGCCGTGAGTGGCGGCGGCCAGCACCCGAGCGGCGCCTGCCGCCTTGAGCTGCTCGGCGGCGGAGACGATCGTGCCCGCCGTGTCGATCATGTCGTCGATGAGGATGCAGGTGCGGCCTTCGACGTCACCGACGACGGCCAGGGCCTCGACGGAGTTCTTCTCGCCCTTGGTGCGGCGCTTGTAGACGATGGCCAGGCCGGCGTGCAGGTAGCTGGCGTAGCGCTCGGCGGACTTCACCCGGCCGGCGTCCGGCGAGACGACCATCACGTCCTCGCCCAGCTCGGAGATGTAGGCGGCGAGAGCCGGCATGGCCGTCAGGTGGTCGACCGGCCCGTTGAAGAAGCCCTGGATCTGGCCCGAGTGCAAGTCGACGGAGACCAGGCGCTTGGCGCCCGCCGTCTCGAACAGGTTGGCCACGAGGCGGGCGGTGATCGGCTCGCGGCCCTCCGACTTGCGGTCCTGGCGGGCGTAGCCGTAGAAGGGGATGACCACGGTCACGCGCTTGGCCGAGGCCCGCTTGGCGGCGTCGGCCATGATGAGCTGCTCCATCAGGGCGTCGTTGACGGACCCAGCGTCGTCGGCGCCGTGGCTCTGGACGATGAAGACGTCCCCGCCGCGGATCGAGTCGCCGTAGCGGCAGTGGATCTCGCCGTTGGCGAAGGTGGCCACGTTGGCCTCGGTGAGCTCGACGTCGAGGTGCCGGCCGATCTCGTCGGTCAGGGCGCGGTTGAACCGCCCCGCGACCAGGTGCAGCCGCTTGCGGGCTGGTACGTCGATGCTCTCCGCCACTTCGGTACCCCCGGGGTCGCTCCACCTGACCCGCCCCACTTTGGCCGCTGCGGCCGGGCTGTGCACGACCGAGGCGGACAGAACCGCCTCGCCCCCCGCTCGGGCGCCCGTGGGTCGCTCAGAGCTCACGCACCGTGGTGAAGGGGGGGACGCGGCCGTCACGGGGCACCTGGGCGCCGGGCTCGAGGGCGACGAAGGGCCCGACCGTGGCACCGGCGCCGACCTCGGCGTCGCGCCCGGTGGTGCGCTCGACGCGGGCGCGGGCGCCCACCGCGCAGTCCACAAGCCGGGTGTCGGGGCCGATCTCGGCGCCCTCGCCCACCACAGTCCGCCCCTGGAGCAGCGTGTTGGGGAAGATCGTGACGTCCCGGCCGAGCTCGACGGTGGCGTCCACGTAGGCGGTGACCGGGTCGACGAAGGTCACGCCGGCGCGGAGCCAACCCAGGTTCAAGCGGCGGCGGAGCTCGGCCTCGACGTCGGCGAGGCGGGCCCGGTCGGCCACCTCGGCCACCTCCGTGAGGTCGGCCTCGTGGCTGCCTACGGGGTAGCCGGCGCGGTCGAGGACCTCGATCACGTCGAAGAGGCGGTACTCACCGTCGAAGGGGTCGGGGACGATCCGCCGGAGCGCCGGCCCGAGGCTCGACCGTCGGAAGCAGCACACGAGCACCGCGGCCTCGGCCGCCTCGTTCTCCCCCGCGGCCCCGTCCTCCCCGGCTGGCTCGGCCGTCCCGGCTGGCTCGGCCCGCAGGTCGGTGGCCTCGCCCGGAGCGAGCTCGCCTGGCAGGCCCACCTCGTCGAGCACGTCGAGCAGGTCGAGCTCGTCGAGCACCCCGGGCTCGTCGGGCCGGCGCAGGTGCATGATCGTGCCCCGCCGGCCCCGGACGACCCGGCTCCGGTCTCCGAGCTGCTCGGGAGTGCCCCGGGCCACGAGCAGCGTGCAGGCCGAGTCAGCGCTGCGGTGGCGTTCGACGAGGCCCGCCACCGTGGCTGGGCTGAGTAGGGGCAAGTCGCCGGCGAGCACGAGCACGTCGTCATCGCCGGGGTCCTCGTCGGGCAGGGCCGACAGCCCGGCGGCCACCGCATCAGCGGTGCCCCGGGGGTGGAGCTGCTCGACGAAGTCGACGTGGAGGTCGGGGGCGTCCTCACCCACCCGTTTGGTGATGCGCTCGGCGCCCGGGCCGATGACCACCACCGTGCGGGCCACGTCGACGGAGCCCAGCGAATCGAGCACGTAGAGCAGCATCGGACGGCCGCAGAGCAGGTGCAGCGACTTGGGCCGGCTCGAGCGCATGCGCGACCCGGGACCGGCTGCGAGGACCAACGCCGACAGGGCCCGACCGCTCATGGGACGAGGGTACCGCCGGCGCCCGACCTCAGAACGCCGTCGCCCCCGGTGCCGGCGCGTCAGGCCGAGGGGCGCAGGGCGGCCAGGAGGGGGGCGACGTCGGTCCGCGCCAGCAGGTCAGCAGCCGAGCTGCGGGCCTGGCGGGCCACCGGCTCCCGGCGGGCCCCGTCCATCGGGTCGGGCCCCATGGCGCGCCTGTCGGCGGTGTTCGGCTCGAAGAGCACGACGGGCACGCCCCGGCGGCGGGCGCGGGCCACCTCGCGCCGCAGCCCGGCGGAGAACAGGGCCCGGATCTGGCCCTCGAGCCCGAGCGGCACTCCGGCCGTGGTCCCGCTCATGGGCGAGGACACGAGCACGAGGTCGAGGTCGAGGTCGCCGACCACGTCGGCATTGGTGGGCGAGTGCACGCCGCCGTCCACGTGGTCCGCCCCGGCGATCCCGACCGGCCGGTAGTAGGCGGGGATGGCACAGGACGCGGCGACGGCGGCGCCGAGGTCGGCCGTCCCGTCACGCCCGAACACCACCCTGGCCCCGTCGGCCACCCGCACCGCGCACACCCAGAGGGCAGCGTCGGGCCAGCGGCCGCCACCTCGCCGATAAAGGTGGCGCACGGCCTGGGCGAGGGGCTCGTTGGGGATGCGCCCCGCGGGCAGGGCGGCGGCCAGGATGGCCCCCGCGCTCGTCCGGCCCGGCGCCCAGACGCTGCGGGCCAGCAACCGGGCCGGGTCGCCCAGGGGCGCCCACGTCCGGGGGCCGGCGGCGTCGGCGGGGCCGAGGCGCGGCCAGGAGGCGCCGCTGAAGAGGGCCGCCGCCTCGGCAGAGAGGGGCGCGCCCACGGAACGGGCGAACAAGTCGGCGGGCCCGACGCCCGCCCTGAGCATCGCCCCCACGATCGAGCCCGCCGAGGTGCCGACGACCACGTCGGCGTGCCGGGCGTCCCAGCCGGTCAGCTCGCCGAGGGCGGCGACGTGCCGGCGTG